>NZ_SJPT01000002.1:0-300000 GCF_007860095.1 Novipirellula galeiformis | reverse complement strand
CGAGTCGCCAAACTCGGCCTGAACACCAACATCCCTAACTGAAAAAGGATCGCGGCCATCTTGATGCACCACTAGCTTTGCCTGGTTGACGCAAAGCCGGCCAATGGGAATCGTGCCAGCTGATTCGCTTGACTCCCCCTGGCTCGCCGGGAACTGCGAAATCAAGTTGCCACCGCGATCAAAACGCAGATGCAAACAGGGATCGTCAACGACCACATTGCTGGCCCAGATGCCCTTACGGATCCCATCCCATGGCGACAACTTGACGGCGACACGCCCGACGGTGGCTTGCGGCTCGCTAGCTTGAGAGGGTCCGGTCTGTGCAGGCTCACGCAGGACAATGCCGGTCACCTGAATCGTCGTCAGGCCTAATTCAAGCGACTCGATTTCGATGGACGCGTCAAGCGTGTAGGATCCGATGTGAACCGCTGCAAATCGTAAGATCGGATTTCGCAACAGGACGAGCGACAACAACAGGCCGAATGCAATGCACACGCCTCGTCGCCATTTCGTCCTGGTCCATGTTCGCAACAAAATCCAACTCCCTTCGAGGCTCTCATCACCTCCGCCTGTTCGACTGTCACCGCTTGTCCTCGACTTCCGATTGCCTCCACCGTCCTGCGTCATTCGTCCTGCATCATTCGAAGTGAACGACGATGCGAATGGCACTCGATGGAATCACCCCGTTAGGCCACGTTTTGATCCCGATGTTGATCGCGATTCTGGTTGTGTTCGCGAACGCGTGGAATCAAAGCGGCAAGCGAATCGACCGTTTTGATATGCAAATCTCGCTGTGGATATGCAATTTGAATTCCCGCACGATGCAGCTCGGTTGCTATCGCCACGTTCAACTGATTCAAAACGATCGGGTACATATCTCGTTTGGGAATGAACACATGCAGCCGAATGTCGAGCGCACTCTCGGTAAACCCCTTAAACAAGGTGCTCGGGGCGGGCTCCTTCATAACGGCGGGATTTCGTTCCGCAATCCTCATTAAAATCCGTTGCACATGATGGACATCGGTCCCAAAGGCCACCCCTACGGGCAACACAATCCGGCTGATGGGATCAGATAACGTCCAATTGATGACGTTGTCGGTGATAAAGGTTTTGTTAGGCACGATCATCTCGCGACGATCAAAATCGGTGATTGTGGTCGCACGCATTTGCATACGAGTCACATTGCCCGTCAAGTTCCCCACCGTCACCATGTCGCCGACTCGAATGGGACGCTCGAATAAAATGATCAAACCGCTAACCAGGTTTGCAAAAATCTCTTGCAAGCCAAAGCCTAGCCCCACGGTCATCGCCGCAGCCAACCACTGGACACTGCTCCATGACAAGCGGATCACGCTGCAGGCAAACAGCGTTCCTGCGATGGTTGCCGCATAACGCACGAGGATTGCCACGGCTTGTTGTGTCCCCGCTTCTAATGGCAATCGATCCAGCACGGTCAACTCCAGCACGATGGGGAGTCGCCGCCCGATCAACAACGTGGCGATGACGACCAACATCGCGGCAAACAGGTCCGTCAGCGTCGTAGGAACCGAGCGTTCGTTCATTACAATCGATTGGTAGCCCTGCTTGTCGACCACGGTTTCGGCAATCGATTCGATATTGGTCCACAGCACGACTCGGTCGAGCACGCGCAACGCCGGCAACACGTCCGACCAAATAATCCAACCGCCACAGATCAGCAACATCACGCTGGCCCATCGCAGCAGATCGCAAAACTCCGAGTTCACGGTTTCTTGGCTCGCATCCTCACCCAACGACTCGCTGTCCTCTTCGTCCTCGTCATGGTTGGCGATGTGATTAGCCAATTCCAGCGATTCCGCTTGCTCCGCTTCAATCGCAAGACTTCTGGCAAGCTCTCGATTGTAGCCATTGACTTCGAGCCAACCAATCGCGAGCGAGTACATCACGATGATGGTCACTAACGCCATCGCGGTTTCGGCTAGCCGCCCCGACAAATGATAAGCCGAAAAGTGGTATCCCACCAAGGATAGGATTGCAAATGCCAGCGGGGCTCCCGTGACGATGAACCAAATGGGATGTCGCAGCCGATAGGTAATCGACGTTGAATCTTCGCGTTGCAGGCAGAGCATGAAGGGCCCGCCGGGGCGAACTAACCATCCGATTTGAAGACCGACGAAACCTAGAATCGAGATGAACAGCAACCGTTGCAAACTTCGCATCTCCGCAACGTCACTAAATTGCGAAAGCTGGAGCAGGGCAAACACGGGGGTCCCGACGAAAACGGTTAAGTCCACGACGTTGCGCACCTTGGCAAGCGCCGTCGGGGACCACTTGAAGACTCGCTCCCCGACACTTTCGCGACGGCACATCTCTCGGACCAACGAGCATGCCCACAAGAACAGCACCGTAGTGATGCAGGCGTCGCCGACCGATTGAGTCCATTCCGTCGATCCACTCGCTAACCGCAATCGGTAACCGGCCGCAAGTAACAATACGGGCCAACGAACCGATAGGAAGACGGCGATTCCAAACGCGGCGGCGTAACGCGAAAATTTTGCTTCGCATCCGGGTTCAGGAGGTTGCGACAACCGCCGCACCGCGGCCAGCATTTGTGCATGGAAAAGCAACAGCAATAGAAACGAGGATGCCAGAAACACGACGAACACAGGACGTTGCAGCATGTCGCCAGCAAAAACACGAACCACTTCCACCCACTTCGAGGGCGTCATCAACGTGGCGAGCCCTTTGGACGCTTCACGGAGATCCTTTGCGGCAAACGCATCGGTGCTGCGAATCCAGAGCACTCGTTGGTCAAGGAATTGCCGAAACTCAGCAACCTGAGTCTCGACGCTCTGGTTGATCAATTCCAGTTCGTTTAAGTTGCGCAGCAATGCTTCTTGGTCTGCGATTGCGTTGTCCAACAGATCGCGTCGATCTCGCAACAATCTCGAGACCACCTCGACAACATTGGCATGATCATACTGCTGCACCGATGCTGGTAACGATTCGACCATCCGGTTTGCGGCGTCGTCGGGATCAGCGACGTCGCGTTGCATCTGTTTCCATTCGGTCAATTGCAAGTGGGTCGCAGGCATTTCCGTTGCCACTAATTCGACACGCTTGGCAAACGTCGAAGGCGAAGGAAGTTCCCCTCGCTGTTTTTGTAGCAGCAAACCTGTGGAGGAGGTAGCGCCGGCGTGTTCGACCTTGGACCGTAGCGTTTCAAACGCCTCGTTAAAATGCTTGGCCTTGGTGTTAAGCAGCTCGATCATCTTGCCGATGCGTTCAATATCGGCCGCAGTCTTGATTCGCGACTCCGCAATCTCCGCATTGATTTCGGCAGCGGATTTCAAGGCGGGATGCGATTCGTTAGCCACCCGACGCGCCTCAGCCGCTTGACGCAACGACTCGTCCTTGCGCCATTTATCAAGGGCAACCTGCCAACTCGCCAGGTGTTTCTTGCGTGTGTTGACCGCCCGATTTAAGATATCGCGTTGCAATGGCAACAGCGGAGCGACCTCTTCTAAACGCCGTCGCTCGGCCTTCATCGTCAGCAATTGCTGCTCAAGGCAGGCCACGCGGGCCTGTTGCTCCATCGACTGAATCCGAGACGACAGATTTTCGGTGCCGAGTGTGGCGACTTGCTTCTTCGCATCATCGATTCGCTTCTCGATGTCCAAGATCTCCTTCGCCAATTCGCCAAGACGAACGGTGCGATTTTCGATCTCGCGTTCCTTGCTGTGGAACTCTGATTCCTCGGCTTCCATTTGCGTTCGCAGAGCAATCAGTTGCTGCTCGAGCTGCGCAATCGTGCCTCCCATCGGGACGGCAGGCGGTTCGGAATCGACCGAAACGGCCATCGCGGCTTGGGCCTCCGCGAGCACTTTCGGCAGCGTCAACAGGAACGCCTCGATTTCGGCGGAACGCTTCCTGGCGATTTCCTCGTTGTCCGTCCAAACGATCGCTTTTCGCAAGCGTTCGACGTAACCTTTGCGGACCTCATCGGACAAGTTTGTGGCCGCTTCGACGGAAGCCAGTTCCGACTGGATCGTTTCCTTCTTCGCGGGCGCAGCGGCGTTCGTTTCTGGGGCTGCAGCCGCTTCGTTAAAACTAGCGGGAACGACGGCGTCGTCGAGATGTGCTTGGTAACTCGCTTGGACCGCTGTAGGCTCGGGAAGCGTTAGCCCCTGACCCGCAACGCCATGGGATCCCATGGCCACCGCGATTGCCATCACGATGGCTGCGGAATGGTTCGCAAAAAGTTGCTTATTGGATTGCATACAATGGTTTCAAGCGACGCGAGAGTAGCGGTGACAAGGGACACCGAATACTGAATTCAAACCCAAAGGGTCAAGCCGTAAAACGAACGACTGCAGCGCCTCGTACCAACTCATATTGCACGCAAAAAACCAGCACCATCACAAACAAAATGACATCGTGACGAAGCACGAGAATCCGGGATCCGCAACCGACGTTACCCCAGCTCACGGTTGAGACATTGCAGCGCTGACTGGACGCGAGACGAGCGAACCGGAGCGATAATGCGAGACCGATAATGCGAGACCGACGTTGCCGGAGCGTGCCGCATGAAACCGATGCACGATGGACCTGATGCGTTCCAGTCCGACCGGGGGCTAGCGATCGAGAGTCCGCGTCGCCTGGGCAACGCGAATATGCGGAGTATTCAGCCCCCGCAAAAAGGAGCGAGTTCCTTGAACACGCACCTCGCTATTGAGGTGCATCCGTAGGTTCAGCCCCGGCGATGGCGTAACGTACGCGAGCGTTTGCCCTCCGTTATCGGTAATTGCAAACGGGGGACTGTCCTTCCGTGCGGAGTAGACTTGGACCAAGAATCCGGTAGCGGTTAATTCTTCGACACCGCTTTGGCTGTGCTCCGATGGCGATGCCATAGGCTGCGACATGACGGCACCGGTATCTGCGTGAGCAAGAGGGGCACTTGCCACGCTAACCGAGCCCCTTGCTGAAGCCGCTTGGGCAACGGGAATCGATGGCGATCCCGTCCCTTGAATCACCGCAGCGCCATCACGCCGTTCGGCGACGCGTTGGTACTGCTCAACACGCTCGGCCAACAACCGAGCACGCCCGGCGATAACGGAGTCGGGATTGGTGACGGAAATCTGGTGCGCGGCTCGAGCGACAGGAGCCATTTCTGCGGACGACGCACTGGCCGCCATCAAACGAGAGAAAATCAAGCTCAATCGCTCGACGTCCGCCGCGCGGGCTTCGGTCTCGATTGCTGCAATCGCAGACGAAGAAACGTAGCGAGTCGCAGGAGAGGGCAAGGCAGTTTGCACCTGAGCCAACGGCCCGGGCGTGGCCGCCGCCATCGTGATCGGTTGCAGATGGGTGGCTCGCTGGACAGCGTCCGCCGGGCCAGCTGCCGTTGCGGTTGCTGGGCGGACGGCCCCTGCGACCCAGTTGGCGTCGACGGCTTCGGCGACTTCCCCTGGGGCACTGTTGTTAGGGCTTGCGGGTTCAAGCAACCCACTGCCGATTTGACGAATACCTGCGTTGATATCTGTTAGCCTTGGGCGTCCAATAAATTCGAGTGACGCCAACAGTCCTCGCTGAGACGCTGCGTCCGAAACGGGATGCTCGTGCTTCGATTTGCTCGCTTGCCGATCCGCCGAACTCGAACGCCACTCTTCGTTTAGCCCACTACCAATCGGCTCCGGCGTCGTGACGTCGCCCGTTCGGGGAGCCTCGTTCAACTGAGGCGTGTCGCCTTGAGGCACCGGGGCGAGTGCGGCTGCAGATGAAGGAGTGGACGCAGCGACGAGCGGCATCGCGACCTGCGACACCGATGCGCCTTGCGAGCGGTTCCCCTCTTGCTCGCCCTGCACGGCAAGCGGGGCCTCGGTTTCTCGCCGAGGCTCCAAGCGAGATTCTCCGCGCCCGGCGAAAGCATCGTTGCCGTTGCTATTCTTGGCGACTTTTTCGGTTGGCAAGAATTCGATCCCCTCGCTCGATTTCTGCCGGATCGCTTGCACGAGCTGCTCAGCGCTCTCGGCGGTTTGACTTTCGTGGATCCAACGGAATTCGCCCGAGGGCGGGACGATCCGGTACCATGTGCGCGGGCCGTCGGCGCCATCGCGTTGGCCGCTTCCGAGAATACTAACCTGCTCACCTGAGGCGAGCTGTACTTGCCAACGGAATTGGCGTGCGCGTCCGAGGTGGGTTCCGATCCAAGCGACGGTTCGGTCCTCGGTCACCGCCGCGGTGTCACCGTTGCCGATGAGCTCGACCGCATCAGCCGGAACCCAGCAAAAACTATCGTCAGGTGGGCGGACGCCGAGCCATCCGTCAGCAGTCTCGACGTAGACTTCGAGCTCCTGTCCATAGCGAAGCGGGTCGGTTCGATAGTGATCGTCCGATGGACCGCAACGCGCATAAGCCTCGTCTTGGGCCACGAAGACGACATACGGCTCGGAGGCCAAACTTCCGTCATCGGCTCGCAACGACTTAGGCGCGTCAACACAAACGATCGCAGCCAGTGCAACAACGCTTAGCCAGCTAACATTTTTTGGCGAGCCCATTGGGACGTCTTCTCTTAAAGCGGATCAAATTCGGGGAACGGAGCCTGTTGTTAGCCATTCGGCAGCAGCGGAGACAAGAGGAATCTTTCCGGATCGTGTCGCCGGAGCTGTTTTATTTGCCGGACGCATGAATTCGGCGTTTACCCGCCTTGGCGTCGAACCCTACAATTCGGTAATAAATGTTCAGTCGGTGGGTATCGTGTAGCCCGCTCCGAAGGACCGATTCGATGCCGATGGCCAATGAGGCCGTTGCAATGACGAACGTTGGGCTTCCGCGATGACCATTCTGATTAGCTGTGAAACGGGAGGTGATCGAGTCCCCGATTGGCTCGCCGGCTCCTCCTTTCTACTCCCCCAAGACTCCATTCGATTGGGTCCGGCGGCCGAGGTTGGCGGTGATGGCGTCCCTCTTTGCCAGCACGCGGAGCGTTTGTTACCCAATATCACGCTGGCGCATCCCGCTTTCATGCCGGGGCACTTGCCCGCGCAACTTCCCGGCGACGAACCGGCGCGTTACGTCGCTCGCCGACTGGCGAAGCTGCTCTGTGTTCCCGTGATTGAAAACGTGCATTCGCCCGAATTGATTGACGTGACCCGCTCGACACGCCATCGCAACGTGATGTCCGCGACAGTGCGGCGGTGGCCTGATGAAGTTCGCCAGCGGCTCATTGATGAGGTCCATACAGCCTACCGAACCCGGGTGCAGCATGCGATTGAACAGCAGACGCGGCGGAGCGGATACGCCATTCACGTATCGGTTCGCTCGTTCGCGCTTCGCAGCAACGGCATGCTGCGGCGAACGGACATCGGGCTGTTGTATGACCCGTCACGCGACGATGAGGTCGATTTTTGCCTCGATTGGATGGACGAGATGTACGACGTCATTCCGATGGTGCGCGTTCGCCGGAATTATCCTCGCCGCGGGACGACCGAAAGCTTAATCACCGCCATGCGGAATTATTTTCCCGCGGAAAGGTATATCGGTGTCGAGTTGTTGCTGAACCGAGCGTGGGCTAAGCGCCGCGTTTCGCAAAGGGATCGAGTGATCCAAGGAATTTGCGATTCGCTGCTCGCATTGCAGGGGTCTCAAGTCGCCAACGCCGCCTAAGGGCAGTCACGCCGCCTCGATGCCGCCAGGATGCGATGCCCGAGAGTCGGCAACGAGAGCCGTCACCATCAAGAAAAGTAGTTTTCTTGTCTCGCTAGATCTGGCACTTCGGAGTGCGGCCAGCCAAGTTTACCCTTGGGCGGGCATCCCTGCGGCGTGGAATGCGACGCGAAGTCCGCTGTCGCGGTGCCGCGAAGCTTAGCCAAGGGACGCATTTTGCCTGGTTTCCGACAAATGGAGCGGCGTCGTTCGCGTCAGGCCGAACAATTGCTTTCTGCGACGACGTGGTGTGACTCTATTGACGCTAACTCATTATGATTTCTATACTTCAGCGCTTCGGTGGGGTTTCGCTCTAACGCCAATCGCCCCTCCGACACCGACAGCTCCGATGGCACCTGAATCTGCGTGTCAATCCAATCCAAATAAGACGAAGCGATGAACAGCGAACGCCGCCACGAACTGCAAGAAAACATACTCGCCAACTATCTCGTTCGGATCAACCAAGCGATTGAGCCGTATTCGCGTCCCATTGCCGTGGGATTGGCCGCACTTTTGGTCGGCGGGATTGGCTACGCGATCTACACCAGCAAAGCAAAAGAAGATCGTAGCCAAGCGACGTTTGAGTTAATGATGCAGCAGGCTGGATCGCAGGATCCAGAAGGCCTTGCCACCGTCGCGGTAAAATATCCTGGCACCCCAGCGGCAGCATGGGCCCATCTGTATCAAGGCAGTACGTTGTTGGCCCAGGGAACACGGACCCTTTACACCAACCGGATGGATGCCGAAGACCAGTTGAAGGGAGCGAGCAAGGCGTTTCGCAACGCGATCACCGAAGGCGGAAACGAGTTATTGCTCTCGCGAGCCCATTTCGGCATCGCGCGTAGCGAAGAGGCGCTGGGCGAACTCGACAGTGCAATCGCGGCTTACAAAGAGTGTGCGAAAATCGGTGAATCCGAGGAGATGGTCAAGGCGTGTGAGGAACGGATCGCTGCCCTCTCGAACGAAGACACCAAGGACTTCTTGGTTTGGTTCAAGGATCAAGACTTTTCGCCAGCCGACCCATCGGCTCCCCCTTCGCTCCCCAGTGGTGCGATCCTTCCCGAAATGCCCGACTTGCAACTTCCCGATCTGGGCGGCGCCAGCGACAAAGAGCCCGTGGATGGGTTGAATCTTCCTGAGGAAGGTGCCAGCGAAGAAATGAAAGAAGAACCTGCGAAAGAAGAACCTGCGAAAGAAGAACCTGCGAAAGAAGAACCTGCGAAGGAAGAGCCTGCAAAGGAAGAACCCGCAAAGGAAGAGCCTGCGAAGGAAGAGCCTGCGAAGGAAGAACCCGCGAAGGAAGAGCCTAAGCCTGAGGTGAAGAAAGAGGCCACTGAGCCCGCCGAGAAGAAGGACGTTGAACTCGCTCCGCCAGCAGATCCTAAGCCGGAAGTGCCCGAAACCGCCGAAGCGGCGACTGAGTCGGACGCCTCGTGAGCCAAGACTCTCCCGACGACGACATCGTACTTGGCTCCGGCGAAACCGGGGTCGAAGAATCAAGCGATGAGCAGAATGAGGATGACACGTGTGAAATCCGCATCGGCGAAATGGTCTATCGAGACATCGTCGTGCCTGAGTCCGCGACGGGTCAGCGGATTGATTATTTCTTGACGCAGGCGTGCGACGGCTTTAGTCGTACACAGATCACGCAAGCGATTCAGGCCGAAGGTGCGACGCTGGACGGGCGAACGGTTCGTCCGAGCGTGAAAATCCAAGCGAATCAACGAATCCGCTTTCGCGTCCCCGAGCCAGTATCGGACGACACCGTCCCCGAAAACATCTCGCTCGATGTGTTGTATGAAGACGACGGCTTGGTCGTTGTCAATAAACCACCTGGGATGGTCGTGCATCCGGCGCGCGGCAATTGGACAGGCACGTTGACCAGTGCGTTAGCGTTTCGCTTTCAGTCGCTTTCCGATGTGGGAGGCCCCACGCGGCCTGGGATCGTGCATCGACTCGACCGTGACACCAGCGGTGTGATCGTGGTCGCCAAGACCAATTCGATTCACGTTCATTTGTCGGAACAGTTCGCTAACCGCGAAGTGGAAAAAGAATACTTTGCGATCACGGCCGCACGCATTGATCGCGATCGCGACATCATCGATGTGCCGATTGGTCGCCATCCGTACCAACGCGATAAAATGGCGATTCGCGAGAATCATGCTACCAGCAAGGCCGCATCGACGTTCTATGAGGTGATCAGCCGGCATGGGCGTTTCACCCAAGTACGCGTCAGGCCAAAGACGGGACGCACGCACCAAATCCGAGTTCACTTGTCTCACATCGGGGCCCCGATCCTTTGTGACCGCCTCTATGCGGGGCACGCGGAGGTTTCGCTGGGGATGCTTACGGGCACTCGAGATGCCGCGAAAGACACCGTGTTGCTCGAACGCCAAGCGTTGCACGCTCGCAAGTTGACGTTTCGCCATCCACAGAGCGGGCAAATGATGACCTTCGAAGCTCCCTTGCCGGCCGACCTAATGCGTGTCATCGAGCGGCTCGAGCAATTGCCGTAGCGTTACGATCACGGCCGCAGGGCTCGCATGGGCCCGGTACCGAAGGCGCGGTGATCTCGCTTGGAATCGGCCACCTCAGGGGATTCGAAACGTCATTCGGCTTGGACCTTGGAGAGCACGCGTCCGTGGTGGAATCGCGTCTCGAGTAGATCGCCGGGTTTTAGCATGCCAGCGTCCGAGATCGCATTTCCGTCGGCGTCGAGAGTCACGCTGTAGCCCCGTGATAGCACCGCGAGCGGCGAGAGCGCCGAAAGCGAAGCGGCGAGTTCACCCACTTGACTCCGCCCCTGCTTCATTTGGCCGGTCATCGCGCGACGTGCCCGCGCATCCAACTCATCGAGCAATCGAGCTCGCAGCTGAATGATCTCCATCGGTTTGCGTAGGATCGGCCGCTGCTTCAGTGCGGCAACTTCGCTTTGGCGTTGGAGAATGGAAAGGCGGATCGAACGGTCGAGACGTTGACGCAGATTGACAGCGCTGGATTTCAGCGACATTCCGTCCGGCAGCACCCGTGTTGCCGCATCGGTCGGAGTCAACGCGCGCAGGTCCGCGGCCAAATCGCAAAGCGTTACATCGATTTCGTGCCCTACCGCCGAAACCGTCGGAATCGAACATGCGGCAACCGCACGAACCACAGGCTCCTCGTTGAAACACCAAAGATCTTCGAGGCTCCCGCCACCCCGCGAAACAACCAGCACGTCGAGCTTAGGAGTGATGCGCTCAGCAGCCCGGATGGCGGCAACGATCGAACGCACCGCCCCCTCCCCTTGAACCAACGCCGGGATCACCACCACGTCGGCACCATGGTAACGATTGGACGCGGCTTGCAGAAAATCGCGAACCGCAGCTCCAGAAGGGCTTGTCACGATCCCAATGCGTCGAGGCAACGAGGGCAATGGGCGTTTTCGCTCGGCCGCAAACAAACCTTCTCGCTCAAGCTTCGCTTGCATTTGCTGAAAGGCCAATTGCAGGGAACCGATCCCCTGAGGCTCAAGTTTGCGGACCACCAATTGGTACGTCCCCCGCGCCGCATAGACGTCGAGATTGCCAAAGCACAGCACCGCTTGACCATCTTGGAGATCGTGCTTGATACGAATCGCCGTGTTGCGCCACAACACCCCACGGATTTGCGCATCGTCGTCCTTCAGCGTGAAGTAGATGTGCCCGCTCCGCGCACGAACGAGATCGGAGATTTCGCCGGCAACCCAAAGCGATGGGAACGTTCCCTCCATCACCGCTTTGATATGTCCATTGAGTTCCGAAACCGAAATGGCGTGAACGGGGTCGGCAATTGCGGCGGCGTCGCTCACGCGTTCCATTCTCCCGAAAAGACTTCGACCGCTCCGCCTGTCATATTCACTCGCCCGCTCGTTTCGTTCCACTGGAGCACCAGGTCGCCTCCGAGCAGATGGTTGAGGATCTTGCGATCCGTGTTGCCGGTCAACACGCCAGCGACACAAACCGCCGACGCCCCGGTGCCGCAGGCCCAAGTTTCGCCACTGCCGCGTTCCCACGTTCGCTGACGCACTTCGCTTCGCGAGATGATCTCGACAAACTCGACGTTGATGCGCTTAGGAAATCTTGGGTCGGTCTCGATTTTAGGTCCCAAGCCAAGCACCAACTCGTCGGTCGCTTGGGGGACAAAGATCACACAATGGGGATTGCCCATGGAAACGCAGGTGACCGATAGTTTCTGGCCGTCGAACTCAACTTCGTGCCCTACCACGTGACCGTGGTCGACCAGCGACGTAGGCACCAACGGGGCTTCGAGAATTGGCTCTCCCATATCGACCGTGACCGCTTCGACTTTGCCGTCGGCTCCGATCGTCAGCGATAAGTCGCGAACCGAACCGCCCGATTCGATTTTCAATTGCTCTTGTTTTGCAATCCCGTGGTCGAACACGTATTTGGCGACACAGCGAATTCCGTTTCCACACATCTCGCTCTCGCTGCCATCGGCGTTGAGCATCTGCATTCGTGCGTCCGCAATCTCACTGGGGCGAATCAGAATCAAGCCGTCCGCACCCACACCAAAATGGCGATGTGAGATGGACTGGGCTAATTCGGCAATGTTCCTGTCATCAAGATTCTCAGCAAAGCAATCGACGTAAACATAGTCGTTGCCAGCACCGTGCATTTTGGTAAATCGCATCAAGCACAAATTTCACGAAAAGGACGAAGGATAGAGTTCGCACTCAATCTAAACCGTAGCCTGTATTTTGCGTAGCCCGCAGCCGGATTGCCCAAATCGGAGGCGACTACCGCTGAGCAGGAATCTACATCAAAATGCGACATCGGTGATCGACAGCCCGAGAAAATTAGCCCGAGCCAACCAGCCTGACACGAAATCATCATGACACGCCCCTCCATTTTACTTGTCGGACTCGGCGTGGTCGGACGCGCCATCGCCCAGGCCCACTTGGACGCCAACATTTCGGTGACGATTGCCGACCAGAGCGTCGAGGCGCTGCAAAACAGCATCCGCGACTTCAAACTCGACCCCGCAGTATGGAGCGTTTCGGAAGTCAGGTTGGGCGAAGCGGAGATCATGATGGTCGACTTGGTTCACCATCAAGACGGCGTTAGCGAGTCGGGCGTTGATTCGCACGCGCCACGAATCTTGATTGAATCGATCGCCGAGCGATTGCAGATCAAACGCGACTTTTTTCAGCGTATGGAGGGTGTCCTCGATGAAGACTGGATTTTTTGCAGCAATACATCGACGCTTCGGATTGGGGACATCGCCGCTGCATTGTCGACGCCGTCGCGTCTTTGCGGCATGCACTTCTTCATGCCAGTGGACGTTCGTGACGCGGTCGAAGTGATCCCAACCAAGGGCATCCGCGAGCAGAATCTTGCCTCGGTGGCCCGACATGTACGCCGCTTGAATCGCTCGCCCTTGGTGGTTGCGGACGCCCCCGGCTTCGTCGTCAACCGCATGTTGTCGCCCTACTTAAACGAAGCGATGACGTTGTTGACACAAGGTGCCACCGCCGAGCAAATCGAACAGGCGGCGTTGCAGTTGGGGATGCCATTGTCGCCACTCGAATTGATCGACTTGATCGGCTCGCGAACGATGTTTGACGCTGGCCGGGTCTATTGGCAATCCTTTCCCACGCGCATTGATCCGTCGCCAATGCTACCCGCGTTGATCAAGGCGGGACGCGGAGGCCGGTTTGGGGGGGGAGGTTTCTATGACTACTGCGATGCCCAACGATCCGCGTCGCTCTCGCCCGAAGCAATCAAAATTCGCGATCGATACACCCGGGAAACGACGGCGTTTGCACACGACCAAGTCCTGCTGCGGTTGTGTATCCCAATGTGGATCGAAGCAGCGTTGTTGCTCCAAGACGGTGTGGCCCCGTCCTTGGACCAGGTTGAAATCGCGATGGCCGGAGGTCTCGGCTATTCGCACCGAGGCGAGTGGTTCCGCTGGTTTGACGCAATCGGCAGCGAAACGATCCGCTCGTTCTTGAACGACGCCCAAGCCCACTCCAAGTCGCTCCGCGCTCCTTTCGAATTGAGCGAGCTTCTCTCCACCCATACACCCACCGACGCGATCACCCGCTTTGCCAATCTCGCTCCGGCGTCCCCCTAGGACACTTACTTCGCAATGCCCTACCGAGAGGCTATGCATACGTGTTCTCGCCATCGCCGCGCGTTCCCAAGGGCTAGGCCGCGCGCCCCCAAGGCTCGAGCATTTTTCTCTTTGATGTAGTTACCGTCGCGTTCACGGTGGACCACGTTCTGGTGAACGTAGCTACTATTTTTACCTACGTCATTTCTCAAATCGCACTAGTCCGACGTGCGTTCCCAGTGCGAGTAAACCGCACCGGCATTCAGCACCGGCATTTAGCGTCGGGGACGGGGGGGCGAGACACGATGCTTGACGAGCGTGTCGGTCTCAAAGGCCCAGTCCGCTGGCACCACGAAACTTTTCCAAAAATTTTCCTGCCATCTGCGAACCGCGGGCAGGGTTGCTTCGTCTAGAAAAATAGCCTCAGAATTACTTGCTTCCATTTTGGTTGCTAGCGATAATGGGGATACCGTGTTGCGATGACGCGTCGCAACGAAACTTTCCGTACGATCTTT
This sequence comes from Novipirellula galeiformis, assembly GCF_007860095.1. Taxonomy (NCBI): domain Bacteria; kingdom Pseudomonadati; phylum Planctomycetota; class Planctomycetia; order Pirellulales; family Pirellulaceae; genus Novipirellula; species Novipirellula galeiformis. The sequence continues at coordinate 285,709 of NZ_SJPT01000002.1, read as the reverse complement.
GATCCTCTCTGGTTGGCACCCGGATTGAAATCGTCAAACAAGTTTGTGAAAGGAGGTGATCAAGTGGATTATTGCTGTACTTGCCAACGGGGTGGTAACCCGTAGTTAGAAGTCGGCGGGCTGATGCTTCGGCGCAGCCACCCCACTCGCGATCATCTCCGTGATGGTACTGCGAGACACGCCCGTCTGTTGAGTCGCCCTGTGCGGCTCGACAGGCGGGATTTTTTTTACCCCTTCTTCGGTGGCCGATCTGCCGCCATCGCCCTTCCCAATACCGTCTCAAGCGGCGGAACGATGCAGCGTGCCAACGACAGCCGCATTGTTTTGACACGAAGCATGTTTTGACACGAAGATTGGTGGGCCAACAACATGCCCCCAGACGCGGGTAAGGATTGGGTCATGGGAGGACACGGCATGATGTCGAAGTTCGGATCTCTAGTCCTTACCGAACGCTAGCGCGTATCGTTGCCCGGATCGTTACTCTAGGCTGGCTCACTCTAGGCTGGATCGTTGCTATCGACTTTATTAGCGATGCTTTCAACCACAATCACAGCGACAACGGCGGCCACCGCCAACCCGACGAGCATCAGTAGACTTCCGGGCCACTCGCCGGCGGGCACAAATTCCATCTGACGAAACTTCGCCTCCAACTGCGCCGTCTCAGGTGTGGGTTGTTGCAGCGGCCACAGTTTCCCCACACTACCGATCATCAATCCGATCAAGGCTGCCATGGTGGTGCTGCGATGATGCTCTAAAAACCAATGCAACAACCGCGAGAACGCCAGCAGCCCAAAGGCGCATCCAGCGATAAAGACGCCAATCTGTGACAGCGATTCGAGCGTGAAATTGCCACGAACGGCGTCTTTGATCAAACCTGTCACCGGATGATACACCCCAAATAAAAGCAACACAAACGCGCCACTAATGCCCGGCAGGATCATGGCACAAATCGCAACCGACGCGCTTAAGAACAAGAATGGCAAGCTCATGTCGCCGCTGCCCATGGGCAAACACGTCACCGCAACCGCGGCCCCGATTCCAAGGCCACAGGCAATCGCTTGGGGCAACCGCCACTGGCTAACGTAGTTTTTGACGATCCAAATGCTTGCCAGGATCAAACCAAAGAACACCGCATACGTTTCGGGTTGTTTGTGATCGAGCAACCAGTGCATCACTCCCGCTAAAGAAACGATCCCCGTGGCGATTCCGATTCCCAAGGCCGCCAAAAAACGGAAGTCGATGTAACGCGCCGCGTCACGCAGCTTCCACTGGATCACGAGCGACAAGAAATGCGAGTCGAATCGCGAGATGGATGTCACCAAGCGTTGGTAGTGACCGAGCACCAATGCGACCGTGCCCCCGCTGACGCCCGGAACGGTATCGGCCGCTCCCATACAAAAGCCCCGTAGCCCATTGATCAAATCGCCCGCAATGGACGGATTCGAATCCCGCGTCCATGATCGGTTCGCTTGAACTAAGGCGAGCGACTCCGCTTCGCTCCGACTGGGAACACGTTCGGGCGAATTGGCTATGGGGTCATCGACGCGATGCATGAAAGCTTTCCTAAGTCACAAGGTTGTCGCAGAGTACAAAGCGACCGCTATAATCCGTTTTTCTACCCGGGGGCATGCCTCTTCCACAACTCGGGTTGTCAACCTAAAACCCATAGGGCTTCCCCGTAGGGATCGCCCTCCGAGCCCGCCGCTAGCTTCGTCCGACATTGCCTCAGGATCAACCAACCCGTGTTACAGATTCTTTTTCTCGCCATTGTTCAAGGGATCGCCGAGTTTCTGCCCATCAGTTCGTCAGGGCATTTGGTCGTTCTGGGGGCATTGACGGGAAAGCTTAGCGAATCGCCCACGCTCGAGATTGTTCTACACGCGGGCACCTTGGGCTCGATTTTGGTCGTTTATTGGCGGCGAATTCTCGATCTGTTGTTCAGCGATCGCCGGGTCATCTCGATGTTAATCGTGGGCACCATCCCAGCCGCGATTGTCGGTTTGACGATCAAGAGGAACTTTGAATGGATTATGAGATCCCCCTTGCTCGCCGGAGCAATGCTAATCGTAACAGGAATCTTCTTGGTCATTCTCGGGCGATTACGTCCTCGCGACGGCAAGTATCAAGAGATGAGCATCGTCAACGCTTTGCTGATTGGATGCTTCCAAGCCTTTGCAATCCTGCCGGGGATTAGCCGCAGCGGGTCGACCATTCTAGGAGCCCGATTGCTAGGCTTAAAACGCGAGGATTCCGTCACATTCTCGTTTTTACTGGCGATCCCCGCGATTTGCGGCGCCGTCGTGCTGGAACTAAAGAGTTTTATCGAGGCACGCTCGAGCGAGGCTGCCTCGTCACTGACCACCCCCGAAATGGGATTCACCCCGGGACTGCTAATGGTGGGCGCGGCGGTCTCTTTCGTCGTCGGGATCGTGGCCCTCAAGTGGTTGATCGGATGGAGCCGATTGGACCGTCTGCACTGGTTCGCATGGTGGTGCATTCCGGCAGGCATTGCCACCGTGGCCCTGGTTCTGCGGGGGGCCTGAAGCATGTCCCTTTGGGATGGGGCGCCAAGGTGACACTGTAAACGGACACCCCCGACTTTAGTGTGGACGTGCGTTTAGTATGTGGTAGAATCGATGGCAACGACTAGTTATGCTAGCGTCGCAACATGATCTTTCACGCTCGAATTCGAATAAGGTTCGTCGATGTCTGCCCAGCTCACAGATCGCCAACAAAACGTCTACAACATGATCCGCTCCTTAATTGTGAAGCGCGGTTATGGTCCGACGGTCCGTGAGATTGGTGAACACTTTGGTATCAAGAGCCCTAACGGGGTGATGTGTCACCTTCGGGCGCTTGAACGCAAAGGCTTGATCATTCGCAGCCCAAACAAGTCACGAGCGATCGAGCTGATCCAAACGGCCGATCGCAACCCCAACAGCCTGTCGTTGGGGGGCGTTGTCGAGGGGTCACCGACCCATCTACCGTTCGCTCAGAACGATCGACTTGATTTCAGCGAAATGCTGTTTGGCGAAAATCGTTTCGTGCTTCAGATCTCCGGCGATTCGATGGTCGATGCCAAGATCGCCGATGGCGACTATGTCATCGTCCAGCGTCAAGACCATGCATTGCCGGGCCAGATGGTGGTTGCGGAGACAACCGAAGGCGACGCAACCTTAGCGTATTGGCATCCCGAAGCCGATCGCGTCCGCTTACAACCGGCTAACGCTGCGATCCCCCCTCTCTACGTCAAAGAAGCCAAGGTGATCGGTGTCGCGGTCAGCTTGGTTCGCACCGGCATCTAAGCCCTTGCCCAGCACGATGCAGACCCGGCTCGACGTAGGCCCGGCTCGACGTAGGCCCAGTTTGATACAGGCCCAGTTTGATACAGGCCCGGGGCGATGCCGGTTTCGCTCGATGCAGAATTGGTTGCCAACGCAGGTTGATATCGAGGCCCCCGCTTCGTGTAACCGAGACGCTGAGTTTTGTGGCACCGAGGCGCTGCAGTTGCTGCAGCCGACGCGTCGCCCGCAAAACGCACGGCAGCCGAGTGCCGTGGGGTTATCCTCGGCGCAGGAGACTGTGGGATTATCTTCGCCGCAGGAAACCGATGCTTAACCGGCCATTCGCTTCTCTTCGGCTGAGTTGATCTTGTTGTAGAGCGTCTTCAGACTGACGCCGAGTTCTTCCGCCACCGCTGGCTTATTTCCATCGTGCCGCGTCAGTGATCGTTCAATCGCGATCATCTCCAATTCACGCAACGACATCGGTTCGGAATCTCTGAGTTCCTTGCGTAATTGACGACGTCCAAAATGCCGAGGCAGATGTTCGGTTCCGATGGGAAGGGAATCACACAAAATCGCTGCATGCTCTACCACATTGGCGAGTTCCCGCACGTTGCCTGGCCATTGATGGGCCTTCAGTTCGGCGATCGCTTCGGGTGTAAACAATTGTTCGCTGCTGCCATCGGTGCGATGCCGCCGCAACAGATGGGAGGCCAACGGAACGATATCGTCAATCCGTTCGCGGAGCGCAGGCACTTCGATTTCGAACGTATTGATTCGGAACATCAGGTCTTCACGAAACGTCCCTTCTTCGACCATTTTCTCAAGATCGCGGTGAGTCGCGCAGACGACGCGAACATTCACATTGACGGTTTGGTTGTCGCCCAGCCGTCGGATGTCTCCCGTTTCCAGGACGCGCAACAGCTTGGCTTGCATTGCGAGCGGCAACTCGCCAACTTCATCCAAGAAGATCGTGCCGCCATCGGCGACTTCGAACAATCCCGTGCGGGCTGAATCGGCTCCGGTGAAAGCACCTTTGCAATGTCCGAACAATTCACTTTCGATCAAGTTCTCGGGCAATGCACCACAATTGATGGCCACCATGGGTTGTTCGGCGCGCAAGCTTGATTCGTGAATCGCCCGTGCCACCAGTTCTTTTCCGCAGCCCGTTTCGCCGCGAATCAGCACGCTGCTTTCGGTGGGGGCGACCTTGGCGATCAGCTTCCGCACCGAGTCCATGGCCGATCCGTTGCCGACCATTTGGCAATCCCCTTCGGCGCGTTTGAGTCGGTGCTGGAGCGCCGCGAGTTGGCGTTTGGTTTGACGTCGTTCGGCAACACGTCCGAGTAGACCTGCGATTTCGGCTAAGCGACACGGCTTGGTCAAGTAGTCGAAGGCTTGATGACGCAGCGCGGCAATGGCGGTTTCTTGGCTCGGTTTTCCGGTCATCACCACCGCTTCGATCTCTGGGCGCAATTCACGCGCCCGCCCGATCACATCGATCCCGTTCATGCCGGGCATATCGAGGTCGACGAGCAAACAATCAAACGGCTCCTTCTCGAGCGCCGCGACCGCGGTCAAGCCGTCGGGACAAACCGTCACGGTATACCCCATGCGTGGCAATTCGCTACGCATTAACTCTTGAAGATTCTTTTCGTCATCCGCAAACAGAATGTGCATTGCGTTACGCTTAGGCTGCTTTGACTGACTCATGATTCCATCCAATCGTGTCGCGACTTTTTGTGGGATTGTCTTCGTGTTCGGCGCGTGCGGGCAACGAAACTTCCATTCGTGACCCGCGTCCCTCGCCATCACTTTGGGCGATCAAGGACCCGCCGTGCTGAGAAACAATGCGGTAGGTGATACTCAGCCCCAGACCGGTTCCGGTGCCGTCTCGGCGTCGTGTAAAAAAGGGTTCAAACAAGTGTTCCAGCACATCGCTGCTCATTCCACAACCATCGTCTTGGACAATCACCCGGCTCGTCGTTCCATCGCTTTGAACATATACATCCACGTTCCCGTCGGTGTCTACACTTTCCAGTGCGTTGGTGACCAAATTCAGAACGACTTGCCGGATTTCCTGTGGATTGACGTGCGCAAAGGTGGCACCGGAGGTGTGGGTGCGAACCGATTTGCAGCGGTATTTCCCGACCTTGCTGACCATCGAGACGACCTCCCCAACCAACTCCGTCAAGTTGGTCGAAGCGCGACGCACTTCACTCAAGCGGCTGAAGTCGAGCAAACGCTCCGTGATTCCTTTGCAGCGAAAAGCCTCGTCTTCGATACGGCGCAAGTTTGTCCGCATCACCGCAATGAATTCCGGGTCAAGATGGTCGGCGTCCGCAGAGAGACAAACCACCTCTTCTAAACGCGACTCGAGAGACTCCGCACTCCAGGCGATCGTGGCAAGCGGGTTGTTGATCTCGTGAGCAACGCCGGCAGCCAAGAAGCCGACGCTGGCAAGTTGCTCGTTCTGGATGACCTCACGAGTCCGTTCGCGAACCTGATGGTCCAGATCGTTACAGAGCAAATTGACTTTCTTATACGCTTTTTGAAACTTGTCGGTCATCTCGTTCATCGCGGCGGCCAACTCGCTGAGCTCATCACCGGTACCGAGGTCGATGCGATGATTCAATTGCCCACCGGCGACCAGACGTGAGCCGACGATCAAGGTGCGAAAAGGTTTGACGACGAGTGAGTGAAATCCCCATACCAACAAGGCAACCATGACCATCGAGACGATGGTGCAGAGCCAAGCCACCCCGATCCACGTGTTGTATTGTCCGCGTACGTCGTGACTAAATACCGCCATCCCGCCATGGATCAACGACAAATGTTCGTGGGTTTGGCCCACCAACGAATCGAGTCGGTCACTCAACTCGCTTTTGTGCGAGTAGTCGACCGTTAACCGGCGGCGGTGAAAACGATTGAGCGCTTCGACCGACTCGCGAATCTCACCCAAACTATGTTTTTGACGCTCCGCATCGACCAATAAACTCGATTCGGCTTGGAGTGTCTCGACGAGGTCTTCGTAAAGCTGAAGTCGCAGATCCAATTCCAACAATACTTGGTGGTAACGAGAACGCTCGATCTCGACCAAGGGATTCTCGAGCAACGCGGCATCAATCATCCCGCCATTATGCTGGAGGTCGTTGACGCGGCTATTGCGGTCGCGCAAGGTCTCAGCGAGTCGATTGATATCATTCGCGAAAGGCATCTCCGTCGCCCGTTGGCTGACCGCATTTGCGAGTTGCTGGTAGCGATATAGCCCCCAAATGCCGCTAAATGCAAGCACGAGCACGATGGTTGAGAGAAGCCCGAGAGCCGCAAACAGTTTGGTGCGAATGGATCGTCGACGAAGCACGAAGCTACCCTCCTTGGCCGAAACGCGTGAAACATCCTTTTCAACGGCGCGAAACTGCAGCCTATCGATCTGAGCGCGAGGGGACAAGACGAACCGACCCAGAATCCATCGCCCGCGACCGGCAACCCAGACCGAATGGGATTGCGTCACGCGAGATTCCTAGACATTTACGTGCCGAATGCAATCAAAACGCCCGTGCTCCCCTCATCGACAATCTTTCCGACTGACTGTGGGGGGGAAGGCAGCGTCGCCCGCTTTGCGGAATCGTTACAACCTGAACTTCCCGACCCAATGGCGGAGTGAAGCAGGTTGGAATGACGAATACATCCGCAGGTGGATCATAGTAGTCGCTCGGATAATGCCGGTCCGGCTACCCACAGCATGTACGCGTACGGCGACTTCGCCTCGGTGTTTTTTGTCGGTCTTTGTAATGTCGGTGGCACGTGAATTGTTCCCATTGGATCTTTCGAGCACCATGCTCGTCAAACACCTCGCGGGCCTCCGTTTTGTTGTTTGCACTGCTGGGATTCGCGTCCACCTTGACCGACATCCGTGCCGGAGAATTTCCCCCGCTATCGACGCCATTGCCCGAGGCGGTTGGCGCCGTCGATCGCTACTTCACCCAAGCGATCACCGATCATGAATCGCTGTTAGGCGTCAACCAAGTCGTGGCGCACGAACAAGTCATATCGGAGCAAATCATCTCCGAACGGGTCATTTCGGATCACGTCCTCTCCGAACACACAATCGAGACAACATCCGGCCTGCGTACGGTCGAGCCAATGGGGTGGTCAATTTTGCCCGATGGCTTGCTCTACAAATCTTACCTGGCGGGGCCGCATGAGCCGCGAATCGGGATGGTGATCTTCAGCGATACGGAAGAGGGCGTGTACTGGGACGCCACTTTGGGTGGGAGAGTTGGCTTGCTGAGATACGGTTCGCTGGGCTCCTCAGATCCCAACGGCTGGCAATGGGACCTGGAGGGTGCCGTCATGGTCCGACTCGATGTCATGAGTTCCGAAGACGTGGACTCGATGGATTTTCGATTTGGAACCTTGATCACACGAGCCGACGGGCCTTGGTCAGCCAAGATGGGCTACTTTCACATCTCGTCCCACGTTGGCGATGAGTACCTGGAACGATACCCCTTGTTCGAACGCGTCAATTATGTGACAGAATCGTTGGTGTTTGGGCTCAGCTACCAAGCCTCGGATCCGCTGCGTTTGTACGGCGAATTTGCCTACGGCGTGAAGGCATCCGGCGGCGCCAAGCCTGTCCAGATTCAAACGGGCGCAGAATACGTCCCAGCCCCGCTTTCGCCGCAGCGGGGCGGCCCCTTTGCGGCAGTCAATCTCGACATTCGCCAAGTGGTTGATTTCTCGCCGACGATGAATCTGCAAGCCGGATGGCAATGGCAAGGCCCCGAGTCCAAACGCCGCCTGCGATTCGGTTTGCAGTACCTAAACGGCTACACGACTCAGTTTCAATTCTACGATCAACGCGAAGAACAGATCGGCGGCGGGTTGTGGTTTGATTATTGAGCGGGGGGCACTCGTTTCCTCGCAAGCGTGCAAGAGCATTTTGAAAATGACGTGGGAGTCAAATCCGCACCCGCGTTCGCTAGAACGCGGTCTACCATCGGTGGACGACGGCAACTACATCAAAATTTGAATGCTCTAGGAAGCAACAACCGACCAGCGACGCAACGTTTTGGTTGCAATCCACCTCTATCGGTTCGCAGGCGTTGGGACTCCGCGTGCCACCTGTGGCTTGGAGCGGAAGATCTTCCGTGTTCGCTGAGGTTGGTAGCTCGGTGCAGGAGATTCGACGATCGTTTCACCGCTCTGGTAAGAGTCGCCCGAGATGTATTCGCCCTCGGAATAGGTCTCACTGTGGTACGTCTCACCGTGGTAAATTTCGGTCGAGTGTGAATCACAATCGCTACAGCCTGAGTCACAGGCGGGTGCGCAACTGTTGCAACCGATGTCGCATCCACCACAACCGACGTCGACGCCGCGTCGGTATCCCCACAAACTTTCCACACCCGAGAACACCGATCGGCACTTCCCACACGATTGCCCATTGTGATTGCTACACTTGTCGCATGGATCACCGGCATCGGCGGGATGGTTGACCCAAGGGTCGACGTAAAGTTCACCACAGCCATCGCTATCGCAACCGCCACATCCGTGAGTCCCACAGCCGGGCGCGCCAAAGAAAATCGGCCCGCAACCGCCGCCATTGGGCCCACAGCATCCGGCGAACCAGAGCAGGGAAAAGGTGAGGGTAAAGAATGATAGGGTCGGTTTAAGTTTCATTTGCGTTGGACCTTCGTCAGCTTGCCTGGTGTTTAGTTCTCAGATCGGCCTGCCCGGCCGTCAAAGTCCAACAAATCCGCACAATCCGCAAAAGTTAACGCAAGGAGAACGCTAGCAAACCTCGATCTCAGCCCCGATCCTGTCGGCCGTTCTTCGAGATCGGGCCAGCGATCGGAAGTGATGGTCCGATAGAAATCGATCTTGATTTTCGAGCCGACCGGGGGTGGTTCAAGCCGCTGCCGTCCATCCAAGGTGGATTGGGAACGAGGTGCATTGGGAACGAGGTGCATTGGGAACGAGGTGGATTGGGAACGAGGTGGATTGGGAACGAGGTGGATTGGGAGCGAGATGCATTGGGAATGGGGGGGAACGGGCAAGGGAATCGGATCGGGGGGCGAGCGTGGAAGGAAATGCTGTGGAGTGAAGCAAACGAGCGATAGACGACGGGTTATCATGGGACGGAGAGACGGCAGTGGTATTTCGATTTCCTTTTGCGGCATGGCCTTTCCTACGGAGTCCTGATTGATGAATTGGCGTTTGATGGTTGGCATGCTTCTGATGAACCTCGTTGCGGGGTGGGCCGTTGCGGGGTGGGCCGTTGCGGAGACAAGTGGCGAGCGAGTGGAGGCTGCGAAGATCCCAGGCGTGAAGCCACGCAATGTTGTGTTCATTTTGACCGACGATCATCGCTACGATGCGATGGGCTTCATGGGGCATCCGTTTCTCGAAACGCCGCATTTAGATTCACTCGCCTCCAACGGTGTGCATCTGAAAAACGCGTTTGTCACCACGTCGTTGTGCTCTCCCAGCCGCGCGTCGATTTTGACCGGGCTCTACACGCACAAGCATCGCGTGATCGACAACAATCGCCCGGTTCCCGAAGGGACGACCTTCTTTCCCCAATACCTCCAGCAGGCTGGCTACCGCACGGGTTTCATTGGCAAGTGGCACATGGGCGGCGGCGACGATGCTCCGCGGCCTGGCTTTGATCATTGGATTAGCTTCCGTGGCCAAGGCAACTACTTGCCCCCGGGTCCCAAATACACCCTGAATGTCAACGGCAAACGGGTCAAGCAAAAGGGCTACATCACCGATGAGTTGACCGACTACGCGGTCGCTTGGCTGGAAACCCAGAAGCAGGCGGAGAAGCCGTTTTGCTTATACCTTTCCCACAAGGCGGTTCACGCGAATTTCACGCCAGCCGAGCGTCACGCAGGACGTTACGCGTCGGCAGACCTGAGCTTCCTGCCGCGTGGCAAAGAAATCTCAGACAGCAACAATGCGCCGCGATGGGTTCGCGATCAGCGCAATAGCTGGCATGGCATCGACTTTTCATACCACAGCGACAAAGGACTCGACCATCTCTATCGCCGTTATTGTGAATCGGTGTTAGCGGTTGACGACAGTGTCGGGCGAGTGCTTGCACAGCTCGAGAAAATGGGGGTTCTCGATTCGACCTTGGTCATCTACATGGGGGACAACGGTTTCATGTGGGGTGAACACGGCTTGATTGACAAGCGTGTTTCCTATGAAGCTTCGATCCGCGTTCCGATGTTGATGCAGTGTCCGGAACTCTATCGCGGAGGCACGGTCGTCGATGCGGTGATCGGCAACATCGATATCGGGCCCACGATCCTGAACGCGGCGGGGCTGCAGACACCCGATGACATGGACGGCGCAAGCTTCTTGGATCTTCCCAACAAGCCTGAGATGAAGTGGCGTGACTACTTTCTCTACGTCTATTATTGGGAAAAGAATTTCCCTCAGACGCCGACTCAGTTCGCCCTTCGCGGTGATCGCTTCAAATACATCACCTACTACGGATTGTGGGATGTCGACGAATTGTATGATTTGTCCAACGATCCGGACGAGACGAACAATTTGATTGCCAATCCCCAGTTCCGTTCGGTAGCCAAAGCCATGGAAAATCGCTTGTACGAAATGCTCGGCGAAGAGGGGGGGATGGACATCCCGATGAATCAACCCAAAGGGGGTTCACAGAACAAACGTTGGAAACAGCGGGGTGGAGCGGAGGCCGCTGATTTTCCGGCGGCACTTGTGGTGGATGAACCGCTAAACAAAGAGGCTCAGTGAGGAAACCGCTTGGCGGTGCCGAGATCACCGCCGTATGCAGTTCAGGTCCCCGATTTCGCTCTGCCGAGGGGGGGCACCCCTTCGCTTCCGTTTGTTTCTTTCTGGTGGGCCGCTAAATCTTTCCGGACGTTTTATCTCATGGGGTGGGCCACCTTTGACATCGATGTACTTTACCCAGCCCGCACGACCGGTCCGGTTTCAAAGCATCCAACCGTGCTGCCCTCCGTTTTTGATGTCGCATTTTGCCTGATGTTCCGAACGAAACTGTTGTGTGGCGTTGGTCTTCTGTGAGCCACGTTCCGGTTGCACCGCTAGTTGCGAAGCGACATCAACGATTATTCCCCCCGTCGGAGTGTTTCCATGAGCCGGTCGCCGCTAACACCCGAGGAATTGGTGCTGCAATTCGAACTCGCTGAAATGCTTGAGTTACTGGACGATCTGGACTTCGAATCAACGCCACAAACCGCAGCGTTGTTTAAGCAAACGCTAAGAGAATTCGGTTGCCTTGAGCGAACCTTGTCGCACTTCGCATTGCCAACGGAATCGCGGCACGCTGCTTAACGGTGGGCGATCTCGTAGCGTGATCGCGGAGTCAGAAACCGCTCGATCGGTAATCGAGCAGCCACTCCATCAGCGGGAGTACGCACGGTTCTGGCGGACCACGAACGACCTCCGCAAGTCAATCAGGGCGGGATCGCGCCGGACCTTCGATGCTTTAACATACTCTCCATTCATCATCGAATAGGAGTTGGTTGACTTGGGTCCAAAACGTATCGGTAAACTCGCCTTGAGTTTGCGTCACCTCGATTTGCCGCGAATCGACACCCTCGCCGGCTGGATGGTCAGGGCGTTTCGTCCGGGGATGACCTTCGGATTCATCGGGACTTTGGGGGCGGGAAAAACACGGTTCGTGCAAGCGATCGCGTTGGCCGCCGGTATTGAACCAGCCGAAGTGACCAGCCCCACGTTCACGCTGCTGCAAACGCACCAAGGTGCGATCAAATTGCATCACTTAGATGCCTATCGTGTTGCCGATGACGACGAATTCCTTGAGCTCGGTGTCGAGGAACTCTTTGACGATGTCGAGGCCTGGACCCTGGTCGAGTGGGCTGACTTGGTTTCGTCCGTGATGCCTCTGGAAACGTTGTGGATTCAAATCGAGATCGGAGACGATCCTAATCTTCGCCAAGTTTCGATGTTCACCAACGACGAGTCTCTACGTGAAGCGTTTGGCGAATTAGAGTACGAATGCCGCAGCGCCGGCTGGGCGCTGACATGATTCCCAGCCCTCAAGCGGTGCTGCAACACTGGGTCGACCCGGCCGACATCGTCTCGATCGATCCAATCGCGCCGGGGATGAGCGGCGCCGCTCTGTTTCGCGTCACGGTCACGGGACAAAAGAGGTACGCGCTGAAGCGTTATCCCATCGGGACGTCGCTTTTACGCGTTGACGAAATCCATCGCGTGATGACTCACTCACGCCGCAACGGATGTGAATTCGTCCCGGCGATCCTCGCGCCGCGAGATCACCGTGGATCGGCGATCGAAGCGGGAGCGTCTGTTTGGGAATTGGTGCGTTGGGTTGGAGGGCGGGTTTGGCAGGAACCGCCTGCGTTACTTGGGACTTGGTCGGTGCCCACGCCGGAGTCCGAGCTGGTGCACCAAGAACGGCTCCATCGGATGTCACTCGGGGCGTCGGCGATCGCCCGCTTTCATCGTTCGGTAGCGACACTCGGGACCCAGTATCAACCCGCGCCCTGTCTGCTGGCGCGACGCAAGCGATTAACGGAATTAGCGGCGATCATGAACCAAGTCGTGTCAGCGGACCGGCGGCAGATTGAAAACCTGCGGCTCCGACATTCTTTGGAGATTGCGGTCGGTCGATTGGACGTGGATTGGAAGCAGGCGAAGACGAAGATCGAAAGCGAACTTGCCTCCCTTGCGGAAACTCGCTTTGCTACCCAATTTGTGTTGCGGGACGTGCATTGTGACCATATCTTTTTCAGCGATTTGCCAGCGGTTGAGGGCGAATCCACGCAGACGGCTGTGACGGGAATCATCGATTTTGATGCGGTTCGAGTCGATGCGCCGGCATCCGACCTGGCCCGTTGGATCTCAGGATTCCTCGCCCAATGCACCGATGTACACACCGCTTGGCAGTCGGTATTGGCGGGTTATCGGGTAGAATCGTCATTGGATGAACAGCAACAAGTGCTCGCCGAACGCCTCGTCCGGGCATCCGCTTGGATAAACCTCGGGAACTGGGCAACTTGGTTATTGCTTGAACATCAAACATTTTCCTACGATGACGAACTCATCGCCAACCGCATTGATCAATGGCTGCGGGTAATCAGTCATTTTGAATCCTGATCAATCGATCCACGCAAACCGAATCTGCGCAAAGAGCGTAATTAAAAATGATGAAAAAGAACGGCGGCGGTACGATCGCGTTTGTTTTGCTTGCACTCGCGTTGCTCATTGGGGCGGCCAATCCAGCGGCGGCTCAAAACGGCTTCGGCAACGACGGGAGTGTGTTTTCCGATTTTTCACTCGGTGGCCTCGACGAAGCCTCCGATGAACCGGCGCAATGGGAAGCAAAGTACTTCCCGGGCGAAGGCGGATCCCAAGCCAGACTTGACGTCATCGTCAATGTTAATCGTGGCTGGCATATCTATTCGGTCACCCAACCGGCTGGCGGACCGATGCGAACTCGGCTCGCAATCGAGTCGCCCGAATCGGTGAAGTTGGCGGGCAGTTTTACTCCGCACGAAGCTCCGCTGAAGAGTGTTTCAGAAATCTTCAAAGGGATCACCATCGAAGAGCATGGAGGGCGAGTCGTGTGGTCGGCTCCAATTTCCATCCCCGACGATTTCCGTGAGCCGATCGCCATTGCGGTCAAGGCCCAGGTGTGTAAGCCCGATGGTGCCTGTATTCCAATTTCAGAAACATTGACGGCAACGTTCGCGGGCGAATCCTCAACGACCACAGCAATGGTTGCCGCGAAGTCCGATAAAGAAGCACAATCCGTCGCGTCCGAGCAACCGGTCGCTGCGAAACCGTTCCGTGACGATGGTTACGAAGTCCAATGGGTCGCAGAGCTAGTTCCCACCACCGTCGCTCCGGGCGAGCGCGCGATGCTAAAACTAACCGCAAAACCGGACGCCGGTTTTCACGTTTATCAAGCGACCGTGGATGACGGCGACTTTTCGACGAATATCGTGGTAGTGGAAAAGTCAGGTTTGCGATTCGGAGCGCCGCAGGCGAGTAGCGTGGCGGTCCCCGTCGATGCCAAATTATTGCCGGGGGTAATGTTCCACCACGGCAACGTGACTTGGACGATTCCGATTGAAGTTCCCCGCGACGCGCAGCTCGGCGAGCGTCAAGTGGCCGGGATGGTCGCCTACCAAGCGTGTACCGATACAAGCTGTCAAAAACCGATGGCCCTAACGTTCACGTCGACCGTCACGGTCGCAAAATCAACGAGCCGTACCAAGCAAGCTGCTCCCGTCACGCTCGTGAGCGCGAAACGCGTTGACGTACTCGATGCGGCGGCTGAAACCGCTTGGGTCGACGAGCTCGAAGCAAAACCGGAAACAGCGCAGCCCGACGGCGAGCGGAACCGTAACTCGACGGCAGCCGCCCCGACCGACGGCGCGATGGTTCCCGATACCCATGCCAGCAACAACGCGGGCAACAACGCGGATACGTCGGCCACGACGCAACCGATCGTGATTCAAGATGGCGGGGAACAAAAGCGGCGTTCCTTTGCGATGGTGCTGATGTTCGCATTTTTGGGTGGCGTGATTTTGAATTTCATGCCCTGCGTGTTGCCGGTCGTGGGGCTGAAAGTGATGAGCTTTGTTCAACAGGCCGGGGCGGATCGCAAGCGTGCATTCCTACTGAACTTTTTTTACGCCGCAGGCATCCTCGCCGTGTTCGCGTTATTGACCGTGTTAGCGCTCGTGTTCTCGCTCTCTTGGGGCGAACAATTCACCTACCTGCCCGTGCGTCTTGGACTGACCTTGTTGATGTTTGCGATGGCGTTGAGCTACCTGGGTGTCTGGGAAATCCCAGCCCCTGGGATGGCGGGCGGCAAAGTTTCGCAAGACCTGCAGAAGCGTGAAGGCTACGTGGGCGCATTCAGCAAAGGTGCCTTTGCTACCGTTTTATCGACGCCCTGTAGCGGCCCCTTTCTTGGCGCGATTTTTGGCTTAACGATTGCCTTGTCCGCCGCCCAAACCACGGCGTTGATGATGACGATCGGGTTAGGGATGGCGATCCCTTATCTCTTGATCGGCATTTGGCCCAAGTTGGTGGCTTGGCTACCCAAGCCAGGGAATTGGATGGAAACGCTCAAGGAGTTTTTGGCGTTTTTGTTTCTGGCAACCGTCGCGTTCTTTTTTAATCAATTCAGCGATGATCATAAAGTCCCCGTCTTTGTCACGCTGATTGGCGTTTGGTTTGGTTGCTGGATCATTGGCAAAGTGCCCAACTGGGCCGACATTGAAAAGCGTTTATTGGCTTGGGTCAGCGGGGTGGGGATTGCAACGGCGATCGGTTTCATGGCGTTTCAATACCTGGGTGCTCCACCGCCGCAACAAGACGGTGTGAAAACGATCGCTTGGGAGGAATACAGTGAAGCACGATTACAGGAACTGCATGCTGAAGGTCGCACGGTGTTGGTTGACTTCACCGCAAAGTGGTGCGTGAACTGTATTGTCAATTACAACGTGGCGCTGAATACCGAACAAACACGGCAGGTGCTCGAAGAGCTTGATGCGGTGCCGATGTTGGCCGATTGGACCGACCACAACGACGAGATCAAAGCCAAGCTTGCCGAATTGCAAAGCCGCTCGATCCCTGTCTTAGCGATCTATCCCGGTTCGAATCCGAGCCAACCGATCGTGCTTCGCGATCTGGTCAGCCAATCCTCGGTCGTCGATGCGCTGCGTCAAGCTGGGGCGAGTGTTAGCGATCCGTCGGTCGCGCGAACGCCGCCAACGAACCGCAATCCTGCGGTGCTTGTCCATTAAACCGCGTTGCTTTATACCGTGGGACGTTAAGCCGTGTTGTCCTGAACGTGTTGCCTGGAATACGTTGACGCACGACGACGCGGACAGACCGTCCTTGGGAAGCCGCGTCGGATCCCCTTGAACCGTTTGGCTTGTTTGGCGCTGCATGCTCGATTCTGAAGAAACCATTGTGGCGATCGCGTCACCCACCAGCCCGGCATTGCGTGGAATCGTGCGAATGTCGGGTCAAGCGGTGGTGGCGATCCTGCGATCGGTCGGAGTGGCGGTGGCAAACGAGAAACGCCCCACAGTGATCGAGAGCCGAATCGAGTTGGGCAGCCCACTCGGCGAAATCGAAGTGAGCGTCTCGCTGTGGCCAACGTCACAAAGTTACACCGGCCAACCTGCTGCCGAACTACACACGATTGGCAGCGTCCCGCTACTGGAATCGATCGTTCGAGTGTTAAGCGCTGCAGGCGCGCGAGCGGCGCGTCCCGGAGAGTTTACGATGCGGGCTTTTTTGGCCGGGCGATTGGATTTGCCACAGGCCGAGGCCGTGCTTGGAGTGATTGAAGCGGAGCAGCGAGGATCGCTTGAGCATGCGTTGAGACAACTTGCCGGGAATCTGTCTCGCCCCTTAGAGCACATGCGCAGTGAGATGCTCGACTTACTTGCCGATGTCGAAGCGGGGCTCGATTTCGTCGACGAGGATATCGAATTCATCAGCGACCAAGCCTTGGTCGAGCGGTTGACGACGATTCATGCCGCGCTCCAGGAAACCCGTCGCGTGATGGAATCCCGCGCTGGCAACCGCTCCCGCGCCGTCGTCGCGCTGCGTGGCAATCCCAACGCTGGGAAAAGCCATTTGATCAACGCGTTGGTCGGTCGCGAGGTCGCGATTGTCGCCGATGTCGCCGGAACGACTCGTGATATCGTCTCGGTCGAAACGGTCATCGATGGCACCGAGATTCAATGGGTCGATACCGCGGGGATTGAAAGCCACAGCCACGAAGACCCGCTGTTTGAAATTAGCGCCGCCTCACAACAACACGCCTTGCGCGCTTCTCAGAATGCCGATATGCGGGTTTGGTGCGTCGATGCTTCGGCGGGCGATCTCGAAACGCTGCGTCGCGATTTCGCCTCGCACGATGGTTCGTCAAAACGCTCGTCCGTTGACGTATGGGTGGCGACGAAGTCGGACTTGGTGACCCAGCGCAGCGATTCGCCCAGCTGGATCTACACCAGCGTCGTGACGGGTGAAGGGGTCCAAACGCTGCGCGATCACATCGCAGACTGGGCTGCCTCGCGCGACCAAGAAGAAGTCGGGTCGGTGATTGGAACCGCGGCGCGATGTGCCGGGGCACTCGGGCAAGCGGCAACCTGTCTTGAATCGTCGATCACCTTGATCCGCCACGGTGAGGGACACGAGTTCGTGGCGTCGGAACTTCGTGTCGCCGTCGAGTGCCTTGGTGAGGTCACCGGGGCAGTATACACTGATGATATTCTTGATCGTGTCTTCGGCCGTTTTTGTATCGGCAAATAACCGTGACCGCCTTTCCAAAGAGCACGCATTCGATGACGTCGAAACCTAGGCTTGCTGCGGTCTCCCTCGCACATCACGCTTCCCCCTTCGGCCCCATCGAGTCGGAGTGGACGGACCGAGGACTGTGGCGTTTGCGTTGGGGGGGAGCCCAGGCGGATGTCACGTCTCCAATCAAGACAAAAACGCCCAAAATAGTCTCCTGGGCTCAATCTCTAGACGACCGGCTGAATGCGTTCTTCGAATTTGGCACGACCACCTTCGAGAACATCCAAGTGGATCAATCTGATTGGACGCCGTTTGTGGGGGCTGTCTATCGACATTGTCGCCGAATCGAACCGGGCACGACGCTGACCTATCGCGAACTCGCCGCACGCGCGGGAAGCCCACGAGCAAGTCGTGCAGTGGGCGGCGCCATGGCACGCAACCGTATCCCCATCGTCATTCCGTGTCACCGTGTGATCGCCTCCTCAGGCAAGCTATGTGGGTTTAGCGCGCCCGGTGGATTGGAGACCAAGCAAGCCTTGTTGGACTTAGAAAACCCAAACCATTCGCAGTTACACGGGTTGGCAATGTGAACCATCGGCACCGTTGACGGCGTCGATTGTTGGTTGCACGGCGCATGGTTGCACGGTTGCACGGTTGCACGGCGCACAGTTGAAGCCATCCGCGATTGTCAATCGCATCCTTTTCGCCCGCTTGAGTTCGCTTCAGCGCCGACGCAGTTCCGCTGCCCTTCACCGGATTACCATTCCCTTTCTTTTTTCTCCTCTTTAACAAAACTACAAATTGATGAGCAGCGGTTATACGTATCAAGCGATCTCGAAAATGATCGACCACGCCTTGCTGACGCCAACGCTTTCCACCTCCGATCTTGAAACGGGGATCGCATTGGCGCTAGCGTATGACGTGGCGAGTGTTTGCATCATGCCCTACGCGGTGCCACGGTGCGCCGAATTGCTTTCCGCCAGCACGGTCAAAACATCGACCGTGATTGGATTCCCACTCGGCGTCAACACCACCGCGGTCAAGCGAGCCGAGGCCGAACAAGCGATCGCCGACGGCTGTGAAGAACTCGATATGGTCGTCAACCTCTCTAAGGTGATCAGCGGGGACTGGGACTACGTCCGCCAAGACATTGCTGCGGTGATTGAGGTGGCACATGCGGCCAAGCAAAAAGTGAAAGTGATTTTTGAGAATTGTTACCTGAACGAAACACAGAAAATTCGCCTTTGTGAAATTTGTGGGCAACTCGACGCCGATTGGGTCAAAACGTCGACCGGGTTCGGTACCAGCGGTGCGACGAGCGAAGATCTAGCGTTGATGCGACAGCACACTCCCGAACATGTTCAAGTGAAAGCGGCTGGAGGAATTCGCGACTTCGAAACCGTCGTGAGCGTTCGCGAACTGGGGGTAACCCGGGTCGGCGCTAGTCGCACCAAGGAGATACTCGATGCATGCCGTCTTCAACTGGGAATGCCCCGAATCGATGTGGCCGACACCGGTAGCGACGGTTACTGATCGGTCCGCTCTAAAAACTTCACCGTTCTGACAAACTTAATTGGCCCCTAGGGAGCGGCAACCCTATTCCTGCGGAGCAGTTCCACCGGGGGGCCGCACACTTGCAATTGAGCCTTGGCAATCACAGAACAACAGAAAAAAACTCGCATTTACGCTGTTTTAGGCACAAACCAAACGCAGACACACACCCCCCTATTGCGTAACCGTTTGTTTTCATGTCTATTACCCGTATCTCACCGCAACCAATCCGAGAGAGACCATTGAAGAGGTCGTAAAGACCGCATTGATGATTTCTCTAACCATCTTGCTGGCGGGTGACCACTAACGTCGTTTGCCCCACGACGTTTGTACGTTGCCCGCCAGCATTTTTTTTGGGGCGGAGCGGAAAGAGGGGACGGTGACCCGGTGGTAACGATCCCCCTTGGCCCCGTCGCGTTTGTATTAATTAAGACCTCGGTCGGCTTCCATCGCCCGATCGACCGCAAGAGCGACCGCTGCGGTGGGTCATTCACTCAGGAAGTGGTAACGATATCGTTGCACGAACCGCATCGGTTGGCGGTTTAATCGCATTCTTTTCACACGGATAATCTCAGCGGAATTGTATTTTTTCCAATAAGCGGTCAAAATGCAGAGACGCAGTCATCACCCGTGTGCTTCTCTCTTGCGATATCTCGACGAAAAGGCAACTTTCGCGAACATCGGCGCGACTCACCGACGCGGTTCGTCTGCTCCGTTACCGAGGCTCTGAAGCGTTCTACTCCGACCGATCCTACGTCAAATCACTCGACGCGTCCCCCTGAGTTCCCCCATGACGACTCCTCTTAAAGCGATTCGTGATTTACTAAACGACGACACTCGCTATCGAATCGAAGCTTATCAATTCATCCGCGAGTCACTGCATTACGCCCATGAGAGCGCTGAGGCCGAAACGAGCGAGCCCGCGGCCAAAGGCGGCGACCCCACGGATAGCCCGAACCACGTCACCGGGCAACAGCTGTGTGAGTCGTGTCGCCGTTACGCGATCGATCAATATGGTTATTTGGCCAAGATGGTATTAGCGAACTGGGGGATTCACTCGACGAGTGACCTGGGTGAATTGGTGTACAATCTGATTCGCATCGAACAGATGCGAAAAAGTGAAACCGATCGCCGCGAGGATTTTGATGACGTCTTTGACTTTGAGAGCGCGTTTGAGCCTGAGTTTGAACTGGTCACTCGCGACGAGGATTAAGCGGGGGCGGTTGCGAAGCGAGACGGCGTCCGCTCGATGTCCATCCGCGTTTATGATCGCCTGCTTGGCGGTCAGTTTGACGGTCGGTTTGGCAAGCAAGGCAGGGGCGCAAGAGACCGCGGTCATTGAGACCGGCACGCCACTTGGCCCTAGCACGCCACTTGGCCCTAGCACGCCGCTTGGCCCTAGCACGCCGCAAGCCCAAGCCCAAGCCTCGGCAGACAAGGTCTCGGCAACGCCGCCTGAGGAGAAAGCGCGGCGTACTTACCTGGGTCGCATCGTTGCCCAGCCGATGGGACACCAAGGCGCCCCGTGGCTGATCCGCGACAATCGTGACGAGGAAGAGAATGCTTCCGATTCGTTCGTCCAACTCAATCTGAGCGAGGGCATGGTCGTCTGTGACCTCGGTTGCGGCAACGGGTATTGGACGTTACCGATGGCAAAGAAAGTGGGCGAGCGTGGCAGGATCTTAGCCGTCGACATTCAGCGTGAGATGCTACAAAAGCTCCGCGTCCGCAGTGGCAAGGCGAAACTGCGAAATATCGAGCCGATTCTCGGCAACGTCGATAATCCCAATCTGCCCGCCGCGGAGCTCGATCTGATCTTAATGGTCGATGTCTACCACGAGTTTTCACATCCCGAATCAATGCTTTGGCATCTGCACCGGGCCTTGAAGCCCGAGGGCGTGATTGCGCTGTTGGAGTATCGCGAAGAGGATCCCACCGTGCCGATCAAGCCGCTGCACAAAATGTCAAAAAACCAGATCATCAAGGAGTACCACGCGAACCACTTCAAGCTGGTGAAAGAGTATAACAAGCTGCCCTGGCAACATTTGATGTTCTTCGCTCGCGACGACAGTCCGCTGGATTCCATCGATCCCCTGCCAACACTACAAGTACTCGAGGCGCTACGTTAGAATCTCGATCGACCTGAGTTCACCGCGTAGCAATCCAACCGGGCGAGTCGCGAGTCACCCTTCGCCGCGGATCCCTCAAGCTGCTTTTTTTCCCGCTTCCCACACAACCGAAGTTTCTTGCAATGGCCCCAAGCGTTCGCATCCGTCTTTCGATCATGATGTTCCTGCAGTTCTTTGTTTGGGGATCGTGGTACGTCACAGCGCCAAACTATTTGTCTACGATTGGATTCGGGCCTAGTGACTTTGGAAACACGTACTCGGTGGGTCCGATCGCGGGATTGTTGACGCCGTTGTTGGTGGGCTTGATCGCCGACCGATTCTTTTCCGCACAAAAAGTGCTCGCGATCCTGCACCTCCTGGGCGGCGTGATCATGTTTGCGGCGGTCTCCTCGATGAAAGGGGGGGCATCGCCCGGCTTCATCAACTGGGGATTCTTTCTCGGTTACATGTTGACCTATTACCCAACCCTTGCGTTGTCCAATACGATCGCACTGAAGAACATGTCGGATCCGGAGACAGAGTTTCCCGGCATCCGGGTGTTGGGGACGATTGGTTGGATTGCCGCCGGTTTTGTACTGACCTTTACCGGTTTCGAAACCAATGCGGGCATGTTCTATCTCGCCGCAGGTGCGGCCGTTGCACTCGGGGTGTTTAGTTTCTTTCTTCCGGACACCCCGCCGGTCAGCTCCAACGAGAAGGTTTCGATTCGACAATTGTTCGGTCTCGACGCGCTCGTGTTGTTGAAGGACCGCTCCTATTTTGTGTTCCTTATTTCGTCGATGTTGATCTGCATTCCGTTGGCGTTTTACTACCAAATCGCCAGCCGCGTTGTCGAGCTAACTCAGTTGCCGATCGGGACGACGATGTCCTACGGTCAAATTTCTGAGATCGTATTCATGTTGGTGATGCCGTTCTTTTTCCGCCGTTTGGGCGTCAAATGGATGCTCGCGATCGGCATGTTGGCATGGGTCGGACGCTACACGTTGTTTGCTTACGGAGCGTCGGATCAAGTGCGTTGGATGATTATCTTAGGAATCGTGCTGCATGGGATTTGTTACGACTTCTTCTTCGTCACCGGGCAAATCTATACGGACAAGAAGGCCCCTGAAGCGGTACGCGCCCAAGCTCAAGGATTGTTGGTGATGTTGACGCTTGGCCTAGGAATGATGATCGGTGCTCAAGTGGCCGGCCGTATCGAAGGCCAGCACACGACGACCGAGTCAAAGCAATTCAGCGCCGAGGTCGTCGAGAAGACCAAGCAAATTGATGACGCGGTCAAAGCTGAAGCCAGTGCCGAAGCGATCGCATCGCTGCGAGCCGAAAAAGATGAATTGCGACATTCCGAACTCGCCGCGATCCAGTGGTACGATCTCTGGATGAAGCCAGCCCTATTTGCGTTGGCCGTATTGGTCGGCTTCTTGCTGTTCTTCCATGAACGCGGCGTCGAGATTGCCAAGGCCGATATTGGCCCTGTCGAGACTGCTCCCGTTGAGTGAACGCGGCCAATCGAATCCGATCACGTCGCCAACCGATTTGTTGGCGACGTTTCGCAGGCAAGCATCCGAGCTTGGTTTCATCGCGGTCGGCGTAGCCCCGGCGATCGAGTCGAGCGGATTTTCTGATTTGACCCGCTGGATCGAAGCGGGCTATGCGGGCGAAATGTCCTACCTCGCCGATCGACTAGAGGCCTATCGACATCCCGCCGGCGTGCTGGAGGGGTGTCGCAGCGTGATCGCCTTGGCCTATCCCTATGATGTTGGTCCCCGCACCGCGGTACCGCCCGGCACGGGCCGAGTGGCTCGCTATGCCTGGCAAGGCGATGACTATCACGACATCATTCATCCGAAGCTAAAACGGCTTGTCAAGTTGATTCGCCAATTCGATCCCACCGCGATGGCACGGGGCGTCATCGATACCGCTCCGATCATGGAACGCGAGATCGCTCAATTGGCCGGTCTGGGCTGGCAAGGAAAAAACACGCTGCTGATCAACAAGCATTTAGGCAGCTACTTCTTTCTGGCCTGTGTGCTTACCGATCTTGAGCTCCCCACCGACACGCCCCACGAGTCGTCGCATTGTGGAACCTGTACCGCGTGTCTTGACGCTTGTCCGACCGCAGCGTTTCCACAGCCGGGGGTGTTGGATGCGACGCGATGCATCAGCTATCTGACGATTGAAAACCGAGACGCGATCGCCGATGATCTGCGTGACTCGGTCGGGGATTGGGCCTTCGGATGTGATGTTTGCCAAGAGGTTTGCCCGTGGAACCGCAAAGCGATGCGTCGCGACGACGCGGAGCAACCCGAAGACACGCCTCTACAAACGTTGGAATTGAGGGCGTTGTTTTCTCTCGATGATGCCGAGTTTCGGCTCCGGTTCCGCAAAACGCCGCTGTGGAGAACACGCCGGCGCGGCGTGTTGCGCAACGCTGCCTTGGTGCTCGGCAACCAGCTCGACCCAAATTCGCTGTCCGCTTTGCGTCACGGACTCGCCGACGAAGATGCTCTGGTACGGGAAGCATCACGTTGGGCGATCGACAAAATCGAACGCGCCGCCGCGCATTGATGTTGGTCTTTGACGCGGCTCCGTTTCAACTGAACCCGAAAGAACGCAACCCCCTCCCTCTGATCACCCCCAAGAACACAATGAACTTACCCACACGAAAACTTGGCCGTACCGGAATCGAAGTCACTCAACTCGGCTACGGAAGCATGGGAATCCGCGGCCCCAAAACGTGGGGTGTACGTGACGTCAGCGAACAGGATGCGGAGTCCATCCTCCATCAGGTGCTCGATTCAGGAATCAACTTCATCGACACGGCCCCCGATTACGGTCTCAGCGAAGAGCGGATTGGACGCTACCTCGGTGCGCGGCGATCCGAATATTTCTTGGCAAGCAAATGTGGTTGCGTCTATACCCAACACGACGACCATCTGCAGATTGAGCACCACTGGAATAAGGAGGTGATCGAGCGAAACCTCGAAAAGAGTCTCGCTCGTTTGCAGACCGGTCACCTTGATTTACTGCAATTCCATGGTGGCGATGCGGAAACGCTCCAACGTGAAGGATTGATCGAACAATTAGTGCGATTTCAAACGCAAGGCATGATTCGCTTCCTCGGCGTTTCGACCAAACTTCCTGAAATGTTGAAGCTGATGAAACTGGGCGTTTTCGATACGTTCCAGTTGCCCTATTCGGCGCTCGCACCGGAGCACCATGACGTGATCAGCGAAGCGGCGAACAACGGCGCGGGAATCATTCTTCGCGGGGGGATCGCACACGGCGGTCCCGACGCCGAAATCAAACGCCCGGCGCTCGACGACATTTGGGAACGAGCAAAACTTGATGAAGTCTTACCTGCATCAATGACGCGAGCGGAATTGATTTTGCGTTACACGCTGTCCCATCCCCATTGCCATACCGCCATCGTGGGAACCTGTAACGCCCGCCATCTTGCGGAGAACATCGCCGCGGCAAAACAAGGCGTGTTGCCCGCAGAGTTGCTTCAAACGATTGCCCAACGGGTCCGAGACGCGTTGCCATCTCGCTAGATCATTTTTGATGTTGATGTAACTGCCGTCGCCAGATAGTGGACCGCGTTCTTGCGAACGCAGCTACGGCTTGAAGCACCCTTCATTTTGCAACATGCTTTAGCAACCGACGCGGCACTACTCGATCAACGTTACCGCGGGGACGCCGTCGCTTTGAATCATCCCGTAGTCGGGTTGACGAGGCAGCGGTCGTGACGGCAGACAGCAAGCGTTGCAACCGCCAATCATTCCCGATTCCTGGGTCCCAGAGAGTGTCAACAGATACGCAGGATCTAACTTTCCTGGATCCATCCACAATCCTTCGGGCGTGAGCTCCATCGTACCGAGATCGAAATCAAGGCTGCGGCGAACGACTTCGTAGTTGACGAAGATATTCAACAACGAGTTCTGGGCGTCGAGCAAATCGTTCAACGCACTGATCGCATCACGGGCGGCGGTCGGACCGCTGCTGCGTCCACGGGCTTCGTTGAGTGCTCGGATATCGGCATTCAACTCGATCTGTGAGGCCGCGATGCTGACCGCTTGCCGGCCGAGTTCGAACGTCAAACGATTCGCTTGCAGTTGTCGAATTTCAGCACGCAATTGTTGCCAAACGTCATCTTCGAATCCGTAATAGGCTCGTTTGGCTTGTTCATAGTCGATCAAACTAGCACGATAATTGTTTCGTTGCACCAACCTTGTGATCGGTGAGTCCCATTGCAACCCCACTCGCAATCGTCCAGTAGACGAACGCATATCGAGTGGATTGTTTCCAACGTTTTGAACGTCGCCGTTGAACACCACATCGAGCGAGCTTTCCAAGTCGTCTGCGGTGACTTCGATCAAACGCCACGTATCGACAAGGCTGGCACGAGCATTCGCCCAATCGCGACGGTTTGCCCGAGCGATTTCCAGTGCCGTGGGAGCGTCAATTTCGACTTCGGGAAGCAACACGCTTTCCGTTCTCGCCCGTGCTTGGGTTAGCTGCAGCGTCAACACGTCGTCGGCTAGCACGGCCAACAAGTCCTGCGACGCGAGGATGATGTTATCGCGAAGCAACAGTGCCACTTTTACCGGGTCTTTGTCTTCCGGACCACGCGTCGCCAGCTCCGCAATGGCACGATCAAGTTTGGCAATTCGTTGCTCGTAGGTCGCCAAGCGTTCGCCAAGTGCGTCGAAATCCTCTTTCAATTGAGCGTTAAGAGAGCCCAGGTCTTGGATGTCAAATAGCGACTCATCAATGTCACTTGTATTGAGCAGCGAACAGATCTGAGTTTTCTGTTCCTGGTACATCTTGCTCAACCGACGGTTTTGGCTTTCCCGCTCCTGCAACGAGTCCTCAAAGCGTGACATGTCCTCAGCAACGCGTGGCAAGTCGTCCTTAATCAGCGATTGGTTGAACTTCGCCAACGGTTGGATTTCATTGCGTAACGCCGCGAGCGTCTTGGCAAGTTCATCGCTCCACTCGATTTGCGATTCCGGTAAACCGGTGGCTTCATCGACGCGGAACGTGCCACGCTCGAGAATCGAAACATTGATTCTGCCGACGTTGGTTCGCACCAAGGCAAGTTGTTCACGACGGCCGAGCAAGTCTCGGTCGATCAACTCAAACCGCTCGAGTATGGGGTCTTCCAAACGTGCACAGATGTAGGGTGGCAAGCCAAGGTTGCGGAGAAACGCATCGACCGAGCGTTCATAACCCGCTTGCTGGGCTACCAATTGACTTTGCGAGCGGAGCAAACTCGAACGCGCCTGTGCGACTTGTAATCGCTGGCGAATGATCGTTTCGGCGTCATCGGGAATTGTGGTCAATTGCTCGATCAAGGTGTCTTCAAGGATCAGCAAGTTTTCGGTTTGACGAGCGATGTTTTCTTCGAGGTTGCGGATCTGCAATTGAGTCTGCAGCAAGCCCAAATAGCCGCTGGCGCTGCCGCCGCCGGTTCCGAACCCTTGACCATTGATGGAGATATTGGAGTTACCCGCGTTAACCAAACTTTCGGGGCCGCGACCGACCGTGATATTCAAGAAGAAACTGCGGCGGTAGCGTTCGAAGGCGCGCACGTTGGCCAACAAATTGCGTTCGGCAAAGGTTAACCCTTCGAGCACTCTGTCGCGTCCCGCACCACGCAACAGCGGTTGCAATAACGTGAAATCAAAGATGGTCGAGGCGCTTTGGCTATTTGGTCCACTCAACTCCCAAACGATGTTGTTGGCCACGCCGGCGACCAATTCGCCGCCGGTAGCGAATCTCCGTTCCAGCGAGAGGGGACGTTGCCCTTCGCTGTACGTGCCGACCTCGAAACGCGTGCTGCTGTTGTTGTTCCCTCCGCTGCGGCGGCGGCCATCGGCGGTCAAGAAGGTATTGGCCCCTCCAAAGAACTGGGTGTCAAACTGAAATCGCTGGTTGCTGACATCCAAGGCTGCCAAATAGAGCTCTTCCAATTGGGCTTGGTATTCCGGGGAATGCAGCAACGCAATTCGCACTGCGTTCTCGGCATTGAGGACCAAAATCCCATCATCGTCCAGCGGCAGGAATTGCCACCAATCGGGACTCTCGGCGGTATTCGTCACCCCGGCGGCTTCCCACATCGGATACCCGCGTCGTCCATCGACACATTGCATGTATTCGTACGAGGACGGATCGTCCAACGGAATCGGCTGAAAATCCAAGTCAAAGGGATTAAACATCCGACTGCGGCGATCAACGTCAATTCGCAGCGGCATCGTGGGGGGACGCGAAATATGTTGTGACTTTTCATCGAGCAACAGATTGACTTCGTTGTCAGCCTGTTTGCGATAGTACTGACGATGGCAGCCAACGCTACTGAGAAACATGATGCACAAGAGCATCACACCGGGGGTCGAGATCCAGGGCCCAGCCGCGAAGGTTGGGTTCGATACGAATCGATTCGCAGCGATCGATGGACCGCCATCCAAGCGGGGGGGATTTTTGCTCACGTTGGACGTTCGGGTGTGAGAGAACTGAATTTTCGAGGATAACGCCTACAAAACGCACATCCGTTAGTACTGTTATCGAGTTCGGACACTTTCCCTTCGGCCTTTACCGGATCGTAGGGTTATGCCGTTCGGTGCACCGGTTTGGTTGACGGACACGCCGGTTGCAACGACTGTGACGACAGAACCCCGTCCGCGCCGTGAGCTTGAAAAGTCGGTTTTGGTGCTACGGTCGCTCCAAATGGACCCACGATCTGCGTTGATTGTCCCGCAGATTACGAGAAAAGCTTGACGGTACATCTTGCCCAACTTATTATCCAACGGAGGACTTTTATTGCGGTTTTCTTGCAACACGCCTCCGATCACCTCCCGATCGACTGCTTCGTCTTTGACTATGACTGTTCAACCTCTCTCATAAACGATCATGCAATACGCTATTTTAGGCCTACTGATCGTTGTCGTGATCGGTTTCTTTGTGCTCGTCTGGAAGGCAGCACCGCAGTGGCGCTGGTACCACATCACCACCGTGATCTCAATCATGTTGCTGTCGGTGATCTTTATCTTCCCCACCGCCGGGGCACTGAAGAGCCGTGCGGCATGGCATAAAGTCAAAGAAGAGCTCGAACTCCGCGCTGAAAAAGCAAAAGCAGAGAATCATACGCTCAAATTCGGCAGCACCACCAACCCCGAGGCGGGCAAAGGCTTAGTGGCACTGACCCACGAGTTGTCGGTAATCGGTATCGAAACCGGCCGCGTGTGGCGTTCCTTGGAACTGAAGAACGGTGACCTCAATGGCATCGTATTAGCCCGTACGCAAGACGCGGCAGTCATTCCCGCTGATGCTGGCGGTGCTGCAGAACCCGCCCCGGCGGCGGCAGCAGCGGCCCCATCACCTGTGGTCCCCGAAGGCTTGATCGTCTACGGATTTGCCGAACGCCCGATGCCCAACTCCACCTCGTTGCTGCCCCGGTTCTATCTGGGTGAATTTCGTGTGACCGCGAGCACGCCAGACCAGGTCACGCTACAACCCACCAGCAATCTTGAAAAAATCCAACAAGATTCGATCACCAGCATGCAAGCGGGCAGTTGGTCAATCTACGAGATGCTACCTCTCGACGGGCACGAAATGTTCATCGCCGATGGAAGCGTTTCGGACGAAGAGAATCTGTTTGGTCGCGTCGACGACAAGCTGCTGGCCGATCTTTTTGAATCGGGAATTAGCGAAGCGACTCTGAATTCCTACCTTCGCGATGGCAAACAAGCGACTCCCGACGATCCTCCGTTGAGCCGTTGGACGCGCGTCGAGTTCATCAAAAAACACAATGAACAGGTCGACGGACAACGCACTACGGCGGCAACCGATGGAAACTTTTTCGATGGCACCGGGCGCGCCCTGGATAGCCGTTTGCAACGGACCGAAGGGGACGAAGTTGGCTTTAAAGTTGGCGACCAGATCGTGCTCAAGGAAGAAGCCGCCAATCAGTTGATCGACTCGGGCGTCGTCAAATTGATCAATCAATTCTACATCCGTCCCTTGAACGATTACCGATTTGTGCTGCGACGCATCCGGCTCCGCTTGACCGCTTTGGAAGCACAAGACAAGAAAGTGGAGTACCAAAAAACCGTGCTTCTCGATGCGATTCGAGCCACCGAAGCGATGTTGACCACGACCCAAGCGGACAAATTGAAGCTTGAGCAAGATTTCGATCAAACCGAAAAGGAAAAGATCGCAATCCAAGCGTATCATGACCAGGTCAGCAAATCGCTCGCAGAGACCCGTGCGGAGCTTGTCTTGCTGTACAACAGCAACCAACAACTCGAGCGAGAACTCGAGAAGATTCATTCGACGATTACCGAACGAATGGACTCCCTGACGCTGGCTCGCTAGAGACGCGAAACAGTGCAGCGAAATCGTTGCGTCATCGACACGTCTCCCATAGGCCGATGTCCCGATGCCTGTCTGCCGTGGTGGCAATACCGCTCAGACGACGTTCGAGTTAACTAGCGGTGCATCGCGATCCGCTCCGCGTTTTACAACGCGATGAGGCCCGGCGGCTTGTCTCACACGCGGCATAAAAGGGAAGCCCCATTGGTTTCGCCTTTCCGTCGCAGCACGCTCCCTTTAGCGTTATTGGCCCGTGCCCCTGCCTACTCTTGCGGCGCCGCCGCCTTCGCGTCGATGGCCAAAATGCCGGCGTTACGGCCGACGCAAACCAACTAGCATGCGCTGGCGGGATGAGCACTCCGATTCGCGCCCTCAAATCGAGCTGGCAAAATATCTCAATCGCCCCTGTAGTTTCCTGCTTGGCCTAACGCCTCTTTCCTGTCACAATGGTGGCAAGCAGCAACGGGCCTTCGGCAACCTTTATCGGCTGTCGAGCCCCGTTAACGTGCCCTACCTCCAGACGGCAAGAAATCAAAATTATGATTCGACGACGCCTCTCTTCATGCTTTCGCTCACTGCCGCTTTGCGCTTTTGCGTTCGCAATCGTGTGCTCTGCCTTCGAGGCCCCTGGCGTTTTTTTGATGCGGCTTGACTCGGCCGAGCCGACAGTGGATCGCGAGAAACAAGAACCGAAGCAGATTGATTTCCTCAAGCAAATCCAGCCGATTTTGGCTAAACGTTGCTTTGCGTGTCACGGTCCTGACCAAGCCGAAGGTGGCATTTCCTTCGCGGAACAAGCATCGGCATTCGCCACAGCGGATTCGGGAGATCACGCAATCGTGCCTGGCGATCAGGACGCCAGCATGCTGCTCACGCGAATCTTGACCGACGACGCATCCGAGCGGATGCCGCCCGAAGGGGACCCGGTCTCTGCGGCGGAAGCCAAATTGCTTTCACAATGGATCGCTGCAGGAGCTCCCTGGGGCAAACATTATGCATTCGAGCCGATGGCCGAAGTTGCCCCGCCGCAGGTCGACGATCCGCTGTGGAACCAAAATCCGATTGATGCATTCCTTTACAAATCACTCGACGACGTCGGCTTGAAACCCAACGCGATGGCGGATCGACGAACCCTCGTTCGCCGTGCCTACTATGATCTAACCGGTCTACCGCCAAGTCCCGCCGCGGTCGAAGAATTCTTGAATGACGAATCGCCCGAGGCGTTTGCCAAGCTTGTCGATGAGCTACTCCAATCGCCGCATTACGGTGAACGCTGGGGACGCCATTGGTTAGACCTTGTTCGCTACGGGGAAACCAATTCGTTTGAACGAGACAATCCTAAAATCAATGCGTGGAAGTATCGTGACTACGTGATCCGATCGTTCAACGAAGACAAGCCGTACGATCAATTTGTCCGTGAACAGCTCGCCGGTGACGAGCTCGACGAAGTGACCGCAGAATCGCTCACCGCAACCGGGTACTACCGGCTTGCGGCATGGGATGATGAACCCGTCGATCGGGTACAGGCTCGTTTTGACGAGATGGATGATTTGATCATGACCACCGGGCAAGTGTTTCTGGGGCTGACGATCAATTGTGCGCGCTGCCATGACCACAAAATCGACCCGATTCCGCAAACCGATTACTACAGCATGTTGGCATTCTTTGAGGATGTCACGCGTTATGCGGACCGCGGAACCGAGCCGGCGAACAACCAAATCGACATTACATCGCCAGAGCTAAAGGCTCGTTACCATCAAAATGATGTCGCCCGGCGGGAAATTGAATCGGCAATGCGCACGATCGAGCAAGCTGGCATCGTCAAGATGGCTGCGCCCGATCAACGGGCCACCGAAGGGCCGCGTCCCGAACGCGACAAAATCCTAAACGAAAAATTGAAGGACCACCTGAGCGCCGACCAATGGACTGAGTACCAATCGCTGCGTGATGCCCTGAGTCAAAATCAGCGTGAGCTGAAAGAGTTACCGCCGCGTGATGCCGTGATGGGCTTGGCAAAGTACACTCCTAAGCCCGCCAAAACGTTTGTGATGTTTCGCGGCAATCCCCACTCGCCTGGCGATGAGGTGCAACCGGCGTTTCCGGAGATCTTCGAATCGACCATCCCCGAAATCCCCGCCCGCAGCGATGTGGCACGCGCCGATGCGTTTAACAATCGGTCGCTTGGCCGTCGTCGTGTGCTGGCCGATTGGATCGTCACCGAGGACAATCGCTTGACCGCTCGCGTGATGGCAAACCGAATCTGGCAATTCCATTTCGGCCGAGGGATCGTCCGCAGCAGTAATAATTTTGGCCAACTTGGTACCCCGCCCACGCATCCCGAATTGCTCGATTGGCTCGCCCAAACCTTTGTCGAAAGCGGCTGGAAAATCAAAGCCATGCATCGTTTGGTGATGAATAGTCGGGCCTACCAAATGTCATCTCAAAGTCACGCAACGGGCGTTGCCACCGATCCCGGTAACGATCTGTTTTGGCGTTTTGACCCGCGGCGGTTGAGTGCCGAAGAGGTACGCGACTCAATTCTCGCGGTCAATGGATCGTTGAATCCGCAGGTCTATGGGCCAAGCTTCTATGAAAAGTTGTCTGCCGAAGTGCTGGCCGGCCAATCGCGCCCCGGCCAAGGATGGGGCACTTCGTCGGAGACCGAACGCAATCGACGAAGCGTCTACATCCATGTCAAACGGACATTGTTAACACCGCTTTTAACCGCGTTTGATTTCCCCGATCCCGATCTCACCTGCGAGGCACGCTTCGCGACGCTGCAACCCGGGCAAGCGTTGTCGCTCTTGAATAGCGACTTCATCCATGAACAAGCAGCGAAATTTGCGGCATCGATTGACGCCGCCGCGGTGAACAATGACGAAGTGGTTCGGCGGGCAATTACCGCGACCTTCGCACGCCCAGCCAGCGAAGGCGAAATCGCCGACGGCGTCAACTTGATCGCATCGCTCGAAACAGCTCCCGGAATGACCCGCCAACGCGCGGTGGGATTGTATTGTTTGACCGTCATGAATTGGAACGAGTTTTTATTCCTCGATTGACCCCTTTGCCCTGGATCGCTGCGTCACATCGCGGGAATCCAGCAGAGGACGTCGCCTTGGCTTCGTCGCACCCCACCGGCCAAGTCCATGGTCGATCGCCCCCCCCAAAAAATTGAGACAGCAAAATGAGCCAACCCAAAAATTTCTGTGGCCGCACGCGCCGCGAATTTATCTGGCAAGCCGGTGGCGGTTTCGGTGCCGCAGCGATCGCGTCGATGTTGGGGACGGATGGGTTCTTCAAACCCGCCGCTGGTTCAGAAGCCAAGACGTCGTTCGTTAATCCGCTCGCACCCAAACCACCTCACTTCGCCCCTAAGGCCAAGTCGGTCATTTTCTTGTTCATGTACGGCGGCCCCAGCCACATCGATACGTTCGACTATAAACCGAACATGATCGGCATGGATGGCAAGACCGTCAACGTGAAGACGTTTGGGCGCGGAGGGCACAAGAGTGGAGGCCGTATCGTGGAGCCGCGTTGGAAGTTCAAACAACATGGCCAATGCGGCAAATGGGTCAGTTCGTTGTTTCCGCATGTCGCCAAACATGTCGACGACATTGCCTTTTTGCATTCGATGACCGCCGACTCGCCGATTCACGGATCCGCGATGTTGATGATGAATAGCGGCCGAATCTTATCGGGAAACCCCGCGCTCGGATCATGGCTGACTTATGGGTTGGGCAGTGAAAATGAAAACTTGCCGGGCTTCGTCGTCATGCTGGATCCCACCGGTGGCCCGATTAGCGGCGCCAAAAACTGGAGCAGCGGATACATGCCGGCGACCTACCAAGGGAACGTCTTTCGTGCCGAAGGGGCGCCGATTCTCGATCTCGCAGCGCCCCGCGATTTGCCAGAGGGCGTCCAGCGGCAATTGATTGATTCGATCCAACAAGCCAACGGGCGGCATTTGGTTTCACGCGAAAGCAATACGGATTTATCCTCGCGGATCGCCAGCTACGAGCTGGCCTACAAGATGCAATCGGCCGCACCCGAGGCGGTCGATCTGAGCAACGAAGATGCCAAGACGGTCGCGATGTATGGAGCGGACAAAGAACCCACTCGCGACTTTGGCAAACGCTGCTTGATCGCGCGCCGATTGGCCGAACGCGGCGTTCGATTCATTCAACTGTACAGCGGCGGAGCCCATAACGACGACAACTGGGACGCCCACGGCGATCTCGAAATTAACCACAACAAACATGCCGGCGCCACCGACCAACCGATCGCAGCGTTGCTGGCTGATTTAAAGCAGCGAGGCATGCTCGATGAAACGCTCGTCGTTTGGGGCGGCGAATTTGGACGGCAACCGACCGCCGAATATGCCAAGGGCTCCGGCCGAGACCACAATGCCTACGGCTTTACGATGTTCATGGCCGGCGGCGGTATCAAGGGAGGCGTCAGCTTCGGCACCACCGACGAACTCGGTGCGGAGGCAGCTGAGAATCCGTTGCACGTGAAGAATATGCATGCCACCATCTTGCAGCAAATGGGAATGGACCCCAATCACTTGTCGTACTTCTACGGCGGATTGGAGCAAAAGTTGGTCGGGGTCGAACCCGTCGAGCCGATCCACCAAATCATCGCCTAAGCGACTTTCAATTTGCTCTCCAAACGGACGCTCGCGGGCTACCACCTTTCGTCGCGCTGTGACCGTCGAACGACCGATCGACAAGCGAGGACCTGCAACCGCCTCGGACGCCCCGCCGTGGACTCCGCAGAACGCGGGGGATGTCGCGTGATCTCCTGGTGGAGCACACCCTTCCCTCGATTCTTTTAGCCTCCCATCGTCGAATCTGTCCTCATTCCATGCTAGATCGTGGCAATTCGCTCACGATCGACGACGGGATGGTGGGTGCCCCTCGCAGAGATGCCAATCGCTTGCATCGTCCAACGTGACGACGCTCGGCCAAGCAGGGGTAAACGATGGGAGGTTAGAAGGTTAGCCGAACGGAGCAACCGCTTCGCCTGGGCCCCAAAACCAAGGCATGGCCCCATTGTCGCATAGCACGCAGGGGCGTTACACGACGCTCTCGCCATACGGCTAGTTTGTCATCTCAATGTCAAACGAATTTTCTCCCTCGGTCACCTCTAGCTTAAGACCGCTTTTCGCCGGATCGCGGTACGTTT
Organism: Novipirellula galeiformis; assembly: GCF_007860095.1. Taxonomy (NCBI): domain Bacteria; kingdom Pseudomonadati; phylum Planctomycetota; class Planctomycetia; order Pirellulales; family Pirellulaceae; genus Novipirellula; species Novipirellula galeiformis. The sequence goes on along the minus strand of NZ_SJPT01000002.1, from coordinate 250,875 downwards.
CAGGGATGTCTTTAACCGGGGTGGTGTTGGCAGCGGGCACCTCGTCCATCGTCGGCGGAACTTCGGGAGGAAGCACCGTGACGACGTAACTGCCCGTGCGAATCGGCGTTTGAGTTGCATACTGCCCGTCGCCTTGGACCTCTTCGGAAATGCCCACGCCTAGCTCGCTGGAGTAGAACGTGACGACTCCTTGCTGCAGAGGTTGGCCTTCGTAGCTGATCCGCCCCTGGATTGTACCGGTTGGATAGTCAGCCGAATTTTCGCATCCGCCCACCCAGGGCAAGACTCCGGCCAAAACAATCGCGCTGGTTAGAAACGCAGACGAACAACGCAAACGGCGAAACGTCACCATGAAAACTACCTAAGCTTGAAGTGTCAGTTGATCAGTATTAGTTGATTTTGGCGTCTTGATTGAATAACCATCGAATCGCCGGCCCTCGGCAGAAACCGATAGCAGCGGGTTAAAACTCGGCAAGGACGCTGCCGTCATCACGGACGCAGAGTTGGCTGAGGGTCGTGAAATTCAGCGACTCGCTCACAAACCGCACCGAACCGTCCGCTAGCAGTAGATGGATTCCACCTGGGTGGAAGGAGTTGATAATTGTGTTACCGGCATAAGGCCTGTCAGACTTAGGGATGGTATTACCACCGGCTTGCGCGGTTTTCGCGTTGATCGCAAACGCCACGGTTGTGATGCCCGAAATGTGATGTGCACTTGTATTCGTGGTCACATCGCCGGAGTTCGACCAGCCACGCCAACCGCCGTGATAGTTGGCACGATAGTCATTCGTGCCCACCATCCCCGATTGCTCAGCGACGAGAATCGTGTTCGAGGAGCCATCGGTGATGTCTCGGAAACGGAACTCTTTTTCAGGGACGAGCACGCCGGTGTTACAGTACACGCCGTAATTTGTCCCTGTAGAACAAACATTCGCACGACCCGCCGGATCAGGAAACGCGCCGCTGACGCCGACATAATCGTGGGTTTGCAGGCGGTCATGATTACACATGGCGCCTCCCGGCGCGTTCGCAGGCAAGGCACTTGAGGGACATTTATAAGTAGGCACCATCAAGTCGATCAAAATCAAATTATTGCCTGTAGCCTGCTGGCCGTAGGTGCTACTTGAGGTGCAACCCGAGAAGACATGAAGACTCCGATCAACTTGATCGTAAATATTTCCCTGCTCGAGTCCCGGCAAGATCTCGAAACGCCAGTTGGGCCCATGTGATCTCGGCGCCCCATTTGGGAAGTTTTGATAGGTATCGTGGTGAGTATGCAGGCCGAGTCCTTGCTGCTTGAGATTGTTGCTGCACTGCATCCGCCGCGCCGCTTCACGAGCTGCTTGTACCGCGGGCAGAAGCAATCCAACGAGTACTCCAATAATGGCAATGACAACGAGTAGTTCTACCAGCGTAAAGCCGGGGCGGATCGGTTGAGAGTTTTTCATCGCTTATCTTTCTAGGAGAATTAACTAGATGAACATAAAGACAGTGAAGGAACTATTCGCCGCCCCCACTGCGGAACCCGGGCCAGACTAGATACCCACAGCACGGCTGTCAACCTTTGTTGCCTACCAACGGCGTTTGGATTTCCCTTGCGGCGCATTCTGCAAGAACCTTTTGCTGGAACCTTGCCGCGCAGCGCTGAACTTTCCGGAAAAATCACTCTGGTGCACCATTCTGAAGCCGAATCTTCGCGGCGTGCACTCTCTTGCATCACGGCGTTGCCATTCGCTCCGCAGCTCCTTGTAAAAAGCGAACACAAAACGTGTTCCCGACGCCGCCATTAAGCTGCACCCTGCGTAGCCACACCCCACAACAGAAAATCAACGAATGGAAGAGAACAGAGTGGAATCGGACCTTCTCTCCGTTTGCTGTGCGATCTCCGGTTCAATCCCACCTCGAGCGTTATGAGCTGAAACGATAACGAACATCAACATCGGAATGCCCAATCAAAACATCGCCCACGCTACCGCGAGTGTGAATGCGGGAACGCCCCCGGGAAACGTTGTTTTGTCGCAGAATCGGTTCCTAGAACGGTTTTGTTTGGAACCATTACTTCGTTCGCAGAGCGTTGGCCACGGCTTGCGTCCTCGCAACGAATCGCCCCAGTGTCGGCCCCGCACGCAGTGGTCTCATGGCTGTGTGCCGCCGCGATGCGTTTCCTCTACCGGTTGCGTTTGTTAGGCAACGCGAGCATCAATCGCGACTGACGGCTACTTGTGCCTGGCCAGCCATTGACGCGCTTCGTCCCGGTATTCGCTGTCGCGGTGCATCCATAAATCGGTGTGCGGATGAATGACCTTTCCCTCGGGGATCGTGAAGATCTTCGCCACGGGCGGTCGTAGAATGGTGACCTTCGCCAACTCCGGATGGTCACGCAGGAAATCCGTTCCTCCACCGCATGCCAATACCGGTCGGCCTTTCAGGCGAGTCAGACGGACAAGTGCGGACTTGCGATCGCTCTCAGCGTAGCCCCACGTTTTGTCGCCATCGAAATGATCATGCGTCATCATTCCCTTCCAAAATGATGCAATCGGATCATCCGCCAAGCCAATGTAACTGGCTCCGATCGCGCCGCGTGAGAAGCCACAGATGAAGACACTTTCCCGATCGCCACCAAACTGTTCGCAGATTCTCGGTAAATTCGTTTTGCAATAGTCGACGGTCGCTTGCTTGTCACCCCACCACCTCACTGCATTCTCGTTACCGCCTTTTTCGATGTAAGGCATTGAGACCCAAATGAAGCCGATACCTCCCGTGAGGCCGTAGCCGAGGTTCGCGTCTTTGACTTCACCGGTCGAACCCGATTCGGCGAATTGGTTGCCTGTGTATTCAACGATCACCGAGTACTTGCCGCCCGATTTCCAATCCGTAGGTAAATACAAGGCGTGGTATACCTCGGTGCCTTTGTACTCCGGGGCGACTTGACGAACGCGCCGTCCAGCGGCGGGTGACTCTTCGGTCATTTCGGGTGTGACGAGGTCCTTCGTGGCCGGTTTGTGATCGGCACGGACGCCAGCCGGAATAAACGACAACAAGCTAAGTGCGAGTAGGGCGTGAAATATTTTTAATGGTCGATGCATCACGTTTAAAATTCGTCGAGCGGTGAAAGTTGACTTGCTCCCCTTCAGAACGACTGGCCCCAATGCCTGAGCCCGTCGCAGCCGCCTAGCGGCTCTCTACGTAGACACATCTCACAAGAAGAAATCAATGACCGCGAGGAAACGGAGAGAACTGAGGGGAATCGATCATCGCCTCCGTTTACTCTGCGACCTCCTGTTCAATCCGACCTCGCATCACCGTGTTCGTTGAGAACGGAAACGACAATACACGTCCATATCGCGACACCACAAACGATTCATCGACCGCGCAGATCACTCGCACTGATTCGACCTCGCAACTTCCTCCATGCCAGAACTGATGTTGCTGCAGTGGGAATTAGACTCGTTCTCGTGGAGTGACCTCTCTTCATGCCGAACTGCCGCGATGCCCATTCTCAGCCACAGCAGGAATCGCCTCAAGCTTGCCCTTGCCCTGGAGCCTAACCCAGCGAGTGTCGCCGCACGGGGGTGCTTCGCGCCGGAGAGGGAGAATGTTGAAACGCGATTGAAAAAGTTATATTGAAAATTGGAAAGCAGGACACGTGAGGCCAGCTTGGAAGTCTGAGCCGGCCCGGACTTTCCGGTCCGGTTAGGTCAAGCGGTGTCGGCCCGTTCGAAGGCCTCGACAACGGCACAGCCGCAGGAGTCGCTCCAAACGTTGACCGAGGTGCGGCACATGTCTAGCACGCGGTCGACCGCCAAAATAACGCCTTGCATTTCCAGCGGTAAGCCAACGGCGTTCAAGATGATCGCCATCATCACCAAGCCGGCGTGCGGGATCCCCGCCGCCCCCACACTGGCCAACAACGCGGTTAACGCCACCACGATTTGCTCACTGAACTCCAAATTGCGTTCAAAGTGCATCTGAGCAATGAATAGCACCGCGACCGCTTCATAGAGCGCCGTGCCGTCCATATTGATCGTCGCCCCCAACGGCAGCACAAACGAACCGGTACGGTTGCTGATCCCGGCTCGTTCCTCGACACAGGACATCGTCAACGGAAGCGTTCCGTTACTGCTGGCACTGCTAAACGCCGTCAACAGTGCGGGTGACATCGCCTTGGCAAAGTCAAGCGGGCTGCGTTTGGCAACGAACTTGAGGATCAACGGCAAGATGATGGTCGCGTGAATTGCCAACGCGACAGCGACGGCCACGACATACCATGCGAGCGCCTTGAAGACGCTCGTGCCCTGAGTCGCCGTAACGGCGGCAATCAAAAAGAAAACGCCAAGCGGGGCTAGTTTGATGATCGCCATCGTCATGGCCATCATCACGTTAAATCCAGCGGTGGCAGCGCTGCTGATTCGTTCAGCCGTCTTGCCACCAGCGGAAATCGTGAACAAAGCAAAGGCGATCGTGAAGGCAATCACGGAGAGGAAATTCGGTTCGGCGAGCGCCGAGAACGGATTCTTCGGGATCATTGCCTCCAATTGTGCAAACAGCACATTGACGAGCGATTCCGCCTCGGTCGTGTCGGTATGGACGTGCTGGACTTGATTTTCTCTTAGCCCCGGACGAACCACGTTGACGACCAACAACCCGGTGGTGATCGCCAACATACTGGTGCAAACATAATAGAAGATGGTGCGCCGAAACATTCGCCCAATGCCTTGGGACGATCCCAGCCCGAGCACGCCGGTTAGCAGGGAGGTCACGATCAAGGGGACGGCAACCATTTGCAGCATACGCAAAAACAGACTGCCGATACGTTGCAGCCATGCGCCCACTCGCTTGGCGAAACTCATTCCATGAGTCTCGTATATTTTGACGGCCGCAGGGTCCACCGCGGCCAACGCCTCCATCGAACGAAAGACCCCTTGTTCCACGCTGACCGGGTCAACCTCGCGTTTGATTGAATTCCCATTGGAATCGATGTACTCGATCACGGTCGAGGCGCTGGAGTCCTCGATCACGGCGGACACGATGCCCCCGGGCAATCGTTGCTGCGAAGCGTCGTCACGCGTCAGCGTGGTCGAGCGTGCGGAGCTGGTAACGTTAAGCGAGACACCGAGGACCGATCCGAAAATCATCCCAATTAAAAGTTGCCAATGAAGAGCGAGCCGAAACATAGAAGTCTAATCCAATTCGTCAGTTGCAATGATGTAAGCGGTCGCGTGGGTGCGGCAAGCGCCAAGGGACACATGTAGTTTTTCGATACCCCGCTGTGCCGCCCAATGGGATGCCGCACCGGTCAACAGTATCGTGGGACCTTCACCGATGTGAAGAACGATTTCGATGTCCGTCCAACGAACCCCTTGGTAGCGGCACCGCATCGCCTTCATCGCGGCCTCTTTCGCCGCCCAACGCGTCGCAAACAACTGGGACGTGTTGGCGTTTTGGATACAGTACTCGATTTCGTTGGCGGAGTAGACACGCTCCAAAAATTGTTCGCCGTGCGCCTCGATCATCTTTGCGATGCGAACGCATTCGACGATTTCGGTTCCAATGCCAAGGATTGCCATAGCGATCAATTGAGTAATGAGAATGACGGGGTGCGGGGCGAGGCGAGGCGAGCTTCGTTACAGCGGAGAGGAGAGGGGACAAATCAAGCCGCGTGATTGTTGCCGCGGCCTAGCCCGTTGGACCGCCCTGTCGGTCGCCATCGTCGTGACACGATTCGTCCGTTTCGCAGTCCCGCGTTTTGCCAGCCCACACGGAGCCCCACTCTGAAAACGGCGACCGTAAAATCACTTCGACGTGAAATCGAGAACACGCACTTTATCAAGGATGGGTTTGAGCACTTCGACAAACGCTTGGTGATCGGGGTGGGGCAAGTACTTGGCGCGGCCCGCGTCATCGGCAAACGTCACCATAAAGCAATGCGTGAATCCATCGTCATGAGTTTCGGGGCTGTTGTTGGTTCCCCATTCGAACTCGGTGATCGAATCAATTTTGGCGGGCAAGGCGGCGAATGCCTGCTCCACTTTTTTAACATCCGCTTTCGAAGCATCGTCTTTGAACTTGAAAAAGACCGCATGCTTTAGTTCTTCGTCATCATCGTTGTCGTCGCCTTGATCATCATCCGCATCATCGAGACCCCAATAGTCGATGACAAACACATCCTTCATGTGGGGGCGGAGCGTGTTGCCGAAGGCTTTGTGTGCGGGATGTGGCAAATACTTGTCGCGGCCCGCCTCGTCAGCAAACGACAGCAAGAAGCAGTGCGTGAAACCGTCATCGAGTCCCTCGGGACTATTGTTGACGCCCCATTGGAAATCGACGATCGAATCAATTTTCGCGGGCAAGGCGACAAAGGCCTTCACGACCGCGTCGATATCCTGTTGCGAGGATGATGGTTTGAACGAGAAAAAGACAGCATGTCGTAGCACTCGTTGTTCCTGTGCGGAGGGAGGTTGCGGGGCGGAGGCAGTCGCTGCGTTCGACGCGGTCGCTGGCTTTTCCGCCACGGCCACGGGCGAATCGGCTGCAGAGGCGAGCGACCCTGCGGCGACAAACGAGAGAGTAAAAACAGCAAAGGATAGAAAACGCTTGAATTTTGTCATGATGTTTTCGTAAAGGAAAGGCTTACGACTCCGCGGTAAACGCAGCCCCGGCGGACAACGGATGCGTGTTCGGGTCGGAGTCAGGGCGGGTTATGATCAATCGTAACGCGTGGCGGTGCCCGCTTCCATCCTTGACGAAACGCGACGCAGGAATCAGAAAATGAAGCCTTCCATTTGTTTTCTCCTTTTTGATCGAGACGTGCCCGATGAGCCACAACGAAATCGCTTCCTTTGCTGACCGCCTTGCGGATGCGGTTCGGCGTACCGGTTCGGTAACCTGTGTCGGGATCGATCCTCGCCTAGAGCAATTGCCCGCCTCGATCCAAAGGATCGCCGACAACGGTACTCTCGACGCCCAAGCGGCTGCGTACACGCAATTTGGTTGCGAATTGATCGACGTCGTCAAAGACCGGGTCGCTTGCGTGAAGCCGCAAGCGGCCTTCTTCGAACAACTCGGGCCCGCTGGCATGGTTTCGCTCGGGCAAGTGATTCGCCACGCCTCGGACGCCGGTTTGATGGTGATCACCGATGCCAAACGCAACGACATCGGCAGCACCGCGACCGCTTATGCACAGGCCTATTTAGGCGTGGGAGAGGCGAGCCCGTGGGGGAGCGACTCGCTCACCGTCAGCCCCTACTTGGGGCGTGATAGCCTCGAACCGTTCGTTGAGGTCTGTGACGCGCGGGCGGCGGGCGTCTTCGTCTTGGTGAAAACGTCTAACCCAGGTGGGGGGCTATTGCAAGACCGCCTGACCGACGGTCAAACCGTATACGCGCGGGTCGCGGAATTGATCGAGGAATTGAATCAAGGGCGGATTGGAAAAAGTGGTTATGGGCCGATTGGAGCCGTTGTCGGAGCGACCTATCCCGAACAATTGGCTGAAATGCGGGCCGCGATGCCATCCAGCTGGATTTTGATCCCAGGTTTTGGGGCCCAGGGGGGGACCGCCCAGGACGTGCTTGCCGGTTTTGACGACCAAGGCATGGGCGCGATCGTGAATAACTCTCGAAATTTGATCTTTGCCCACCGTCGCCCCGAATTTGCTGAGAAATTCGGTGATGCACGTTGGCAAGATGCCGTTTCAGCCGCCACCGACGAAATGAATGCCGTGCTCGCCCAACGAATTTCCTAGCAGGACTTTCGGAAATAAACGCGATTCGGTAAGCTTCGCGGTTCGATCAGGCATATGGATAGAAGTTCTCGATCGAACTCGTTTACAAACACCCCCTACCTATAACCTTGCGGATCAATCATGGGTACCAAAATCAAAACGCACAAAGGCACGAAAAAGCGTTTTCGCTTGTCGGCCACAGGTAAAGCAATGCATCGCTCGAGCGGTACAAGTCACTTGGCAAAAGGTTTGACCAAGAAGCGTCGTCGTAACCTTCGCGGAACGACCTCGTTGGCCGAGTGCATGGAATCGACCATCCACGCCGCACTGAATGGCTACAGCAACTAAGCTTTAGTCCTGCACCCCACTTATTTTTTTCTCAGCACCCAAAAAGTCGAACCGTATCCATCTGGCTAGGTAAAACATCCGCAGCATTGTACTGACGGGGGCCTGCAGCCAGAAAGGCGACGAAAAGCTCAAACGAAACCAACGCGAAACGCGAAGGTTCGAGCATTCGATCCAAACCAACAGGAAGTATTTGCAATGCGTACCACCAAAGGTTCAGCACGTCGTCAAGGCAAGAAGCGTCTCTTTAAGCGAGCCAAGGGTTTTCGTGGCGGACGTGGAAAATTAATCCGAAGCGTGAAGGAAACGTTGCTTCGGGCTGGTGTTTATGCGTTCCGTGATCGTCGCGTCCGCAAGCGTGACTTTCGCCGTCTATGGATCGTTCGTATCAACGCCGCCGCACGCGAACATGGCATTCGCTACAGCCAGTTCATCTACGGTTTGAACAAGGCCGGTATCCAATTGGATCGCAAGATGCTCTCGGAAATGGCAATCAACGACAAATCGGGCTTCAAAGATGTATGCGACAAGGTCAAAGAGGCTCTCGCAGCTTAAGTCCGTGTGCCTTCCCCTGAGGGGTTGAACTTCATCACCCAGAGCCGCGACCGTCGCGCTCTGGGTTTATTTTTGGGTTGCTCGCAGCGGGACGATCACGTTCATCGCTGTGAAGCATTTTTCCATAACGAATTTTTGGCATGGTTTCCGAAGCGGGAAAGCACGCTCGCCGCTATAGGAGAGCCGCATCGAGTTGCGGCCAATCCTAATGCGGGAGTGGGGTCGCGACGAACGAGTGCTGAAAAGACGTAGGTCTTTCGCGTTTTTCATCCGCTCTGTGTCCCGGCATCATGTCACTCGATCACTTTATCCACACGCTCGACCAACTTCAAAAAGACGCCCTCGACTCGTTCCAGGCGGCCGCGGATGCGGACGCGGTCGAAGCGACTCGCGTTCGCTTTCTAGGCGCTAAAAAGGGAGCGCTCAAGGACGTCCAGAAGTTGATGGGCGGCATCGCCCCCGACAATCGCAAAGCCGCAGGAATGCGTCTGAATGAGTTCAAGGCGAAGGTCCAAGAATCGTTCGACCAAGCTCAATCGCGGCTTGGCGGAGGCGATGCAGCGTGCAGCGACCCCACCTTTGACGCAACGCTGCCGGGGATTCGCCCCAACGTCGGACATATCCACCCGATCACGCAAACCATCAACCATTTGATGGAGATCATGGGGCGGATGGGATTCGAGGCTGCCGAGGGACCCGAGGTTGAAGATCCCTGGCATAACTTCGTCGCCTTGAACATTCCCGAGGATCATCCGGCCCGCGACCCGCTCGATAACTTCTATTTGGCCACCGCCTCGGCGACTCAAGCCGGCAGCGAAGGATCACAATTGCTGCGAAGCCAAACCAGCACTGTGCAAATTCGAGTGATGGAAGAACATGCACCACCGATCCGCGTCATCTCGCTCGGGCGTGTCTATCGCCCCGATGCTCCCGACGCGACGCATTACCCGATGTTCCATCAAATGGAAGGGTTGTATGTGGACGAACATGTCACGATGGCCAACTTAAAAACGGTGCTTCGCGTCTTCGCGACCAACTACCTCGGTGACGATGTTCAGATCCGTTTTCGACCGTCATTCTTCCCGTTTACCGAGCCCAGTGTCGAAGTGGACTTCCTCTGGAATGGCACTTGGATCGAATTTGGTGGCGCAGGAATGGTCGACCCGGCCGTCTTTGAAGCGGTGGGGTATGATCCCGAAAAGGTCAGCGGGTTTGCCTTTGGATTGGGCGTGGAGCGTCTCTGTATGCGTCGCCACGGCATTACCGACATTCGCGATCTCTACAGCGGCGATCTCCGGTTCTTGCGCCAGTTCTAAGCGTGTGAAGTTTTTGCAACGCCCGACTGTTTCCACGGAAGCAGGTCAGCGCTTCCGAATCAGTTTTAAACATGGCGTTAGCGTCGTTTTCTGCAGCGAACCAGCTCCCCCACGCGTCAGCGAGGGACCGAGTTAACCGTGATGTTTGCGCGCCAACGCGATTCGAAGTTGCGCGGTTGTATTTAGAGACAACGCGGGTTTGCTAAAACATTGGTATTGCGACTGGTTGCGCGTGCGCTGGACCTGTCCCTTAAGCGAACGACGTTCAACAAGCTATCGCAGGGTTGCAGCCGAGAATTGCCGAAGGCCGGCTCGCCGCACTTTTGGAGCTTTGAGATCCCAAGAGGAGCTTTGAGATCCCAAGAAACGTTTCGTGGAATAAAAGCCGTGCACGTAACTCCGGTCTCAATCCCGAAGTATTCGCAGTCCAGGATAAAACTCTGGAAGTTTACCCAGTCCATCCCAGCGGGCTGGAGCTCCCTCGGCTAGCACGCCTGGCCCACGATTCCGCCCACCTTATTCACTTCGCTGGCCTAGGGGGCGGCAATTCTTCAACGGGTGCCTCCACAGGGGCGAGTGAAACGCGAAACGTTTTCACCGTCCCACGTTTCCGATCGTCGCTTGGTTGTCCGTCCGACGAAGGATAAAGAACCTTCAATGTGACGGTATCGTTCGACGTCCGTGCGGCAACCAATCGCTTCAGATCCGCAGTCGTGAGCACGGTGGTATCGTCCACCGCAATCACGCGTCCCCCCGGCATGACGCCCGCAATCGCGGCTCCGCTACCCGCATAAACGCGGTTGATGAATGCGTTGTGCGCGTTAACGTTCACTCCAAGCCGGGGCCGATTGGCGTTCACCTCGCGTCGCGAAGAATGGCTTTGGATGGGCACTACTTTTGGCGGGGATTGGGCACCACTCCGCTGAGGCACGGGGGCGGGAAGCTCCCCCTGCAACTCGATTCCCGCTGCAGTGTCGTCTGCGTTGGCGGCAGAGCCTTTCCGCTGGGGGGCGGTTGTGGATGCTTTCTCTGCGGCCCATGAGATCGAGGAGTTCATCGCCAAGATGCTGGCGATCGAAACCCCAACCAAAACACCCAATCGTAAGACGCAGTCCATTTCAGCAAACTCCCTGTCGAGGCGGCTTTCAAAACGGTCGAGCTCAACCCCGGGGATCCCCCCACCGGAGCTGTGATTGAGTGTAGCAGATGAGACCGTCGGTTTGTCACCGGATCGAGTTGATGCCCCCCTTATACGCTAAAACCCCCCGTTACAGCGGAAAACTTGATTGCCTTGCGGCAACAGAACACGTTTCAGGTGTACACGTTTGGATGAACATGGTTTATAATCGCCCACAACACCCCACCTTCCCACTTTTCTTCGATAGACCCCACCAATGCTTCGAATTAACGCTGCCTGTTGTGTTGTGTTGCTTATTGGCTCCGCGGTCTTGCAACCGGCATTTGCAGACGAAAATGCGGTGAATTTGAAAGTGGGTGACGAGGCGCCTCAATTTTCCGTCGAGGACGACAACGGAAGGCCATGGAAATCCGGCGAGCATTATGGCAAGAAAGTGGTGGTGCTCTATTTTTACCCGGCCGATATGACCGGGGGTTGCACCGCCCAAGCCTGTGCTTACCGAGATTCGTTAGGTGAACTCGAGTCCGAGGATGTTGAAATCATTGGGGTTAGCGGCGATTCAGCTGAGAATCACCAATGGTTCAAGAAAGCACATCAACTAAACTTCACGTTACTCGCGGACATCGATGGTGTCGTTGCTGAGAAGTTTGGGGTTCCCGTCACACGCGGTGACAAATCGGTCAAAGCGATTATTGAGGGAACCGAACGCACTCTGAATCGCGATGTCACCGCCAAACGATGGACGTTCGTGATCGATCGCGACGGCAAGATTGCCTATAAAAATGACAAAGTTCAAGCAAAACAAGATGCTGCGAAAATCCTTGAAGTCGTCAAAGGTTTGAAGTAGCTGCTCTCACTTCAGAGCCGATGTAGATGAAGGGCATCGCAGCCCGGCATCCTCTGATTCGCCGCATGGCATGCAAGCATGCCGCCACTCACCCATCTACTTGCCTAAGCACCTCCCCCCACTGAATCTGTCGTGATCCTCGCAACGCGACGATCCAGGCCCCCCGCCCATTGTTTGAGCCATTGACCGCAGAGGCTCATTTATCAAATCACCTTACTGTGAACCTCAACTACTCTCACCGGAGAATATATTCATGAATGATCGACGCTTGTTTTTAAAGTCAACCGCGGCTGCAGCCGTCGTTGCCGCGACTGCTCATAAAACGCTCCGAGCGGCCGATGCCACTCCGAGTGAAACCGTTTCTCTAGGGATGATGGGTGTGAACGGTCGTGGTCGAGCGATCACCTCGGGGATGCTTGCCCAGCCCAATACTCGAATCGACATCGTTTGTGACGTCGATTCACGCGCAGCGAATCGCGTTGCCGATATGGTTGCGGAGAAGCAAAAGACACGTCCCAAGGTCGTCACCGATTTCCGGCACATTCTCGACGATGCCAATATTGATGCACTCGTTTGTGCCGCTCCGAACCACTGGCACGCCCCGGCGACCATTTTAGGCTGCGACGCTGGAAAGCACGTTTACGTCGAAAAGCCATGTAGCCAAACGCCTGCCGAAGGCGAATGGGCGATTGCCGCCGCCGAGCGCAATAATCGCGTCGTACAGATGGGCAATCAACGCCGCTCGTGGCCTGCGTTGATCGAAGCGGTCCAGAAAATCAAGGACGGCGAAATCGGCAAAACCTTGTACGCTCGAACCTGGTACAACAATCGACGCGCCTCGATTGGCCATGGGAAAGTCGCTCCGACTCCCGATTGGTTGGACTGGGATTTGTGGCAAGGCCCCGCGCCTCGTCGTGAGTTCAAGGACAACGTCCTGCATTACAACTGGCACTGGCACTGGCACTGGGGTAACGGCGAAATGGGCAACAACGGCATCCACGGTTTGGATGTCGCTCGTTGGGCATTGGACGTTGCGTTCCCTACCCGCGTGACGGCCGGTGGAGGCAAGTATCGTCACGACGATGACCAAGAAACTCCCGACACCATGATGGCCACGTTCGATTTCCCCGAAGGGAAAACGATCACCTGGGAAGGTCTGAGTTGGTCAGCGCTGGGTCCTCACGACACCGGTTTCGGGATCAGCATTCATGGAACCGAAGGCTCCGTGGTCATGCGAGGAGCGGGATACACGATCTACGACATGAAGAACAAAGAGATCTCGACTGGCACCGGTGCGTCCGGTGACAAAGATCACTTCGCGGACTTCCTAGGTGCCGTACGATCGCCTCGATTGACGAACTCGAATATCGAAGAAGCTCATCGTAGTACGCTGATGTGCCACCTTGGAAACATCGCGTTCCGCACCGGCGCGGTACTAACGACCAATGCCGAAAATGGCCATATCGAAAACAACGACGAAGCGAACAAGCTTTGGAGTCGTGAATATGCCAAGGGTTGGGAACCCAAAACCGCTTAAGGATTGAAGTTCTCAAGCTGAAACGATGACGCGTCTCCGTTGCGGAGGCGCGTCGTGTGCTGGGACAGGGCTCGGGGATGAGGTGCGTTGGGATCTCCTAAACGCCACCGAATCGAAGCGGCCTTCTCCGCAAATGAAGTGGTGCCGGATCGGAGCCGCGCGTCTCCGTTCCGCCCCTTTCGCAACCTGTTGCATCGCAACCCCACCTTCCGCTGGTTTTGCTAATCCAGCCACCTGGCCAACCTCCGGCCTAAACATTCCATTTCAATGCCCCCCACCCAAGAGACGCTCGCATGAGATTAGGTTTAAGTATTGTTGCTGTCGTGTTTTCTAGCTTGACCGCCATCGCGGAGGAACCGCTGCGGATCGGTATCATCGGACTCGACACGTCACATTCCATCGCGTTCACGAAGGAATTCAACCAAGAGAAGGCGCTTCCTGAATACAAGAATTGCCGCGTCGTCGCTGCCTATCCGTGGGGCAGTCGTGATATTCCATCGAGTACCGATCGCATTCCAAAGTACACCGAAACGGTCCGTGAACTCGGCGTCGAGATTGTCGATTCGATTGACGCGTTGTTGGCCAAAGTTGATTGCGTTTTGCTTGAAACCAATGACGGCAAGCCTCACTTTGAACAAGCCCTTCAGGTTTTCAAAGCAGGCAAACCAGTCTTCATCGACAAACCGGTCGGTTCAAACCTTGGTGAAGTGGTGGCGATCTATCGCGCTGCGGAAAAGTACAAAGTGCCAATGTTCTCGAGTTCATCGTTGCGATTCATCAGCAATATCGGTGCGATTCGCGATCCAAAATTCGGCAAGGTTCTCGGTTGTGAAACGTACAGCCCTTGCTCACTCGAACCGTCGCATGTCGATCTGTATTGGTACGGCATCCACGGCGTCGAAGCTCTGTACGCCTGCATGGGCGAAGGTTGCGAAAAAGTGCGACACGAATCATTGCCTGGCGTGGAGCTCGCCGTGGGTCACTGGGAAGGTCAACGTTTGGCAACCTTTCGCGGCATCAAGTCTGGAAAATCAGGCTACGGTGGAACCGCGTTCGGTGAGAAACAGATTCAGCCGATTGGCACCTACGCTGGCTACAAGCCGTTGCTGATTGAAATCGCCAGCTTCTTTCGGACCGGCAAGACTCCCGTCGAAGCGAGCGAAACCATTGAGCTTTACGCGTTCATGCAAGCCGCCTACGAAAGCAAAAAGCAGGGTGGCGAGTACGTCACCATCGCGGACGTAATGGCTGCCGCCGAAAAAGAAGCTGACGAGTTGTTGGCTGACAAATAAGCCTGCGTGGAACCCACCGCACGTTCTTCGTAACCTCGCTTGCCAAGCCCGACGCCTCGTCGGGCTGGGCCGCTCGACGGGCTTGGCGGCTCGTCGGGCTTGGCGGCTGAGCCGCTAATGGGAATTCGGCAGGAAACTCAACCCCCAGCCACCTGTTAAGCATCTACTCAAGATTGACTCGGCCCCTCTCACCCAAATACCGAATGGCCCTAACTCGGGGTAGCGGTGCGGCGCGAGCCGCCCGGTCGCAGTGAGCCAAACGTTCGAAAAACGCCGGACGGCTCGCGCCACACGGCTCCTAAAACCAGCCGATCGAGTGTCAACGTTAGAGCCGCGAATAACGCCATGCGGCTCATCCCGCGAATGGACTCCTGCCTGGGCGCTTAGCACCGCGCCGTCCATTGCGAAGTTGACGTGTGGGCGTCTTTTGCGAAGCTGACATGGGCGTTGCAGCCCATGGATCGTTCCTTCGCAACAGCCACATGGTGTGGCGGATTACGCCAAGCGATCCGTTGCCAGATGGTACTGAGGGTCTTCAGAAACATTGACTTCAACGAAGTCCCCGGCGCGGTCAAGCAATTGACGACATTCGGCACTCAAGTGGGTGAGATGCAATCGCTTGCCGAGCGAATCGTACTTCTCCGTCAGCCCACTGATGGCTTCTAAGCCCGATTGGTCATAAACACGCGTGTAATAGAAATCGATGACCACGTCATCCGGATCGGATGCGGGATCGAACAGATCCTTGAATGATGAAACCGAAGCGAAGAACAACGGGCCATGCAGCTGGTAAATCTTGCTTCCAAATTCGTTGATGGTGATGTCGGCACCCAGGTTGGCTGCGTGCTTCCAAGCGAACACGAGAGCGGAAACAATCACCCCCAAGATGACGGCGGTCGCCAAGTCGTGCATCACGACGGTATAGCCTGCAACGAGCAGCATCACGATCACGTCGCTTAGTGGCATGCGACGGAACATCTTCAGCGATGCCCATTCAAACGTTCCGATCACGACCATGAACATCACCCCGACAAGGGCTGCCATCGGAATTTTCTCGATCAACGGCGATAGGAACAAAATGAACATCAAGAGGCAAACCGCTGCGGTGATTCCCGACAATCGTCCGCGCCCGCCGGAGTTCACGTTGATGAGCGATTGGCCGATCATGGCACAGCCCCCCATCCCACCAAACATCCCGCAAACGATATTCGCCGCCCCCTGACCAATGCACTCACGGTTGCCGCGTCCGCGTGTCTCGGTAATCTCGTCGATCAATGTCAACGTCATCAGCGATTCGATCAATCCGACCCCAGCCAAAGTAATCGCGAAGGGAAAGATGATCCACAGCGTTTTGAAATTCATTGGCGGGATCGCGTCGTACTCTAGAAAGAATAAACGCGGCAATCCGCCGCTGATCGAAGCAGACACTTCACCTTGGCCGTCATCGACATTCACGCTGGAAGTATCCGCAGCTCCTGCGTCCCCCAGCGCCGCATCCGATGGGGCGATCTCCGCCTGGGCCATCGCTACCATCGTCACCTCGAGTGACGCCCCCGCGGGAGCCTCCGAATCGATCGCGGCAACGTTTTTCTGTGCGGCTGCCTTCGCTCGAGCCTGAGTGGTCAACATGTCGCCAACCGTGGCAACCATGTTTTCGTCCGATTGAGCGTCAGTTTGCGTCCATTGATTGATCGCCAGTGACAAGAAGGTGACCGTTAAGATCGCCGCCAGCGAAGAGGGAATCGCCTTGGTGAATTTCGGCAATAGCCAAATGATCCCCATCGTCAGCCCGATCAGTAGCAGCATGACGACTAACGGGGTGCCGCTGAGGTAAGTCAGTTGACTGTTGGCGCGATCGAACGCTTGAAAGCTGCCGAATTGGGCCGTAAAAATGACGATTGCCAATCCGTTCACAAATCCCAGCATGACGGGATGAGGGACCAAGCGAATCAATTTCCCGAGCCGAGCCGCGCCGATCAACACCTGGATAATCCCACACAACACCACCGTCGGGAACAGGTACTCGACCCCCTGGGTGGCGACCAACGCCACGATCACGACAGCCATTGCTCCGGTGGCTCCGGAAATCATACCGGGTCGACCTCCGAAGGCGGCGGTGATCAATCCAATGAAAAATGCTGAGTACAGGCCAATGATCGGCGAGACCCCTGCGACGAACGCAAACGCAATCGCTTCGGGAACAAGGGCGAGAGCAACCGTCAAACCCGAAAGCAGGTCATCCTTGGCTGTCGCAGTGCGTGTTCGGAAAAAGTTTAACATACTGATTTAGTTTCGAAGGCCGCGAGTAAGGCTTGAAGGCCGCGAGCGACCCGTTGACTTGGAAAAAAGGGGGGGAGGGACGGCCACCAGCGGCATCCATGATCGCCCAGCTGCCCCCCTCAGCAGGCAGAGTCTCCATACGACTTAATAGGAGCGGACTATAATCGTCATGGGAATACCGTCAACATCGCTTCCTGGCCCCTGCCGAGCCGCGGCAAAGTCGCATCGAAACGTGCCCGTCAATCAGTGTGCGGATCATGGCCGTTACCCCGGTGATGCAGGCGGTATCGGTTCCTAACACATCGCTAGCGGGATGCGGGATGCCGCCCGAAATCCGCGGCAAGAAAACTTCGCAGTGGGCTCGAATTTGCCTGCGAACAACCCCCGTCGGGATTCCGTTCACGATCGATCACTGCCTCGGCGATCGAGCACTGCCTCGGCGATCGCATCCTGAGCCGGGCCTTGCTGGTTCGCTCGTTTGGACGAGCGTTTCAATCGGCCGGAGCGGACGAAACGACGTGAAACATTCGCTCGAGTCGGGTCAGCTCAAAGACTTCGCGTACCGAGTCTCCGACCTCAGTGAGGACGAATTTTACGCCGACTTTACGCGCCTTGCGATTCACTTGGATCAATTCGTTGATCCCGACACTGCTCAACCAATCGACATCCCCAAGATCGAGATTCAAGGTGGGGCGGGGCTTGCTCGCGGCCGGTTCCGGCTTGGGCGCCGCGTTGATCCAGCCCACAAGATCATCCGACAATTGCCGTGCTGTTTTTAAAGAATTCAGCTGCGACGTTGAACAGCAAACGGTTTGTTCAACCAACGGTTTTTCAGATCCTGGACTCTCCCTCTGCGGGGGAGTCGTGGGGCCGGTTTGCTTGGCCAGCATTTGATCGGGGGGGACGCTTCCATGGCTGCTCATACTTCTCTGTGTTCCGCTCTCAGAGGAAAGTGTTACCGGACGCGAGGAGAGCAAGGAGGTTAACCTACAACACCGCGGCCATCAACCGCTAACGCATGGCCCCCGCCCCGTACGGGTGCGTGGAGAGGGCTGCCGAGCAAACGGAACCCGGCGTGGTTGCGTTATCCTTTTTGAGGTGGATCCACTTCATACAGCACAATCACCATGATGTCGCTGGCCGCGAAACTGCTCAACGGACTGCCCGACGAACTTGACGATGAAGCGAGATTTCCGGTGATCGAAATCACTCGCGCCCCACTCTTTCGCATCCAGCGATTGATCTGGTATTCCATGTCCGCGATCTCGCTGTCAACGCTTTTGAAGATTTTGACTTGGTGCATGGGAAGCTTCGGATGTTCTTAAAAGGCGAAGGGGAAAGGCAACGGAGTTCTCAATAGCGTAGCGAATCTCGCAGCCGGTTTCGACCATCCCTAGGCAAACACGCGTGACAGCTTGAAGCGAAGGAGGGCGTGGTAGTCGTCTGCTCAGCGACGATCATCCTCTTCAATCGCATCAGCCCGCCCGCTCGAATCTGCGGTGCTTAAAGGGCGAAACGGTTTCGGTGGTGTGATCGACTTCTCAGGCTCCCAGATGCGTAACTCCACCTCATCAACCATCACTTCGCCATCGCCCATCAACTCGAACATCACACTCAACTCGGTCTCTTCGGTCGCCTGACGATACAATCGAACCGGCGTCCACGCCGATCGACCTCGTACGAGAACTCCCATTTCTTGACCGCCGATCGAGTCGTAAACGAGCGTCCCTTGGTGAGGTTGGCCAAAGCCGATGGTCCGCACCAGGGCATCAATCCGGACCGCGGTGTTTGCCGGGACCCGGACGGTGGGGCTGCGGATTTGAATCACCGTGCCCTCATAGCCGCCTGATAGCGGATCGTCAGAGATCGAGGCCGCCCGCGCCAAAAGTGCGCCGGGACCGGCATAAGATCCACGATTGGCAAACACCACTTCACTCTTAGCGCGTTGTTCCAAACGTTTGCCGAACTTCCAACGGTTCTCGGTTAATAACTCGGCGTGATCGAGCGTCCCCGTGGTCAAATAATTCTGGCTCCATCCGTTTTCTTGCATCAACGGATACCACGCCGTTTGAACTTCCGCTGCACCGCAATCGATCGGCGGACAACTGGTCGGCCGCGGCCAATCGGGCATCAACGTTTCGGACAATTGCCATTCGCTGCGCAATGCCCAAGCATCGGCACGCCGAGCCATGCGTAGCGTCGAGTCGGTGTCGCCGGCACGATAAAGCGGTTCCGCTTCGGCAAGCGTTTGGCCCGCAACTCCGATCAAGTCGTTGGGTGCTGGGCGATTGCCGATCCGTGATGCGGTTGCGGTTTGCCATTGCATTCGGGTGCGGCGAACCAAGTCGCCCGCAAGTTGCCAACGATCCAGAGCGGCTTGCCGCGCGTAACGCCCGGCCAATTGACTCAAATCACCTCCGACGCTCGGATCACCGCTCATCACAATGATCTCCGCCGCATCGGGCGAAACAATGGAAATTCGCGTCCCGCTCGGGGTCACATCCGGGGTCAAACGCTCCGCTGAAAAATGCGTTAATCGCCACACGGTCTTGTTGGAATCCGTTGGCGAAAGCAACAGGTCGAGTGTTTGCCCATCGCCTGCAAGGACTTCCGAACCACGCTCTGCGGTGGAGGTAAGCAGGATGACTTCGACGTTCTCTTTAGCCAAATGCGTACAGCGATACGGCGCTCCTGAGATTGGCAATGGCGTGATCGGCGTCGCTCCGGCTATCCACGGCTCGAGCATTGCAATCGTCCGGTTGACGAAGCTCAGTGCCATCGAACGCTGCGTATCGAGTTCGCTTCCCGAAGCCAGCGAACGTGTCGAGCGGAAAACGATCGCGTTGGGAGCCATCTCAAGGCTGCGCATCGTTTGCAACCACATCGAGTGCCATCGAAATCCGCTGGGCCGGGGCGCTCCGATCGAATCCGCGATCGCTTCACTTTGCTGCAGCGTTCGCTCCGGTGGCGTGCTCATGATCCCCGCGGCCAACTGAACACGATCGCCTACGCGATGGGCAAATCGTTTTAACTCACGGACTTCCTCGTCGCCGGTCAAGCCACGCGTGCGCATCGGCATGTCTTGCACCATCGCGTCCATCATTGTCACGTAACGTCGATAGCTTTCCGATGGTGCTGCAATGATCGGACGCTGCCATTGACTCGGAAGCGAACGCAGACGCCGCGATGTCATTTCCACACTCTCGATTCGTGTCGCATCGAGCGTTTCGTTGTGTCCGATGTACCAACCCGCGATCGGTTGCAGCAGCGATTGCAATGATGGATCGGGAGCCGAGGGAGCCGGTGCGTAGATCGAAACTCGGGTTTGAATCGCTTCATTTAAGATCGCAGCGTCCGGCGGCTTCGATAATAAAACGGCGTCAAAGCCAAGAGTCCGCACCCATGAAAGCGGTTCACCATTGTGTTGCAAAACTCGTGTGATTTTTCCATTGGGGAACGCATTGTCGCGGTCCTTGTTCGCAGCGGATGCGGGCTCGTCGGCATCCACTCGATTGGCAACCGCTTGATCGGTTCCGGCCGAAGCGTCATGCGGAACCGCGCGCGAAACATCGCTGACGCTCACGATTCCATCGACTCGCAGTTCATCGAGCCGCAGCGCTGTGACACCGACGCCGCTGTACGCGTTGACCACGACAGCATCGACATACGGATCTTTCAAATTGGCGTCCGCCCCGTATTCACCACGCAGCGCCATCGTCTTCAACCGCAGCGGGCGTTCGATCATGCCGATGCCAATCGACGAGAACTCGCCTGAGTTTTTATAGCTCGCTCCATACACAATCACCGACGCCGGCCGCCGCGTGGGTTCGGGGCGCAGGTAAGGAAAGCGAACGCGAAATCCAATCCGTGCTCCCGGCCGCGCGCTCATGACCGAAAGGTTTGCTGTCAAACCATCAATGGGAACGAGGGGCTCGATCGGATATGCCAATACGACCTCAGTGCCGTTTGACGCGGTCATCGTAACCACTTCGCACGCCCGCCCATCGACGCCACCGTCGGCAAGATGCTTGTGCGACACAATGCGGGCATCACAATCCGAGGTGTCCAGGTGCCAGCGGGGCGGATACGCGTCCAACGAATCGTACAACTGGGCATGAAGTGGCGGCACGCTTAACGCGAATCCCGCAACTGCGAAAACCAATCCGCGAAGCACAATGCGCAGGCTTTGCCAAGACGGAATCACCCGCGGCATTTTGAATTCGGATTGCCTTGGCAAAGACATTGATCGTTGACCACCGAGCTCGGGTACGAAACAATCAGCCACAGTTGCTCGTTCGACTCCTGCAAGCGGTGACCTGTTCACCCACGCAATCACTCGCTACCAGCAACTCACAGCCGAGATGTAGGGCAAATGCAACAGCGTGTTGAAAAAAAAACACCTCACGTCGCACGCCCTCTCTACAAACGTAAAACGTTTCCATACCAAGATTTAGAGTCCGAAGCCAAGAGGAAGTCTGTTCAAAAAATGCAACGTTGCATTTTGACAACAGCCCCATTCGGATCACCCTAAGTCTTTGAGGTTAAACGCCTTACGCTCGAATCAGGACTCTCGGCCAGGGAATCGGCACTGCAGATGCGATGGATAGCAAAAGTATTCCAAAACAACCCTTGCTGATTTCACTCTACGGAGCACGACTAGATGCCTAAGACCATTGGATCGACCGCGAACAACCAGCTCAACCACGACACTCCGGTTGAGCTTCAAGAGATGATCCAAGCGATCAATTCGCTTCCGGCACGCTACCGCGATGTAGTCGCTCCGTCCCTTCAGCGAGTGGTCGAGTGCAGCACCCGTCGGCGCCGGATCCTGAACTTGGTTCAAGAAGCGTTATCCCAACTGCGTTTGGATATGAAGTATCTAATCTTTGATCTCGAAGCGACCCGTCGAGAACGCGACTCGTTCCGCGAGCAACTCGAAGAACGCGGCGAAGCCTAAGCCACTTCGTGCCGCGTGCACGCCCGGTTCTGTGCACGCCCGGTTCTGTGCACGCCCGGTTCTGTGCACGCCCGGTTCTGTGCACGCCCGATCGAGCGAATGTCGATCGCGCTGGCTTGATGAAAGAGTCCAGCATTGACGATGCTCCAACCTAGCATCTCGGAGCGATCGGTAACGTCGCAGCACGGCAAAACCACCGTGATCGAATGGTTCGTGGGTGCCGTCGTTCGTTGGCGATTGCGGCGGTTGCCCCCTTGTGCTAACTTCCGCAACCATGCCGAGTCGCGGTGAGCAATCGCGATGAACCACCGGTGGGGCGGCTTTCAAAGTGCCACCTCCCTTCACATCACGGTCCCTTCACATCACGGTCCCTTCACATCACGGTCCCTTCACATCACGCCAGTTGCGGCCCGCGTTTTACCTTCACCGTAAATTCTCGCCGCTGCCACTGAATGATCTGGCCCCCCACCGCCGCGAGCGTGTCCTCGGACATGCCTAGCCAACGTGCCCGGTGACCTCGTTAACAGCGGATTCCTTTTTCTGTGGAAGTTTCCATCTTCCCGAAGCAGTAACATTTTGAAAGCCCCCAAGCGTATTCAGCCCCTGATCGATGACGGTTTGGTTGATGAAGTCCTGCGTTCCTTGATGAGCGGCAAAGAGGCCCAAGTCTATCTTGTACGTTGTGGTGACGAGACTCGCTGTGCCAAGGTGTACAAGGAGGTGGCCGATCGCAGCTTCAAGAAATCGGTGCTGTACCAGGAAGGCCGGAAAATTCGCAACAGCCGCCGACAACGAGCGATGGAAAAGCGTTCAAAATTCGGTCGTGATCAACAGGAGGTGGTTTGGCAAAGGGCCGAAGTCGACGCACTCTACCTGCTCGCCGAAGCGGGAGTGCGCGTCCCCAAGGCATATGGCTTCTGCGATGGCGTGCTGCTGATGGAGTTGATCACCGACGCGGATGGCGAAGTGGCTCCACGCCTGAACGACATCACCTTATCTGCCGAACAAGCCGTGAAAGATCACACGACGGTGATGAACTATGTCTTGCGCATGTTGTGCGTCGGACTGGTGCACGGCGACCTTTCCGAATTCAATGTCCTTCAGAACGAAGTTGGCCCCGTCATCATTGACTTGCCGCAGGCCGTCAATGCCGCGGGGAACAACAATGCCAAAAGGATGCTGCAGCGCGACGTCGGTAACATCACCCAATACTATTCGCAGTATGCCCCCGAGTTGGCAGACACCCACTACGCAGAAGAGATCTGGGATTTGCACGAAAAGGGGGAACTCCACCCCGATTTGAAACTAACCGGGGCGTTTGAGTTTTCGTCCGCGGCTGCCGATGTCGATTCCGTGTTGCATCTCATCGATGTTGCCCATGCCGAAGAACAGGAACGGCGGGACCGAATGTTCAACGGTTGACACCTAACGCAAAAATCAATTGCGTCGTGGAGCGAAATAACGCTCGTATTCCCAGCGTTGCCTCCATTCGGGAAAGAACGGCTTGTAAGCTTCGACCTCGGTCCAGGCACGAGTTCCGGGATGGTTTGAGTCGACTTTACCGCTGGGGTAATCCTTCCCCGCGGCGCTTGCTTGGACCGATTCGTTCCACGTCCGTAATTGCTCCTGCATCCGCGCCGCCACCTCGGGATGCTGTGCGGCAACGTCCGTCGTTTCACGTGGATCGTTGTGAAGGTCATAAAGCGTGAACGATGCTTGCCGGCGATCAAGCGACATCAGTTTAAAGCGATGGTCAATCAATGCGATTTGGTTCTCAAAGCGAAATGGAATCGGTTTTTCTCGCTGCTTAACCTTGGCGTTAAACAGCGGTTTGAGGCTAATGCCATCGAGTTCATTTGGGGCAACCGAATCGTCGAGCCCGAGCAAGTCGACCAAGGTCGGGAAGATATCCATCGTGCACGCCAGATGATCGGTCACGCTTGGTTTAATCTTACCAGGCCATTGCACGATCGCGGGGACCCGCAAGCCACCTTCATAAACACTGCCCTTTTTGCCTCGCAATCTGGCCGTGGTGCCAGGGTTGATTTTACGAAGCCCTCCGTTGTCGCTGCAAAACCAAACCAGCGTGTTGTCGGCGATGCCAAAACGTTGCAAGCCATCACGCAAGGTTCCGATGCTACGGTCCATCGCAACCAATTCACCGTAGTGATGCTTTGATGACTCGTCTAATCCTTCGAACGGCTTCAAATCCTGATCGCTGGCCAGCCAGGGCGAGTGAGGCGATCCAAACCAGATGACGGTAAAGGATGGTTGTTGTGAGTGTGCTTGTTGCGAGATGAACTCGAGTGCTTCAGCGACGACGACATCGGACGAGTCGCCCGCGAAGTCTTCAAATTTTCCCTGCCGGCTCATCAGCGGATCGCGGTCAAAGAAATTGCTCACCGAAACCCACTGATCAAAACCGAAATGGCCTGGATGGTGAGTGTCGGACGCTAGAATCGGCACTCCCGCTCCCTTCAATCCGTTGAGATGCCATTTCCCGAAATGGCCGGTGGCGTAACCGGCGTTCTTAAGCACGCGGGCAATCGTTGTTTCTTGCAACCGTAGTGCATAGCCATGCGTCTTCACCCCGGTACGGTCGTTAGAGCGTCCGGTCAAAACACTCGCTCGTGTTGGCGAGCAGACCGGCGCCCCCGCATAAAAGCGATCAAAACGCAGCCCCGCTTCGGCCATCGCATCTAAATGAGGCGTCTTCAAGATGGGGTGGTTGTAGTAGCCCGTCTGCCCCCAACCCTGGTCATCCGTCATCACCAAGACGATGTGGGGCCGCTCCTGTGTCAGCGCATCGGCGGCTTCAGCGGCAACGCAGAATGCCAAAAACAGGCCCAGAATGCGAGGAGCCAATGGGGTGGTAGAACACATCATGCTTTGGACTCGATCAAGGGGAACTTTGGGTTTCAGTTTTGCGGCCACGCTTCGATTCCGCATCGACAGACGTATCGAAGGATTGGGAGCGAGCAAAGTAACCGGTCGACACCATGGATTCGTGTGGATTAGGATTGAGTGAGCTGCTCGTCTCGATCTCGACTCATCTTACCGTATCAGCGATTTGCATGATGAAAACGCCTCGTCCCCAAGTAAGCACTCGATTAACGAAACCGACCGCTGAGCCCCCGCAAACGATGTGGCAGCAGTACCGAGCTCACGTCCTTTCGGTCGCCGTCTTGATCGTGCTGGGGAGCATCGCGATCGCGCTGCTCAGTAGCGGCGGAGAGCGAAGACAGGCGGCCGAACCGATGCAAATCGACAACCGTTGATTCGTCGCCATCGCGGAAGCTCCGCTTGGCGTGAGGGCGATCCACGCCACCCCCTGATGGGCGCTGGCGAGTTTATCGCACCAAGTCTTTCGCACCAGGTCTATCTCACCAGGTCTATCTCACCAGGTCTATCTCACCAAGCGAATTCCCAACGGCAATGAATCGCCAAAGATCGCGGCTTCCTCTTCGCTTTGCAAACGCCCCACATTTTTCAACAAGTCGATCGAGTGCGTCGGTGCCGATCGAGCCACCAGATAATCGATCACCTCGTTGCGAATGGCCACGGGCAGATCTCGATAGCGATCGCCGGTCATTCGTACGATTTGCACAAGCGCCAACGTCCACACGGAGTCATGAGCCCCCGCATCAACGCTGCGGTCAAACCGCATCAACGACTCGGCCCAGCCAGCGGCCTCGCTCGAGCCAACGCAGCCATTGAGCGGACCGTAAAGTGGTTGCCGGCTCCCCAGACGCCCGATCGCCCATAGCAACGCGTGACGAATCTTCTCGTGCTTCTTTTGCGACAAAGCCTGTATGGCGACTCGACCAAGTGTCACCTTGTCGTGGACCGCCAACCGCTCGAGCGATCCGATCAACCGCCATGCTTCGGACGCCTCGTGAGCTTCGATCTTTCGCGTCCCGTTCTTCAAGGCACTGATCCAAGGGGCCGCGAGTTGTGCTTGTTGACCGGCGGTCAATCCACCCGCAATACGCCGCCACAAAATCATCGATTCGGTGCGCGATGACGCTGCGGGGAACGCCAATTTGTTGTGAACCGTTCGCCAAACTTGCGATACTCGCCAATCGTCGACCGCGACACCGTATCCAGGCCGCAAACAGAAACCGACATGGTTCAGCCAACGCGATTCGTGTTGCGCCGATTTACGACGTCCTTGTTGGTGGTCAAACAAGAATTGCCACTGGTCGCGGAGCAGCGACGGAGGCCATGCGTTGCGATGCGTTTCGGTAATCGTTTGCAATCGCTTGATCAATTGATTGGGTTTCAGTGAACCCGCGCCACTGCGATCTCCAAACACACCTTCCATCGCTGCGGCACACTCGGCGACCGTTTCGGAATCGACAATCCCGGCCGCTTCCCCGGTTCCGGTATGAGCGTCACGATCGGTTTCAAGCGTGCTACGGATATCGAATTCCAATCGCCAACGTTTGCTCGATTGGGTATCCACACAAAACAGACCGACGGTTCCGATCTCACTCAACTCGGCTTCGATGACCACATTGATCGTTTCGTTTTGGCGTCGCTTGCCCTGGACTAATGCTGTACAGATGGGCGGCAATGGCGAAGCTTCCTTACGATCCATCTCAATCAATTCGCCCACCGAATCGGCCAATCGCGTGCTGCTAACCCACAGGGGAAACTGCACGGGCGAGCCAACTTGCAATTCCAGGGGGTGCCCCTCGGCGCGAAAACGCTGGCCCGCTTCGGCGGTTCCCGGAATCAAGCACAACCCTTGCGGCGGGTGGTCGGCGACTTGCATGTAGTAGGATCGTCCCAAGTTCGCAGCGATCCGTACCCCATGACCGCGCCGCACGCCAGCGTAATAGGCGGCACCTTGAGCGACGGCCAAATCGAGCCGAGGTGAATCGAGTACGCGGGGTTTCCAATCGACATCATCGCCTGCGAACCAACGCGACAACATCGTGACAATCCGTTCACGCACCGCCGGGGCCGACATCACGCCTCCGTTAAACAGCACCAAAGCGGGACGGTCCGCATCGTTCTCGTCCTGTTCATCGAGTCCAGTGCGGCGATGCGTATTGAGAAACTCAGCCAAGTGACGTGTGATCGCCGCATCGGCTGCATACGGCAAACCAAATTCTTGAAAGCCACTCTCGCCAGCGATCGCTGTACTGTTCAAATCGACTTCAGGGAAAAAACCATCCATCAATACCGCATCGATCTCTTCGGCCGCGATCTGTACTTGAATGCTGCCGCCGACCAATCGCGAGCCTTCCGAGGGCAGGTTGATCGTATATTGATCCGGCCGATCGGTCGTGAGCATCGTTTCTTTGACGGTGCGTGATACTTGAACCAAGCGGTCCCATTGACTCGGCGATAGCGTACTTCCCTCCTCTGACGCCGTGATTTTGGATTCGGCGAGTTTGGCGATCGCGAGATCCAAGTTGTCGCCACCGAGGATCAAGTGATCCCCCACTGCGACGCGATGGAATTGGATCTGATCGCCTGATTCACCTGCCGCGCGAACTCGGATCAACGTCAAATCAGTGGTCCCACCCCCGATGTCGCAAACAAGAATCAGCTGTCCGGGCTGAACACTTTTTTGCCATTCATCCCCTTGCCGATCGATCCAAGCATAGAAGGCGGCTTGGGGTTCTTCGATCAGATAGACACGCGACAACCCTGCCTGCTTCGCTGCTGCGACGGTCAACTCACGAGCAACCTCGTCAAATGACGCTGGCAGAGTAATCACCACGTCTTGGTCGGCCAGTGGAAAGTCAGGGTGAGCGTGATCCCAAGCCGAACGCAAATGATCCAGATAACGTGCCGATGCATCGACCGGCGACAAACGCGTCACTTCGGCATCGCCGTGCCATGGCAGCAGGTCGGCGGTGCGGTCGACCCCTTCATGTGACAACCAACTTTTCGCGGATGCCGCCCGACGCCCCGGATGACGGTGCCCTGCGTCGCGTGCCAACACCCCAACGCAGGTGGGCGAAACGTCGTCTTGCCATGGCAAACGGTAGCCGGCGGAACGTTCGTCGCTTGTCAATTCATAGTGAAACGACGGTAACGTCTCACGACTCTCACATTGACCAAAATCGATCCATTGGGGGACTCGAAACGTCTCGGTGGACCATGACGTCGCTGCGGTGTCGATAAAGCAAAGTGCACAATTCGTGGTCCCCAAGTCGATCCCGACCACGTAGCGAGACGGTTGGGCGTCAAATTCGTTGCAGGCGGGGTCAGAGTTTGGCACGGGAAACTAGGATGGGCGTGGGGAATTTGCAGTGGCGAACCGGTTCACAATCCCGTCATCGTAGGACTCATTATCGTCGAGCCCACAATCACGCGGGATCTTCGTTGCCGGGGGATGCAGGTTATACTCTGAGCCCAATTCTGGCCATCGGTTCCTGATCGCGTCTTTCCCATCCATCACGCCCCTCTTTAACGATTTACGCCGCAGCGCCCCCTCCTCCCCGCCAAGCGCAAACCGCCCGCCAAGCAAACGCCGCACCGACGCACCACCCACCGGAAGGGGCCGCCGTTTGGGCGACAAAGGGATCGGTCGCGGCCGCCATCGCGTGTCGTCACTCGGCATCTTCCTCCGTGTCTTCCTCGGCGGCAGACGAGCAAGCCCAGCCCCGCAGTCACTCCAACCACAACACGTCCGCCCAACTCGTTTGCGCTATCAAACCTATTGGTGATTGGTATTGGCGTTACCGTGACGACCGCCGATTGCCTTACCAGCGGGCCCGTTGCATCGTAGGCCCATTGCCATCGTAGTCCCGTTGCCATCGTTGGGCCCGTTGCATCGTTGGTCCGTTACGTGAAGCGGGATTACCCCACTTAGCTCAGCAGGAGTTGGCTTGCCTTGGATTACCGAAGGGATGCAAGCGGAACTCCATCCATTCGCAATCCTTTTGCGGACCTTTCGCGGAAACGCCGACGCATCTTAAAGCGAGCTTAGCACGTTCGTTATATTCGCCGAGATGCGGCTGGCAAAAACGCTTGCGCCAAGTCGTTCAACCGACGAGAAAGAACGGTGATCGGGCGAACGCGTGAATTCGATTACCCCCAAAAACTTAACGCCATCGGCTAACGCGACCTTGAATCGTCGCGAGGGATCCAACTCGAGCGTCAGCGACCGGATCGGTGTCGCCAACAGCAAGTCATCACTCCCATAAGCAGCAAAACGTCGTGTGCATCCACTAGACGCAAAATAGTCGATGCAGCACGAGTCCGAAAATTCCGGCACGATCATTTCGACGATCGTTCCCAATTCGTGCTCTAGGGACAATGAACCGTTGCGTGCATGCATCGAGTCAGTAACCCATTTGAAAACGCGACGACTCTCGTCATCGTGCGTCTGATTCACTCCAAGCATCGAAAGGTCGTTTTGCATGCACAAAAGATCATCCAGTACACTTGTGAGTCTTTGATCTCGCAGTTCCATAACCAAAATTTCCTTTGCGACGCGAAGACCTAACTCCCAAACGTCAGCACATTGTCAAGCTGTCGGTGAATCTCGGCGACCTTGCGAGTCAACTCCATCGCCTGTGGGGAATGGGGTGATTGATCGTAATGCATCTTTACACTGAGCACGCTCATCTGGAGTTCCAGTGCTTCCAACGCTGCTGCAACACGATGCAAATCATCAATGGCACCGCCACTTAGACATTCTTTACTATCGTCGGTATACACAATTAACCTCCTGTGGTTGATTCCGGGGCCTTGATCTTGCTCCGGACAAATGTCGCGAATCGCTCGAGACTCTCGATTGAATCCGACTTGAATTTAGCTCGCGTTCACTCTAGGTCAATGAATTCGTTCAATTGGCGAACTGGGGTAGTTGCAATCCATTTCATTGGATCGCAGGTAAGGCTCCACTTACATGCGATTGAGGGCGAGGTATTTGCCAAATTCAATAGAAAAGTCCTCATTGATCTCCCGATTTTGACCATCTCGCTTATCTGGCAATAGTAGAGAATCCCCAATCTCACTCTGGGGGAATCCCCCAGTGCGTGTAACTCTCTTGGCAATCGAGAACGGTGCCCCACACCTAGACTATTCACAACCCGGCGAGTCAAGTTTAGAGGTTGCACGTTTTCCTAACCGCAGCGCCAGCGAGGGAGTCTCAATCTTGCCCCGGTCGCTCGCCTAACGCTTGGGGTTGCGATTTGCTGCGAATACGGCAATAGCGCACGTTCCAACCGAAGGCGGAGGGTTAAGGCATGCACTCGCTTTCAAATTCGCTCAGGTAATCCGTTGTTAGCAAACCGATTGCAGCAATAACCAGTCGTCAGATGCCTCATCCGGGTTCGCGCGCAGGATGGTAGAATCATGCACGAGGAAAGACGCGATCGAGTCGCCCCCCCGCTGGCGACACGCCATCCCGAATGGTCCGAATCAAAGGGAACAGCGTTAAACCAGAATTTTGAACCGGGATTTGCGTCCTCTGATTAGCTCCTACTTGGAATCGTCGTGACGAGAAAACGAAAGAAAAAGACTTCATCGGCATCCGCTGACGACTCGTTACCGCCGGGTAGCCAGGACGAATCCCCAACCGCCTCCGCCATCGCCATCGCCACGGCGGAAACGCAACAGGCTGATCATTTTCCGATTGTGGGGGTCGGTGCGTCGGCAGGCGGTTTGGACGCCTTGCGTCAACTGCTCGAAGCGATGCCCGAGCGTCCGGAATTCGCCATTGTCATCATCCTGCATCTAGCCCGTGACAAGCCGAGTCTCGCCCCCTCCCTACTGTCGAAGTATACGACCATGGAGGTGCGTCAAGTTCACGAAGAGACTTTGGTGCGGCCCAACTGCGTCTACATCATCTCGCCGGGAAGCTATCTGGGGATACAGGAAGGTCGGTTGCAATTAACCGAAATAGAAGGGGGGCGGACCACTCCGGTCGCGGTCGACCTGTTTTTCAAATCACTTGCCAAGGACCAAACGCGGTGCGCCATCGGCGTCATCCTGTCGGGAACCGGCAGCGACGGAACACGCGGTGCCAAGGCGATCAAGGAAGCAGGCGGTTTCGTGATCGTCCAAGAACCGAGCACTGCTGAATTTGCAGGGATGCCCGAGAGTGCGATTGCATCGGGAGTGGTCGATCGAGTGCTATCCCCCCAGGAAATTCCAGCGGCGATTGCCCGTTTCGCTCAGCATTCGTACCTTCAGCCGAGCACGCCGCTAGCGCCGCAACCAAACTCACCCACGAAACAAGTATCCTCCACGAAACAGGACGCTCCAACGCCAGCGATATCGTCCGACTCGCTGTACGCGATGATCTCCCTGCTGCGAGACCACGACAATCACGACTTTCGCAACTACAAAGACGCCACGCTGGTACGGCGAACGCGGCGACGAATGTGTCTGCATCAGATTGAGGATATCGAGACCTATTTGGCCTATCTCAAACAGAATCCCGACGAGATCACAGCACTGGCGAAGGACTTGCTGATTAGCGTCACCGACTTTTTTCGTGATCGCGAAGCCTGGGATGAATTGTCAACCAATGTGATCCACAAGATCGTGGCCAACAAAACGGACAACCTGGACTCCAACGACGACGCCATCATAAAGGACAATGCCGTTCGTGTTTGGGTTCCCGGTTGTGCCACTGGGGAAGAAGCGTACACGGTCGCGATGCTGATCCTCGATGAACTTCGCACCCAACACAAGCGTTGTACCGTGCAGGTATTCGCGTCGGATATTGACAAAGCCGCGCTTCAGTACGCTCGGATCGGGCGTTACCCTCGCAGCATCCAAAGCGACGTCTCCGCAGAGCGACTCCAGCGTTACTTCGATTCGGAGGAGGGTGACGGTCCATTCCGAGTCAATAAAACGCTGCGTGAGACGGTGATTTTTGCGGACCAGAATTTGATTTCCGACCCTCCGTTTTCCCAACTCGACTTGGTTTGTTGTCGCAATGTTTTGATCTACCTCAATCCAGAAACGCAACAGAAGGTCATCAAGTTGTTTCACTTTGTGCTCCGGAAATCTGGTTACTTGATGCTGGGCACCGCGGAAACGGTGGGACGTCAACAGAACCGGTTCGAGACGGTAAAGAAGAAACAGCGAATTTTTCGTAGAATCGGCTCCATTCCGGACGAAGGCATTCCCTTACCAATCTCCACTGGCAGCGTGCGCCGCAATCCTCCTCGTTTATCCTCGTTGCCCCGGCGCGATCAGAAAGTGACCCATTTGATTCAGCACAAATTATTCGACCTCGTGGCTCCTCGCGCGATCTTAATCGATCGCCACTGGCGCATCCTTTATATCAACGGCGACGTCAATCCGTTTCTCTTACACACCTCCGGGGTCCCTAACGATGATTTGCTCAGCAAACTGCGGCGTGACTTGAGATCCCGTTTGCAGGAAGCGGTGCAAAGGTCGTTCGCAAAGCAGCAACCGGTGCGACTGTCGTGTCGGCTGGCCCAGGGAACGAACTCGGGGGAATTGGACATCGAAGTTCGCCCTCTTCACGACGATGAAAACGAGCAAACGCTTGCGCTCATCATTTTCCGTGAGCCAACCGACAATGCCGCTGAACAAGAACCCTCAGCTTCGCCGCCGCCATCGTCCAGCTCGGTTTATCCCGACGAGCCTGTACTGGGCCCCTTCAGCGCCGAGGCGGAGTCGACGATTCGCCATTTGGAGGATGAGTTATCGGCAGTGAAAGATGAACTGCAAAGCTCTTTGGAACAATTCGAAATCTCGCATGAAGAGTACAAGGCTTCCAATGAAGAGGTGATGAGTGTCAATGAGGAATTGCAAAGCACGAACGAAGAGCTTGAAACCAGCAAAGAGGAGTTGCAATCGCTCAACGAGGAACTGGCAACGACCAACCAATTGTTAGGCTCCAAAGTCGAGGAGTTGGAAAGAAAGCATGCCGATTTGGAGAACTTAATTTCCGCAACCGAGATCCCCACGATCTGCCTCGGTATCGACTTGACCATCCGCTGGTTCACGCCAGCGGCTCAGTCGTTGGTGCGGATTCGAGATACGGATAAGGGGCGACCACTGAGTGAACTCGCGCACGATTTTCAAGATGAGAGTTTGACCGCGGAATGTGAGCGAGTGCTTGCCGAATTGCAGCCGATCGAAAACGAAGTCGATTGTCGTGACGGCCGCTGTTTCGTGCGTCGCGTCATTCCCTACCGGTTGAATGGGGATCAGGTGGGAGGCGTTGTCGTGACAATGATCGACATTACAGCGAGAAAACAACGTGAGGAACAATTGCGAGCGAGGAACGTTTTCGTCGCGCGCTGAGTGTGGACGGTATTGGCATTCTGTTCTACGCGGCCGATGCAACGCTCTTGGATTGCAACGATTGGTTTCTCCAGCGAACCAGTTACTCCCGCGAGGACGTGCAAACACGATCGCTGACGTCATCACGATTGACACCGCCGGAGTGGAGCAAGCCGATGGAGGCGTTGTTTGAGACGGTGCGTCGAAGCGGCCACGTGGGGCCGTATGAGATGAAGTGCTTATGTAAGGACGGCTCACAATTTTGGATGATCCAATCGGGTTGCACGTTGGAAGATGGCACCATCGTCATGCACTGCGTTGATATCGGCGAACGCAAGCGGGTGGAAACGGAACTGCGACAAGCCGAAGAGAAACTACGTGCCGCATCGACGGCGGCGAAATTGGGCTGGTACTCCTATGACGTGGTGAGCGAAGAGATTTATTGGTCCAAAGAATTGAGATCGATCGTTCAAGTGGGACCTGATGAGCCGCTTAACCTGGAGCGACTACGACAGCTCATCCACCCCGAAGACCGCGCCTTCATCCAAAGCCATCTCAACAAGTCGCTGCGTGAATGCGACGAGGACGGTTATCACGCCGAGTTTCGAATCGTGCGCAGCAATGGCGAAATACGCTGGTTCGAAAATCGTGGCAAAGTGCTTGCGATTGACGAAGAGGGGAAGTTGCAACCACGTTTTGCGGTGGGCATGCTGCTCGACATTACCGAACGCAAGGCGGCTGAGCAAAGTACCCGCGAGCTGAACAAAACGCTTGAACAGCAAGCAATCCAACGAAACGAATTACGCGAGCTTCTGCAACACATCACCCGTATCGCCAATGAAGCCAAAACGGTCGAGATGGCAATGCGAGTGACGCTCGATCAAATCACTCAGTACAACGGATGGTTGGTCGGGCATGTGTGGCGTTTGGCGGACGACGATAGCGGGCAGATGCAAAGCACGGGATTATGGCATGTGCGAAAGGACGCTGCGTTATCGCTCCAAAAGCTAGGCGATTTCCAGCAGACTCGCGGCGGCCTACGCTTTGCGAGCGGCCAAGGAATGATCGGGAGGGTGCTGCAGACCAATGAACCTCAGTGGGTCGAAGATGCCACTCTCGATCCGCTCTTAAACCGCATCTCCGACGTCGGCTTTCGCGCCGCAATCGCGTTTCCCATCACCGTCGACGGCGAGATCGTTGCCGTCATGGAATTCCTTTCCGATCACGTCCTCTCCCGAAATCACTTTTTCTTAGAAATCTTACCCCACATCGGAATTCAACTTGGCCATCTGATCGCCCGCAAGCGGCTCGAAGCAATCGCCGCTAATATCGCGATCGCTGAACAGCAACGCATCGGTCGTGAGCTGCATGATGGGATTGCCCAGCAATTGACCGGGGGAGCATTGATTGCCGAAACCCTTCGTCGCAGCCTACCGGAGCAGATGAAGTCTCAATTTGAAAATGTCAAACACCTCAGTGATATTTTGAAACAGGCTCACCAAGACGTACGCCGACTGTCCAATGGTCTGCTGCCAAGCCCGATCGAGTCTGTTGATCTACTACCGACGCTACACGGGCTTGCCGCCGATACGGTGGATCGTTTCCATTTGAAATGCGACGTTGATCATCATCGATTCGACGAAGGATTCGTGTGCAACGATTCCGTTGCACTGGTGATCTATCAAATCGCATGTGAAGCGGTCCATAATACAATCAAGCATGCCCAAGCAAATCAAATTGTGATCGAGCTTCGCAGCATGGATCATTTTGCGATGACGGTCCGAGACGACGGCGTCGGGTTCACCTTCACCGGACCTGCACACAAAACCAGCGCCCACGGGCTGCGAATCATGCGATATCGCGCTGAGTCGATCGGTGGAGAATTAAAAATCGACACGGCTCCCAACCAGGGAACGAGCGTCACCTTGACCATCCCCCAAAGGAATTGCCAATCATGAATCAAACGATCTCCCCCGCCGCCCGAATTGTCGTCGTCGACGATCACGGCATCGTCCGATTTGGTTATTCCCAACTGATCAATCAAGAACCCGACATGGAAGTGTGTGGATTGGCCAGCAACGAGCAAGAGGGAATCATGTTTCTTTCTCGTGAAAGCCCCGACCTTGTCATCGTCGATCTGACGCTCAAAGAGGGCAGCGGCATGGACTTGGTTCAATCGGCAATCAAAATCTGTCCTGCGATCAAAATCTTGGTGATCTCGGCCCACGACGAGAGCTTGTTCGCACACCGTGTGTTGGCCGCCGGAGCGCATGGCTATATCAACAAAGAGGAAGCCCCCGAGAAGCTGATCGAAGGAATTCACGCGTTGCTGGGTGGCGACTTTTTCTTCAGCAAATCGGTGACAAAGAACCTCATTCGTCGCCGCCTAGGTGATCCCAAGCCCGCGACAATGCAAGGTCTCGAATCGTTGACCAATCGTGAATTACAGGTCTTTGAACAGATTGGAAATGGCCGCAGCACGCGTGAAATCGCCGACGCGTTGTTCCTCAGCGTCAAGACGATCGAACGACACAAAGAGAACATCAAAAGTAAATTGAACGTCGACAATGCCACCCAATTAGTCCAACATGCCACCCGCTGGGTCTTGAAACGCGGCTACTGAAACGCGGCTACCCAAACGGGGACGCGCAGACGGTTTGGGATATCGCTCCGCTGGCATGGCTGCGATCGACAATCGAACCCCACTGGAATTCCTGATATGCTACACGGTGATTGGCTGTGAGCGATCATGTCGCCTCAACTTGATCACCACGAAATTTGAAAGCCCCGAATTTTAAAAGCCCCGCGAAGCCGAGTGAATTTGATTTCGCATCCCCCCTACTTTGATGAGCAAATTAAAGATCATGACAGTTCGCTTTGGATGCCTTGCTGCGATCGTGACCTTCACGCTATCCGTTCTTGGACTCTCACCATGCACGCGTTTGCTCGCCCAGGAGGGGGCGTCGACAAGCACGTCTAAAACTTCACCAGCCCCTGTGAAACTCGAAGCATACGAACTGGGCAATACAGAACGTGTGCATCGCTTTGGCAACATTGTGTTGGCGGGGCAGCCCGATCAAGCGATGTTTGCCAAGTTAAAGCAGCATGGGATTACCACGGTGCTCTCATTGCGTGAGACGATTGAGTTGGACTGGGACGAAAAACAGGTTGCCGAGGCTGCGGGGCTCCGTTTTGTTCAACTTCCCATCCAAGGACCGGACGATTTGACCCCGAAAATGCTCGAGGAGAGTCTGGCATTGATGCGCGCCGCAAAGGAGGACAACGGGGTGTTGGTGCACTGCGCGGTCGCCGGACGCGTGGGCCCGGTATGGATGGCTTACCGTGTCATGGAAGACAATCTGAGTGTGGAAGAGGCTCGCAACGAAGCGAAGCAAGTGGGGATGCGTGCGTCGGTCCTCGAAGCCAAAGTGATTGAATACCTTAAGGCGGAAGGAAAAGAGTAACCGAGGAGGCCGCCGCGATCGATTTCCCTCTAGTTTTCAGGATGGTTTTCAGGAAAGTGGCAAGGCACAAATTGCGAAAAAGACGAGCGTACCTCCCCGCGTGAGCGAGGCCCCCCAAGCCCAATGTACGGCGCCGCTTCTTTTGGCATACACTACGCCAAGCGTGGACCCTACTTTCATGCTGCGAAATGGAAATCTACCTACCAGGAAATTTGAAAGATGAATCGATTGTTGCCGTTCGCCGCGGTCGTTGTTGTGATCAGCCTGCCTTCGATCGCGTTTGCCCATCCCGGACACGGCCCCGCCGGTCATGGTTTAGCGGGACAGGAACTGGGTGGTTTGGTTCACGGCTTGCTGCATCCATTAACCGGCATCGATCACCTGTTGTCGTTGATCGCGGTTGCGGTCTTGTCCGTTCGCCTGGGAGGGCGTGCATTGTGGGCCGTGCCCGCTGCGTTCCTCTTGATGGGCGTCGTTGGCGGCGGAGTTGCAGCACTCGGTTGGTCTCTCCCAATGGCTCAAACGATGGTGGTCGCAACGGTCTTGATCGGCGGTTTCACGTTGGCTTTACATCGCACGCTGCCTCGCTTTTTGCTAACGGCGATTACCGTTTTTGGACTTTTCCACGGCAGTGCTCATTTCAGCGAACTCACCGGCAGCTCCGCAGTGGCGTTATACGCGAGCGGCTTGATCGCTGCGTCACTCGGCGTGATGCTTGCCGTGATTGCGACCGGGCGTTGGGTTGAACGATCTCGTTCCAACGAGACTTTTGCAACGACATGTCGCTACATCGGTGGTTCGCTCACCGCCGCCGCGATCGCTTTGATGTTGTTTTAAAGCAGCGTTAACGCAGCAGCGGAAGTGGTCGCGCCCGACCCGTCACCGCTCCATTGCCGTGATGGCTCTCCCCACAGGGAGTGCGACCAAATTCGCCTCCCTCAACGACGCCCATCTCGTCGAGCAATCCGCGTTGCTCGAGTCGGTTGCCAAAGATTGCATTCGGAATGCCATCTCGCATTACGAGATGCGTGAAGGCGATTCGACTTAGTCTTTGCCGGAACCTTCGCCCCGTTTCGG
Organism: Novipirellula galeiformis; assembly: GCF_007860095.1. Lineage (NCBI taxonomy): Bacteria > Pseudomonadati > Planctomycetota > Planctomycetia > Pirellulales > Pirellulaceae > Novipirellula > Novipirellula galeiformis. The sequence continues at coordinate 213,112 of NZ_SJPT01000002.1, read as the reverse complement.
GAAAACAATGTCAACAATGCTGGCTCGCAATGCGGGATAGCCCCAACCGATCGTCACGGCGCAATAAGCGGCAATCGAAAGCGGTGAAGCTCCGGCCGCCAGCAGTCGCGGGGTGTCGAGAAACGGGGCCCCCGAATACCAAGCCAACGCAAGGTAGACACCGTTGGCAAGAACACAGAAGTTCGCGACCAACCAGGTGGACGGTTTTCCAATCGCCAATGCAAATGCCAAGGGGATCGCACAGCCCAGGAGCGGGCCAGCCCAAAGGGTGATCAAGGGGTGCGGGTCGGGAGCAAAGTGACTGTGCGGCAAACGCCACGGACAAAGTTCAGCGTGTTGCAAGGTTCCACCGCTGAGCCATCCGCCGATCAAGTGGCCAAGTTCGTGCGTCGTGGTCATCACGCACCATGCGGCAAGCATTAGGATCGCGAAGAAATAGTACGCTGGTCTCATGTCACCTCCATCCCCATCCGCCACACCGTACCGCTATCCGCCGGGGCGATGATCTTGGCATGGAATTCCACACTTGCAACAAGCGGGACGAACCCATCCAAAATTCTACCCCGGATTATTTGCACTCCGGATTATTTGCACTCCGGCCTGCAAACAAGAGAAATCGCACTCTTCATTCGGTCACTCGCTGACACGATGTGAAATCGCGTGTTTTTCACACTCCGAAGTGTAAGCGAGGGAAGCTCACTCCAGACTCGGTCCCGTCGCTGACGCTTCGGAGTATGATTTGCCGGCAAAAACGGCCGTAACGCAACCTGCGCACTGACGCGTCTGGTTGTGACGTCCATGGGAAAATGGCAATCACGTCATTTTATACGCACGCTTCGTGCATTCACAGACAGCCGCGTGTGAGATCCCGGGGCGTGATGGGCATTTGAAACGCCCAATCCATCCCCCGTCGTGCGTCTGATTCGCTACAAACCGGACGAACCCGTTGCTACACCGCGGACGAGGCATAAGCCTTGGCGACTTCCTCGGCGATGATGCGAAATCCGTTTCGGACGGCATGTTCGGGCATCGTAAATGTCACTCGAATGCATTCGTCGCGATGGCGCCATTGGTCGTCCTCGAGCCCGAAGAAGAAGTAATTGCCAGGAACGACGAGCACGTCTCGCGATTTTAACCGCTCGTACAATTCACGTGACGTGATGGGGAGCCCCTCGAACCACATCCACAAGAAAAACGCTCCTTCGCTGCGATGAATTCGATAAGGCAATCGGGGATCAAAAAATTCTCGCACGAAGCCTTGGGCTTGTTCGGACTTTTGGCGATAAAACGGTTGGACAATCTCGTTGCTTAAACGCAAGATTTCGCCGCTTTGGATCAGTGGAGTTGTAATCGCTTGCCCGATATTGGTGTTGGCGAGGCCGATGATGGACATCATCGAAGAGAGCGACCGAATCAGCTCGGGATTGGCGACGACGATTCCGGTCCGAGTTCCTGGTAAACCAATCTTCGACAGACTGAGTGTCAGGATGATGTGCTCGTTCCAAACCGGAGTCGAGGCGGTGAAAATCGCGTTCGGGAATGGAGCGCCATAAGCGTTGTCGATGATCAGCGGAATGTGGTGCGCGGCGGCGATTTCCGTCAAACGTTGAATTTCCGCATCGGTCAAAACGTTGCCGGTCGGATTGGTCGGACGCGACACACAAATTGCCGCGATATCGTCCGTGACTTCCAACGCATCAAAATCAACGCGATATTTAAACTCATGGTCGCCGGTAATTTCGATTCGCGGCTTGACCGCACGAAACATCTCACCATCGACGGATTGGTTTGCGTAGCCGATATACTCAGGCACCAACGGGAGCAACACTTTCTTGCGACTACCATCGCGGAACTTGCCGGCCAATGCATTGAAGAGCATGAAGAACGCGGATTGGCCGCCTGCGGTCACCCCGATGTTCTCGGACCCCACGTCCCAGCCGAATTGTCGCTTGAATAAATCCGCCAACGCCGAGCGAAAACCGGGATTCCCCGACGGCGGTTCATAATTGCCCAAGGCATGCTCTAATTTCCCAGGCTCCGCTGCGAGCGCGGTGATACGTTCTCGCCACAACGCGTCCATCTCGGGAATGTGTGCAGGTTGTCCACCGCCGAGCATGCAGATCTGATCGCCGCCCTTAGCGATCGCATGTCCAAGATCCTCCATCAACTCGCTGATACCGCTGCCGCTACAAAGCTGTTCGCCAAATTCAGACCAGTGTTGTTTCATTGCATTCTTCTTCGCGGGGGACGTTCGTGACCTACCGACGCAAGTATGGTGAATCGCAAGGAAGTTCGAAACCATAGCGAGTTCCTAGCATCGACAAGCTTGCGGTTCTCGGGGGGAACCGTCCCCTGTAGCCGGTCGTCGCGTGAATGGGATTTGGCAGATACTTTTACTTTGCCGGATGCTTGGCGGACGAAGCCACGCGTCGTGCATTTTCTGAACGAGACGCTTTCGACAAACCTGCTTAAAATAAGAGCATTCCCAGACGCAGTGGACGCAATCACCGATTACGGTGCGCCCACGGCGGTTCCGATTTCGCTCTTCCTGTGTCTTCCCAAATCACTTCCTGTTCGCCTCCGCAAACTGATGCAAAACCAACGTCACCTCCCGCAAATCGTTACCGCTTGGCTAGCTCTGCTCGCCTTGGGGACGATGGTGGTTGCGCCCACGGTCGCAAGTGCGAGTTGCCGGGCGTGCGAGGCGTGCGGGGCGTCCCAGGGGGGCACATCCGATGTTCAATCGTGTTGTGCGACCGACGTTGCGGGGCAAATGGATCATGTCCACTGCATCGCAACAACCGATGGACTGATAGACCGATGTCCCTGCGAGACTTGTTGGGGACCAATCGAATCTCATCATCCCGTTCCGGTCCCCTCGGGCAATCCGATTTCGCTCGCGGTGGACGCGGCCGAACCCTCATTGAATGATCCTTGGTCGGGCACAACGTTTTCAACTCGCGTTGTCGCCCCGACCCTTTTTCTCCCGGCGCAAGCACAGTGCGCCCGTCTTTGTCGTTGGCGGAAATAGACTTCGCAAGAAGGTCCGCTTTGTGATTGAACGATAGATTCGATGTTTTGGAGAATGAAGATGAAGATGTTTCGATTGTTTGGGCTCTTGGTTGTCGCAACGATGATGACCGTTGCGGTCGCGTCGGCTTTCAGCCCCGTGAGAGTGTCGGGGAACGCCAAGATGGACGCAGCGTGTCCGTGCGGAGCGTGTGAGCCAGGGTGCGATTGCTGCGCCGGGAGCGAATGCGTTTGCTCTGACTGCGTTTGTGACGCGTGTGGATGCGATACTACGGCCGGAGCCGAGGTGAATGCCTGTTGTGCGACGGGCGAATCATGTGCTGGGGGCGACTCGGGCGCCACCACTACCGCCGAGGGTTCGGACGCCACAATCGCCGAGGGTAACCCTTGCGAGTGCCACTGCGTTTGTGAATGCACCGACGTTTGTGAATGCACCGACGATTGTGGATGCGTGGGAGCTCCGTGCGGCTGCACTGTTTGAGTGAACCAGCGCAATGGGTTGAGTAAACCAACGTAACGGGTTCATCCCAACCTCGCTCATTGATCCGATGAGAAACCGGCCAGTCGCTTCATCCCGAGGCGGCTGGCTTATTTTAATCTGTTCCAATCCCCCTCACGTCTCAGTCGATACCGATCCGATCAAGCATTACTCCGTTTTTCATAGCGGACGCGATAAACGGGGATGCGGTACCGTCGACTTCGTCGCTCGAAGTGGGTGCGGTAATCGAGATCGTGTTGGGCCTCGATCTCTTCTTCGGGAATCGGCACGCCTAATTCCGGCGCGATTTCGGCGATGATTTCCACGGTTTCTTCAAAATAGTCAAGCACATCAGTCCAAACGTGCAGCCGGCCTCCCGGGCGAAGCGCCTTGGAAAAGTTCAAAATGCTTCGCTCGTTCAGCACCCGGCGTTTGCGTTGTTTCTTTTTCCACCAAGGGTCGGGGAAATAAACATGGACCGCCTCGAGGCTTCCCGCCGGAACTCGCTCGTTGAACAGCGGTTCGGCGTCGCCACTAATCATGATGGCGTTACAGGCCTCCGTTCTCGCAAGCCGTCCGGCGGCGTGTTCGGCGCACTTGTTGTTAATCTCAATGCCGACAAAATTATGCCTGGGGTTTTCGACCGACGCGGTCGCCATGAACAAGCCTTTGCCCGAGCCGACCTCCATTTCAAGCGGCTTGGTGTTGTCAAACATCGATTCGCTGGTGAGCAGCTCGGGCAGCTGATCGACCACTCGAAAGACTTTACTGAGGTCAAGACTGGCTGGGGGACGGCGAATGGGACTTCGAGACACGTTCGAACTTACAACTATAGGGAGGGTTACAGCGGCGCCGATTCGAGACGAGACGGGCCCCCGCTGAGGAAACTACGATTGAATTGCGGTCCTCACATCGTAACCGAGCACAAAATCTCTACAATGACCGATTGTTTTGGGGCATTTGCATTCTGCGTCCCCATCCCCCCCACTCGCATCGCTCTACGAATAGATTTTCATGGTAAAGGCACCGGCCGATTTTGGTGGATTGAATGTCGCTGCGCTCGAAAGTCGTCGCGCCGACGATATGACACGGCTGATCACACGCCATCACGGTGTGGCCCATGTCAGCCCCTCGATGCGAGAGGTTCCGATCGAACCGAATCGCGCGGCAATCGATTTTGCCTATCGCGTCATGACGGGCGAGGTTAACGTGGTCATCGTAATGACCGGGGTGGGATTCCGTTATCTGCTAAAAGCGATCGAACGGCATCTCGATCAACAACGGTTCCTCGACGCGCTCTCGGATATCACGACCATTTGTCGCGGTCCCAAACCGGCTGCGGCTATGCGTGAGGTCGGCGTGACGACGACGTTCCGCGTTCCCGAACCCAACACGTGGCGTGAATTGCTACAAACGATCGACGCCAATCTGTCGATCGCCAACCAAGTGGTCGGGGTACAAGAGTATGGTGTCAGCAACACTTCGTTGGTCGCTGGCTTGGAAGCCCGCGGCGCCACGGTCGAGCCCGTCCGTGTGTACGGTTGGGAGTTTCCCGAAGCGACCGAACCGCTGCAGCAGAACGTGCGTGCCCTGGCTGCCGGCCAGCGTGATCTGTTATTGGTCACCAGTGCTCACCAAGTGGTTAATCTGCTTCGCATGGCCGAGCAAATGGAGCTGGTTGACGATCTTCGTCGCGGGTTGCATTCTACCGTGATCGCATCGATTGGCCCGACGACAAGCCAAATGCTACAAGAATGCGAGTTCCACGTTGACTTTGAACCTTCCCATCCCAAAATGGGCCATCTGGTCACCGAGTCGGCACGTCAATCGAGTGAACTGGTTCAAGCCAAACGACGTGTCAAACCCATCCGATGGTCTCACGAAACTAAGCCGCAGAGCGAAAATATGCCCCTCCATCCGTCCAACGACAGCTTGTTCATGAAGGCGTGTCGCGGTGAAGCGACCGAGCGAACTCCCGTATGGTTAATGCGTCAAGCCGGTCGTTACATGGCCGAGTACCGCGAAGTCCGGGCTAAGCAATCGTTCCTCGAACTGTGTGCCAACCCGAAACTTTGTAGCGAGGTGATGTGCACCGCCGTGGATCGTCTCGGGGTCGATGCCGCGATCATTTTCTCGGACTTGCTGCCGTTGTTAGTGCCGATGGGCTTTGATCTGGAGTTTGTTGCTGGCGATGGCCCGGTCATCCACAACCCGGTCCGCAGCGGTGAGGATTTGGCTCGCGTCCGACCGCTCGATCGCCCCGAGGCACTCGACTTCGTCTACGAAACGGTTCGTCAAACACGCGCCGATTTACCCGCATCAATCCCCTTGATCGGATTCGCCGGATCCCCGTTTACGCTGGCTAGCTATGCGATCGAAGGTGGCGGCAGTCGCCAATACACCCACACCAAGAAATTGATGCACAGCGATGGCGGTGCCTGGGCCGATTTGATGAACAAGTTGTCCGAATCGATCACCGTTTACTTGAACCATCAAATCGCCGCCGGTGCCCAATGTGTGCAATTGTTCGATAGTTGGGCCGGCTGCCTGTCCCCAGCCGACTACACCAAATTCGTACTCCCCTGGATGAAACAGATCATTGCAGGGATCGACCCTTCGGTTCCCGTGATCAACTTTGCCACCGGCAACCCCGAGCTGCTGCCGCTGCTTCGCGGGGATCGCCGAACCGTGGTGGGCGTCGATTGGCGTATTTCGCTTGATCAGGCCTGGCAACGCATCGGCCACGATTGTGCGGTCCAAGGCAATATGGACCCATCGGTGTTGTTAGCCGATCCTGATGTGATTCGGGAAACGGTCGACCAATTGCTGCAATCGGTCGAGGGACGTCCCGGCCACATCTTCAATCTCGGCCATGGCGTCTTGAAAGAGACCCCGGTCGAGAACGTGATCGCGCTCGTCGAATCGGTCAAAGAATTGAGCCAACGCTAATGCCACGACCGCTGCACATTTGTCCATTCTGTTCGCTCCACTGCGACGATGTGCGCATTGATGAGGTTGCGAAGCACGGCTGGGTCGCAAACGTTCCCTGTGACCGAGCCACCGCGGGCTACCAGCATGCATTTCGCGACGCGCTGGACGCGCGTTGCGGAGACGATCGCTGTACGGCGATGGAGGCCAGCAAGCACGCTCAAACGCTGCTCTCCGGCTCAATCCCGTACTCTCTGGTGACCACCGGGACCGACTTAGACTCCGCGAAACAATTGCATCAGCTTCAAGAGGCGGGACGCATTCGTGTCCTCGTTGACGAGACTGCTTCGGCCGAAGCGTGGCGTGCCGCGATCAGCCGCGAGGGAACGTTGGCCGCAACGCTGGGGGATATTCGCACCCATGCGGACGTGCTCTGGACGATCGGAGAGGTGGACGCCGAAACGCCCCGATTGCGAGAACGCATCGACGCCGATCAGAAACGATGGGTTCAATCGAGTTCACTCGATGCGGAATCCCTCGCTGAAATTGCGTTTGCGATCCGCGCCGAGACGGTGCCCGAGGATAGCGGCACTGCGGTCACCGAGGCGATTCGGGCGTCGGCCTATCTCGCGATCATCCTGGGGCGACATGCGTTCGTCGATTCCGAAGCGACTGCGACCGCAGAGATGCTCTGCAAACTGCTTTGGCATCTGAATCAGAAACGTCGCGCCGTGGTGCTTCAACTCGATGACGCGGCCACCAATCGATCCGTGACGGCGTGGCAATCCAACACCGTTATCTCTTCGATTGCAGGAAACGAAACTCGCAAAATCGACCTTCGTTTGGGCACTCCGCCCGACGGGGCTCGCCCGGTGCGACTGCAAATTGGCGGCATCGATCGGGGAAAAGCGTTCGCGGAGGTGTTCTTGCCCGCCTCCACGATTGGTATCCATCGAGACGCCGTGGTGGTGCGTGGCGACGGCACCGTCACGTTACCCTTGGTGGCTGTAACCGCAAGCGTTCAACCCACACCGATCGAACGTTTGCACCAATGGATCACCGCGTGATCGTAATGCCCGAGTGAGTTTGCGGGGACGCGTGTGAGGGTGCGGGGACGCGTGTTTGGGGGAAGCACGGAAATTGCATCGCCCGACAAGCCAACCATCGTGGCGGCCTTGCTGGTGCGTTGTAGATGCATTCGGGCAGCAACGATGCAACTAGACGGTGGTTCCTTGGTCCGCACGCCGGAGGGCACTTTCGACTCGCTGAAGCAAATCGATGCTGCGGTCGATATGTTGCGGGCCATCGCTATTTGTGCTTGCAACAAACTCCGCATGGCAATGTTGACATGCAACGGTGCAACCCAGCAGCGAAGCACGTACTTCCACGCGTCTGCCGCATCTTGGGCACGATTGCGTAAAGCGTACGCTGTTGTTTGAGGTCATGATAAGATCCTTTGAACCAGTCCAATCCGTGTTAGCTGCCGAGATTCTAGCCTTGAATCCACCCTAAGGCAAGCAAAAATGCCACAAGAGCCATTTTCCCCATTGGGTTAGAAACGGGTTGAGGTGAAAAAGCACGTGTTTCCCGGCACCATCGCCCCCCGATTGAGGATGATTAAAGTCTAAATTTGGGCCAGATTTGCCGCGGATTCCCGCCGAACTCAAGAAAAGTTGCCGCGTTTACACCTATACAGGTGTTCAAAACCTCACGCAACAACCGCCATCATTCGTGATCGCCCCCGATGAGGCAAGTCCCCAGTCAGACGCATGTTGGGTCCCCAAAGGTTCGCGAGAACGTCAAACACGCGATTTTCGGGGCCGCCGCACTCCATTTCTTAAGCGAAGTTCACGGAAAATTCACTGATCGACGCGCTCGGGGGTGGCTAGGGCCTCGTTCATCTCGTAGGGCAAACGCCAAACCTGGTCGCCTTTGGCGTTGGCGAAATACAAATGGCTTTCGCTTAGCTTCGTCGGATCGCCATCCGCCCAGAAGACGTAGAAAGGATCTTTGGCGTGAAGCGGACGGCGGGCATAGTTGTGATTGCGTGGGCTATCGTGGGTGATGGTTTGCTCAATCGACCACGTGGCGCCCTGATCACGGCTCGTCCACGCGACCATTTCGCCACCGCCATGATGTGGCTGAGGGCCTGGTTGTGAGGGGATCCGCACCGTCCAAATGTTCCTATCGAGATAGAGGCTTCCCATGTCGTAGTTGTGATCGGTCGTGCAAATCGTCGTCGTTTTCCATGCATTTCCATCCCAGCGAGTGAGCCGAAAATGACGAGGATCGTTTGGCGGCCCCGGTTCGTGTCCCGGGCTGGTGACGTACAACAGCACGGGATTTCCCCGGTCATCAAATCCCATGTCTTTCAAGTAGACGTTCAAGCCTTGGGAGGCATAGTCGACCACTCGCGCCGGGCTGTCGACATCGACTAACGGAACCGCCAACTTTGTTCCCTCAACGGTCGTCCAAGTTCGGCCCATGTCTTTGGTTTGGACGTAATAGAGATCCGTCCGTCGATCTACGTTCCCGTTGGGGTGGCGATTAAGAAAGGTTCCTGTTTTGCCTTCCACACTCGCGCTGGTTTGGTAGTGACCGCCTCGTGAATGTCCCGCTTCTCGAACTCCCGCCAACTTTGCGTCCTCCGTCCAAGTCACTCCATCCTCGCTACGCTCAAAGTACAACTCACGAACGCCGGTGTATTTGGTGAACAGATGCAGAAACCCTCGTTGGTTCGCCGCCGACTCGTGCATGTAATGCGGCTGCGGATAAGTCATCTCTTCGACGGAGACCTGCTCAAAGGCATCAATGCTGTAGGGCTTCACACTACGATACTTGAAGCCTGGTCGTTTCTGTCCGCGCCCACTGATGAAAATCCAGAGGTGTCCCTTTTGGTCGAGCGCAAGGCTCGGATTGTCGTGTGGATCATCAACGCCGTTTTTGTCGTGCACGACGACGGGCCGCGGGACTTGATTTGTCTTGTGATCGTAGTACGACACCATGCACAACAGATGACGTTCTTGGGGGCCGGTCGTTCCGCCATAGACAAAGAATGTCTTGTCGACCTCGCTGCTGTAGATGGCCAACGGCGTATGCTTGGCTGTATAGGTTCCCAAGCCGCCGGAGTACTTGTCCCCGTATGGGAACGTTGGCGTGGGCGATGATTTTGCGTAGACATTATCCCCCTCGCCTTTGCCATAAAATTGCCCCAGCGTAAACCAGATGCCTTTGTAGCCATTGGCGGTTTGTGCGCCCTGCGGCGCCGCTTCCTCGGCCTGTAACCCGGCTCCGGCAAATGCGGCTAAAAGCAATGTGGCAATACGGAGAGACAAATTCATCGGTGGATACCTCAAGCGGGTCTTAGGTGGTCTGCTGCGCAGCTCGAGCGATTGTTACGACCGGACATCGTAGTAAAAGGAACCGCTTCGCTACGAGGCACTGCTGCTCGATTACTCGAGCCGTAAGCGTGCATCAACGAAAGACGCCATCGTAGACGACGTCTTGAATTCAACTAAACGATGGCTAGAACAGTACCGGTTTTCCCAGCTGGCGGCGAACGGGTACCAGTTGCCCGGCATGCATCATTGGATGCGTACCAATCAAGAGAAAGACATCGCCAACGGTGGGACAGAACGAACGGAAATGCTCGGGCGATTCGGCATTCAACTGCTCCTCGCTGATCGCTTCGAGAGTCTGCAGCGTCGCGGCCCGCACGTTGTCCCATAACGCCAAATATTCTTCACGGCTGAGGAACGCGGATGCGTCGTCCGAAGCGATGGTCTCTTTCGAATGGGCTTCTGCGAACTTCGCGGGTAATTCAGCCCCCGCGCCCGGTGCAATGCTGTTGAGAATCGAGACTTCCGCAGCAATCAAATGCCCGGTTTGCCAAGCGATGTGGTTGCACCCTTCACAGGGACGCCGCATCATCTCGGCGTCGTCTAGATCGCTCATGTAACTGCGGAATACCATGTCACTAAGCTTCATGGCCGAACGAATCGCGTCTTTTCCGTTCATCAGATTCCCATCGTAATTCGAGGTAAGAGGTTTTAGCTGCGATTGTAGCAGCGGATCGTGTCTTGCATCCCCCCTTGAACACGACAACGATCGCCCGGGATTCACGAGTGAGTGATCCCAGCGATCAAGACGTTGCTAGAAACGAAAACCAGCTCAATCGCGGCATCCGGGGAGACGCTTGCCGCTTTCTTTGCCGACGGCTACTTGTCCTCGGTGGCGTCCTCTCGGCGTGGCATGATGGGGGAATCCCAGCCAGAAAGGTCGAGCGGTTTGACGTTTTTACGATGCCCTTCAAAGCTAAACGTCGAAGGATCGTAGGGCCCCACAAACTCGACATTCAAGTCGTCGGTGATATTGTCTTCACTGCCCAATGCCCACAAACATCCATTGATCATCAACCGGCGAAATCCATCGTTAAGGATATCTTCGGAAGCACAGTAGGTGGTGGTGAAGACACGTCCTGCGGTTCCGCTTTCACTTTGGTAGGTGCGCACCCAGGCGCCCGGGCAAGGTTGTTTGTCTTTCGCAGGGGGAGAATCGTGAGCCATTCCTTGTAGGGGTTGGGCGTTAGCCAGCACAACGCAGTTCGCCTCGGGATCGGTCCAGTAGCCACCGGCTTGCACCCAAAGATCTTTGACCCCACGTAGGATGGGGTGGTCGGCGTTTTCAGGAACGATTTCCAAACGCGTACTCATCACATGATTCTTGCCGTAGTGACCGGCCCAAGTCTCCCCAAGCACTTGCCGACCAAAGCCCCCCTTCATCTCAGCGCCCTTGTACTGGAAATCGTACTTTGCAAACGGCGAGTCCGTGGGGATCTTGAACGCATGTGTACTGGTTCGTACTCCTACCACCGGACCGCCACGTTTCAGGTAATCGACGATCGGTTGCATTTGCGGAGCGGGAAAGTTTTGGAAGCGTAACCCGAAAACCAACAGATCGGCGGAGTCGATCACCTCGGTATGCGGCATGTGACTGTTGCCCGGCAAGATGAATCCCGTTTTCGGATCGAGATTAAATAGGACCGTGCATTTGAAACCGTGGCGTTTGGCCAGGATTCGTGCCAGAGCGGGCAAGGCTTCCTCGCTGCGGTATTCATGATCCCCCGCTAAAAAAACGAGATGCTTGCCTGAGCCGATCCCGCTGTCACCTTGGTAAACCAAAGGCCCATCTTCGGCAAAGCTGTGCTGAGCCGAGAGAAGAGCCACGCCTAGGGTGAACACCGCCAAAGCCGTTAATCGTTGTCGCATGAAAATTATCTCGTGAAAGTCATCGTGGTTCATCGGTCCGCACCATCATAACACGCGGCCTGGATCCATTTCACATCTGGATTTGAATTCCCGCGGAACCCAGCGATATCCCAGGGGTTTATTTGAGTGGCCCCCCAAATTTCTTCTTTTCTATAGGTGGTAATTGATGACTCAAGCGAAACACTTGTTGTGTGTAGAAACAACAACCACGCCCCCCTTCTTTCCCTGGAAACGTGTTGCCGGGATGCTCTTGATCACTGGCTCCCTGAGCCTGGCAAGCATCGAGTTTGGTCACGCACACCCCCCACGCGATCGAGACAGCAGCGAACGAGACGGCAGCGAACAGGCGGCCCGGGATCGCGGTCCGCGTGAGCGTGATGGCGAACGGCGAGGCCCTCGCGATCGAGACGCGCGTGAGCGGGGCGATGGGGACCGCGGACCGGGTAGACCTTCTCCTAAAGAGATGATGCAACGGATGCCAATTCTGGCTGCCTTGGATGCGGACGCAGACGGGACGATCTCCGAGGAAGAACTCGACAACGCATCCGCGGCGCTGCGAAAATTGGACAAAAACGAGGACGGATCACTGACGTTCGATGAACTGCGTCCGCAAGCAGATTTCCCCGGTCGTAGCCGCGAGGGTGACCGCGGTGATCGTCCACGTATGCGCCGTCCCGATTCCGATCGCGAAGGAGCCAAACGTGGCGATGACGCTCCCACTCAACGTGAGCGTCGGGACGGGGTCCCACCCGAGGCGAGCGAAAACCCTGAACGATTCGTCCGCATGATTTTCCAGCGGCGGGACGCCAACTCCGACGATGCGCTTACCGGCGACGAGATCCCCGAGCCGATGCGAGCACGTTTGGAGCGGATCGACAGCAACGCGGACCAATCGGTTTCGCGAGAAGAGCTGTTAACCGCAATGAAGCGAATGCGTGATGGAAATGGCCCCGACGCGAAAGGCCCACGCAACCGAGAGCGGATGTCGGGCCAAGGACAACCCCGCGCAGAAGAAGGCGGTAAAACTCCTCGCCGTCCTCCCTCCAAAAAGGACAGCAAGTCCGACAGCAAACCGGACGGAGAATCCGGCGACGAATAATCGATTCGATGGCCCCCCCGCCCCGAACGAGCTCAACCGAGTTCGTTCGGGTATGCCGATTTCGAATCGTTAACCAGCAACCTTCGTCATCGCTTGCTTCGCCACCGTGACGCAGTCGCGGATTTCGGCTAGCGGATTCTTGGGGTTCTCTTCGTATTCGAGCGAGAGCGCCCCGTTCGCGGGAAAGCCCACTTCGTCCAATGCGAAGAAAACCCCTTCGACATCGAGATGGCCTTGCCCCAGGATCACCCCCTTGGCCTTCTTTTTCATCTCGGCAAAATCCTTCAAGTGGATTCCGTACAAGCGTCCTTTGAGCGAGCGAATCACATCGGTCGCGTTCTCTCCCGAGCGAATGTAGTGTCCCAGATCGGCACAGGCACCGATGCGTTCGTCCCGCCCCTGGATCGCATTCAAAACATCGACCACCTTGTTGTATCGATGCCCAGGTCCATGGTTGTGGATCGCAACTTGCAGGTCGAATTCCTTGACCAACTCATCGAGATTGTCAAAGGACTCCGGCGCCGGGTCGGCGGTAATGGTGGGGATCCCCAACGCCTTGGCAAATTCGAATACCTTTCGGTTGGCAGCTTCGTCACCCCCAAAGCCATTCACCCCGTGAGAAGAAATCGAAAGACCGAGGTCAGCGACCTTCGATTTTATCGCTGCGATATCTTCCGCCGTTGTATCGATGGGCAACATCCCGCTGTAAAACTCCACTTGCTCAAAACCGAGGTTTTTAGCGTGTTGAAGTGCTTGCTCGAGGCTGTAACCACGGAGCGAGTAAAGCTGAATGCCAAGCTTCGCTCGGCTGGCGGGAGCCGCCAATGCGGTCGAGGGTAGTGTCGCTGCGGCTACCACCGTCGAACTGGCGGCCAGAAAACCGCGTCGCGTAAGAGTCAAAGAGGTCATGGGTGCAAGTGCTCCAAAAGATTAAGTGGATGGTGAAGACGAGAACGTCAATCACGACGCGGTCGTCGCAACAAGCGTTCGAGTTTACCAAGAGACTGTTAACACTCTCCACCGGGACAGGCGTTGTCCCTGCCCCGGTGAGTGCAAAACACCATTTCGTCAACGAATTATTTCGGTTTATGCTCGCTGTGACATGCTTTGCAGTTCGCTGCTTTGTTGAGCAGATTGGCTGCCGCGGCATCACCGTCGAGCATTTTCTCGCTTGCGTCGCGCAGCGCCTTGTTCAGCTTCTGCCAACTTTCGTCGCTGCCACGCGGTGGCTTCGTTTCGCTCATCGCGACAAGCATCGCATGCAACTCTTTCTTCTCGTCGTCGGACGCCTTTCCAGCGACAACCTTTTTGACGAGCGGGCCTTTGAAGCAAGCTTTCATGACCGCTTTGATCGAGGGTTTTTCCTCCGGTGCATCTTCTCCGATGGCTACGTTCGCGCCGACAATCGGTAAACAGATCGATGCTCCCAAAAGCATGCTGTAAACCATCGTGAAATTCTTCTTTCGTGACATAAGCTGGACATCTCGTTAAGCAAACCCAGAGAATAAAAACAAACGATCCCGCTAAGGTGAATCATCTGAGACGGGATTAGGTTAGACGATCGTGGGGCGCGCCGCCACAATCGGGGGTGCTTGGCCCGGCAATATTCCACCGTTCGTTTCGAAGTTCACCGCAGCGGCACATCATGCGTTGACCCTGTGGCAATCGTTTTGAAGTTCCACGTCTTTCATGCCTCCGACGCGTCCTGTCTCCTCTCCCAAAGACGTCCGTTTTGAAGTTGTAGTATCGCCGTATCGCAGAGCAAATCACAACCCGACGCGCAAACGCGGGACCAAGCCAAGAGCGTGATTCCCTCGCTGATGCGTCGGGTTATGAAAACACGCAAATTCAACGCGTTTAAGCGAAGGACAATCGATTTCGGCTCACTCCCTCGCTGACGATTCAGGTTGTGATTTCCCGAGGAAGAGACAAGATGGCTCCTTCAGAACGGCGGGCGCGACGCGGTCACTCCGCTGGCAAAAGAATTCAAGTCGCTTCGTGAACGGTCGCCGCCACCATCACGGTGTAGGGTGAACACGGAGGTCCCCGGGGCTCGCTTGGCAAATCGATCGGCTCGGTCGTCCTGCGATGCGTTCTTTCGTCAGCGACGAGAAACGGGCGTTGCGGAAGTGATTCCCTTGAACACGCGGGCTTGCACACGCGGGCTTGAACACGCGGGGACGTTTTTGGCAATATTCCTCAACTAGGAACAGGATCGGCTTATTGTGTCACGTCGTGTGGGCGCCCATAATAAGGGGCCTCACAGTGGCCGCCTGCAATCGATCCGCGATGCATTCTACCGAGCAAAGCCGATTCCCCATCCGATCAGGACCAGCCCTGCATCGTCCGCCCCCTTCGTCAAGTAGCAAGTGAACTCGACCGCCCCCGCAGGGATGGGCGTTGCATCGGTGCCCATTCCCTGATCGCCCATTCCCAGACCGCCCGTCCCGTATTCCATTACAAATCCAACCTATATCGACGCTCCGCTTTTAAAAGTGTGTCAGCCCACGGGAGCCTCGGCGCCGCCGTGGTTGACGATTGCGGAAGTTGCCATCGCTGTGGGGGGAAGCCGTTTTCACGTGGACGGCATTCCGATTTGGAGTCCCGCGAGCAATCAAACTTGATGCCCCCACGCATGTCGCAGCGCTGTAGTTTCGCCTCAGCCGAACATCGTCATTTCCCAATTTCACAGTTCGACGCGACATGGATGCCGCGTTCCCACTTCAAACGACAACGAGGCAGCGGTGGACGCTCTGACAATCTTCTGGTTTCTCTTCTTTACCTCGCTCGTGGGCGTGCTGACTTGGTGGCTGACTCGCAGAGACGATCACCAAAGTAGTTCAGGATATTTCTTGGGCGGTCGCACCCTCACATTCCCGCTGATCGCAGGCTCACTATTGTTGACGAACCTTTCGACCGAGCAGATGGTCGGATTGAACGGCGCCGCGTTCACCGACGGGTTGTGCGTGATGGTGTGGGAAGTCGTCGCCGTGGTCGCGTTGGTCTTCATGGCGTGGTTCTTCCTGCCCCGATTTTTGAAAAGCGGCGTGGCGACGGTACCTCAGTATCTCGAAATTCGTTTTGATCACCAAACTCAGGTGATCACCAACGTCATCTTCTTGGTGGCCTATGTCGGCATTCTCTTGCCAATCATTCTCTACACCGGTGCTCGCGGGATGCTCGATATCCTGAATGTGCCGAGCATGCTCGGATCGCTGCCGGAGACACTCAATGTCGATCGAGAGACGCTTTCGTTGGTGCTTATCGTTTGGCTTGTTGGGATCATCGGCTCGATCTATGCCTTGTTCGGTGGACTGCGAACCGTGGCCGTGTCCGACACGCTCAATGGCATCGGTTTGCTCGTCGGTGGATTGCTGATCACTTATTACGCGTTGAATATCCTGGGGGATGGAGCGGGAGTGTTCGCGGGTGCCGATTTGCTTTACTCCGACCAGAAAGATCGTTTCAATTCCGTGGGCAGCAATGCTTCATCGGTCCCCTTCGGATCGATTTTCGCCGGGATTTTTCTGCTCAACCTGTTTTATTGGACCACGAACCAACAGATCATCCAGCGGACATTCGGTGCGAGCAGTTTGGCCGAAGGTCAGAAGGGAGTGCTTCTAACGGGAGCCTTTAAGTTGCTTGGGCCTTTGTACCTTGTGGTTCCTGGGATGATCGCTTATTCGATGTTTGCGGGCGAGGACATCAAGGCGGACAAGGCGTATGGGTTGCTGGTCAATCGAGTGCTGCCGGGGCCGTTAACGGGATTCTTTGCTGCCGTGATGATCGGTGCAATTCTTTCCAGCTTTAACTCTGCGCTCAACAGTGCGTGCACACTGTTTAGTCTCGGGTTGTACAAAAGTGTCGCCAAACCGGATGCATCCGAAGCGACGATCGTTCGCTCGGGAAAATGGTTTGGCTGGATCGTCGCCATTGTGGCGATGACGCTCGCCCCCTTGCTCGCTCAAACGACCAGCATCTTCGGGTATCTGCAAAAAATGAACGGGATGTATTTCATTCCCATCTTTGCGGTCGTGATCGTCGGCATGTTGACCCGGCGGGTTCCCGCGATTGCCGCCAAGATCGGTTTAATTGCCGGATTCGTGGTCATTGCGGTCGGTTACTTCGTCAGCCCGTTTGATGCGATCGTTGCATCGGTCCACGATTTTCACTTCCTCGGCATGGTGTTCGCCTGGTTGGTCGTTTTGATGTTGGTGATCGGTGAGGTTCATCCCCGCGAGACCGAGTTCACGCAACAAGACGTTGGTGCGGTGAATATGACACCGTGGCGTTACGCGACCCCAGCGGGAATTGCCTTAATTGTGATTGTGATCGCGATCTACACCACGTTTGCTGACTTTAGCGTCCTGCTTCCACGCTCATAACGAGCGGCAATGTGATAGCGTCGAAACGAGAAATGCCGCGTGGTTCATTACAAACGCTGGCGCTATCCACGCATCATTTAAAGTGATGCAGTCATTGAGATTTGATTTACAATCGAAACAGGAATACCTGCGTTCAACTTAGCCCCCCCTTCGCTGATCTACCAAGTAGCTGGTTTTGAAAGAATAGGCACATCCGATGAACTTACAATCTTTCCTGATCTTTGCCGCGTTCACGATCGGCTTACACACGCTTGCACCGACTCCAATGCGTGCAGGCGTGACGGTTGGCGACTTTGACTCCATCAAGCTTTACACGTTGAAAAACGAAGCAGGCATGACCGTCACGGTGACTAACTATGGGGCGATCATTACCTCCATCCTCGTTCCCGACCGCGAGGGTAAGTTCGCGGATGTCGCGTTGGGGTATCACCGTGTTGAAGACTATATCAACGCGGTGGACAAGCCTTACTTTGGCGCCGTCGTCGGACGCTATGCAAACCGGATCGCCAAAGGAAAATTCACGATTGATGGTGAAACGTATCCGTTGGCCGTTAACAACGGCGCAAATCATCTACACGGCGGAGCGATCGGCTTCGACAAAGTGGTTTGGGATGCCAAGCCCATCGAAGGCGATGGTTGGTGCGGCGTCGAGTTGCACTACACCGCCAAGGACCGTGAAGAAGGTTACCCAGGCAACTTGAACCTGAAAGTCGACTACAAACTGACCAATGCCAATGAGTTGGTGATCGACTACGTTGCGACCACGGACAAAAAGACTCCAGTCAACCTCACTCAGCACACCTACTTCAATCTGCGGGGCGAAGGTAATGGGACGATTCTTGATCACGAATTGATGATCAACGCAAAGCAATACACGCCCATCGATGAAAGCATGATTCCGACGGGCGAATTGGCCGACGTCGGGGGCACCCCGTTTGACTTTAGTGCGTCCAAACCGATTGGACGGGATATTTCGACGGAGAACGAACAATTGAAAATCGGTCTCGGCTACGATCACAATTTTGTCTTAGCCAAAGGTGCCGACCCTAACGCGATGACGCTCGCCGCTCGATTGAAAGACCCGGCTTCGGGACGCCAACTTGAAGTCTTCACCACCGAACCGGGCCTGCAATTCTACAGCGGCAACTTTCTTGATGGTCGTTTGATCGGAAAATCGGGCAAGCCCTACGTCCAACGAAGCGGGCTCTGTCTCGAAACTCAGCACTACCCCGATAGCCCTAACCAACCGGCGTTCCCGTCAACGATTCTCTCGCCTGGGGATGAGTATCGGACGACCACGACATTCAAATTCTCAGCCGAATAGTCACTCGAGCAGGGTGGGGGAATCGAGCTTCGCTTGAATCCCCCCCTCCAAACCGCCATTGGACGCCCGCGTACAATGGTCTTGGGCGGCATGCACTTCCAACGCGCATTATCGCAGCCCTCAAATCTCTACTTCGTTACTTCGTTACTTCGTTACTTCGACCCCATGCTATCATGATTGCACGCCCGAACTTGGTCTTCTTCTCGACCGCGCTGTGGGTCACGATGTCAGTGTCGATCGCCGCAGAACCGACGCCCGATCGACCTAATATTTTGATGATTGCCATCGACGATTTGAACGATTGGGTCGAGCCTCTCGAAGGACACCCTGACGTGAAAACACCGGCGCTGGCAAAGTTGGCCCACCGCGCCGTCACGTTTACGAACGCGCATTGCCAAGCTCCCCTATGCAATCCCAGTCGAACTTCGATCATGACCGGTTTGCGGCCGACCTCGACGGGGGTCTATGGATTGGCGCCGTGGTTTCGCACCTTACCGGAGTTCAAGGCTCATGTGACGTTGCCACAATACTTTCATCAACACGGCTACCATACTCTGATCGGGGGCAAAATTTTTCATGGCGCGTATGGTCGCAATGGAAAGGCACCGCAAGAGTGTGATGTTTGGGGCCCCAACGCCAGCGTCGGCGCCAAGCCCGAGCAAAAATTGATCCCGCCCACCCCCAATGGCAACCATCCACTGATGGATTGGGGGACCTTCCCGCATCGAGATCAAGACAAAGGCGATTGGCAGGTGGCCTCTTGGGCGGTGCAGCAAATTGAATCAATGCAGGAGGAAAAACCTTTTTTTCTGTCGGTCGGCTTCTTCTTGCCTCACGTGCCATGCTATGCAACGCAAAAATGGTTTGACCTGTATCCCGAAGACTCCCTGACGATGCCGCCGATGCCCAGCGGAGATCGCAGCGACACACCAAAGTCATCCTGGTACCTCCACTGGAATCTCCCCGAACCACGTACCGATTGGCTCGCAGCGAACGATCAGCTGCGGCCGCTTGTCCGTGCCTATTTGGCTTCGATCAGTTTTGTCGACAGCCAAGTCGGCCGCGTTCTCGATGCGTTAGAGAATTCACCCTACGCCGACAACACCATCGTTGTCTTGTGGAGCGATCACGGTTACCACCTCGGCGAAAAATCGATCTCCGGCAAAAATTCGTTGTGGGCTCGTTCCACACGCGTGCCG
Organism: Novipirellula galeiformis; assembly: GCF_007860095.1. Taxonomy (NCBI): domain Bacteria; kingdom Pseudomonadati; phylum Planctomycetota; class Planctomycetia; order Pirellulales; family Pirellulaceae; genus Novipirellula; species Novipirellula galeiformis. The sequence goes on along the minus strand of NZ_SJPT01000002.1, from coordinate 193,402 downwards.
CTGATCTTCGCTGGGCCTGGCATCGCGGCGAATGTAAAGTGCAACCAACCGGCGGAATTATTGGATCTCTATCCGACGCTAGCCTCCTTGGCTGGGCTGCCTCGTCCAAATGGCGTTCAAGGGATCAGCTTGGAACCGCAACTCAGCGATCCAACCACCCCGCGTGACCGCCCCGCGATCTGTACCCACAATGCTGGCAATCATAGTGTCTGTGACACGCGATGGCGCTATATTCGCTACCTCGACGGCGGCGAAGAGCTTTACGATGTCGCACAGGATCCCAATGAATTCGACAATTTGCTGGCATCCGAAGCGGGGCGGGCTGAGTTTGCAAGCGTGGTCCACAGGCTCCGTGCATGGTTGCCTAAGAACGAACGGGGCTTGGCCACGGGGAGTGCCCATCGCATCTTGGAACAACGTGCTGACGGCATCTACTGGGAAAAAAAGAAGATCGACATGTCGCGCATTCCTCAGTAAAGCAGCCAGAGTCCGTAGCAGAGCCCGCAAGGACAACACCTCTTTGGGACCAAGGTCCCCCACCCGATAAAAAAGCGCCCCACTCTCTCGTCGGTAGGCCGTCGTTCGCACAATCAGGAACGAGCGTTCAGGAACGAGCGTTGCCCCCTTCGCAACCGTCGCGAGGGTTGAGTGCCGATGTCGTGGACGTCGCATAACGCGGCGCGGCGATGGCGTCCCACAGGACGAGGTTGTGCCCGTGAAACTCGTCTATCCCCCCCCCGCGTGTCAAACCGTGACGGTTATTCCGGATTTGCCAAGACATTTGCTTGGTTGCACCTCCGCTGGGCCACTTTGACAGGCAGCGGCTGTTCCGATTATCCGATTTGAACCTGGGGATCAGATCGTAGCGAATGCTCGGACGATCGCGTGATTGCCTCTCCCCAATCTGGCCGACCTCGACCTTACGACGGTTTCTTTGAAATGCACGGAATCAAGCACGTGAAAATCGACTCATCTTGCGTCAACGCGAGTCGCCAACGCACTGCGCCGGCGAGAATTTCGGTGCTTGTGTTGTGTGTCCTGCTTTGCACATTGGTGATCGCCGATCGCTGGATGGCTTATCGTCAATCGAGCGTTTCGTTGCCACCGGCGAATGCACCGCATCGGCAAGCCAATCAAAACGCCAGCTCGAGCCCGGAATCGAGCGAGTTCAGTCGTGCAGCACCAACAAAGGAGAATGGCGTCGATTCGACTGCGCTCTCTCAAACCGAAGAGGCCGGCGATGTCATTCAATTGGTCTTAGCCGAAAACACGCCCCCCTCCAAAGACAGCCTGACTTCCGAAAACATGATCGAGCGTGAGCCCAAGCGTGCGGGCACCGCGAAGACATCCGCCAATGCATCCTTTGTGTTCAATCGTACTGCGGTTGAATCGAGTCACGATGGGTTCGCCACGAATGCAACGATCCCAGCCAAACTTGCCCGTCATCCGTCGATGGACAATCGGGTCACTCCGGTTTCCAATTCGCAGCCATCGAGCCTGCCGTTGTTACCTTCGCAGCGTGTGAAGTCTGCGAGCACGTTGCCCTACACCACTTCGATGGAGTCACAGCTGAAATGCCGTGAGTTACTCGATCAAGCGTCGCATGAATTTCGCGTCAAGGCTTGGTTATCCGCCGAGACCTCGACCTGGGCTGCATTGACGCAGGCGGTCGAAGGGATCCAGATTGCCAAGCGTGAAGCGTCCCATGAACTCGGTGATGACCGCGATCCGTTGCTCGATTTGCAACAAGCACGGGCCGCTTTGATGGAAGTTCGTGACTTTGCCGAACAGTCGACTTCGGCTAGCCAGATTGAGATGAGCACCATCGTTCGCTCGCATCGCACCAAAACGCTGAATGATGTCGACCTCGAAGGCATGTCATCGACCAAGGCGATTGAGGCTTATCTCGATGAAGCGAGACGAACGTTTGCGAAACTAGCCGGCGCCAGCGTCCAGGCAGCCGAAGCAATGGATCTCTTGGCAGCCATCTACCTGAGCCGTAACGACCCCAGCACGCTTCCCAGTAGCACGTCACTTTGTCTCCGCCGCGCCGCCCTCGAGGGGCAACCCCAGAACGCGACGTTGGCCACGAATCTCGGCACGCAGCTAGCCCGAGTTGGAATGTTGGTCGAGGCGCGTCGGGTCTTGGAACATTCCCTTGCGATCCAAAACGATCACCCAACGCAAGCAACGCTTTGGAAAGTTCTGCAGCAACTGGGCCAGAACGAACAGGCCGCGAAAATTCAAGCCGAACTGCAACTGGCGAACTATCCGACGACCGGATATCCCACACGCATTCGACTCCCTGAGGTAATCCAACTTAGCCCCGCCGAGTTTGCGGCGGTTTCCAATTCGGTGATGCCTGCGAATACGGGCCCTCCGCAAACCGGTAACCGCGTGCCCGCGACCGTCGCATCGGCAAGACTCGATCGCACGTCGAACCAGGCCGCGGAATCCACACGTCCCAACACGATCTACACCGATATGTCGAGCAACCGGCAACCCATTCCGCCATCCGCTGCGGATAACCAAGGCGAAGTCGAGGTCCAACCATCGATGATGCGTCGTACGTGGAACTCGGTACGCAATTTGTGGTAGCACGCCCCCGGAAAATACACGCTTCGCAAAACGGTCATTTTGAAATGCTACGATCTCACGCTTCTACCATGAACATGCACGAAATCACTCGGCAACAAAACCATCGCATCGGCATGCTTTATTTGCTGATCACGGGGATGGTTGCGGTGTTCTCAATCACCGCCCACGCTCAAGACCTTGACGCAGGGGTGTCGGTGATCGAAGCCGATACATCGCGTGAAAGGAATTTGTTGGCCGCCGAGGTCGAGCCGCAATCGAGCGATTGTGGTTGCCGGAATGTTCCCGGTGGCTATCCCTGTCGCGGAGAATGTCGCAAGTGCATGATGGGCGTCGATTGCCGTGATGGGAACGGTGCCGAAGCGAGGTGGGACGACATGCGGCGAATGCCGTTTGACGCCTATGGCCCTGGTGAGTACGCGGGCCCGTCGCGATTATCGCACCTTGGTGAATATCGCTTGCGTCCCGGCGATCAAATTCAAGCCTTCTACTTAGTCACACGTTCTCAGTCGTCCGGCCTCTACCGGTTGACGCCTGGTGATTCGATTTTGATCGAGTCGCTCGCGGATGCCGAATTGAACCGCGGAACGCTTGAGAACGGCTTGGTGATTCAGCCTGATGGAACCATCTCGGTTCGTTTGCTCGGGCAAATTCGAGTCACCGGCATGACGGTCGATCAACTGCGTGAAGTGCTAAATGACCGCTACATGAAGTACTATCCCAAACCGGCAATCGACGTAACGCCGGTTCGAACGAACACGCTCGCCGAAGACATTCGCGCCGCGGTCGGAGGTCTCAGTGGCTTTAGCCAACAATCGGCCACGGTCACCGTGATGCCCGACGGGAAAATCCGTTTGCCGGGGATTGGCGAAGTTTGTGTGCAAGGATTTTCGTTGAACGAATTAAAGAAAGAAATCAATCTCCGTTATCGCGAGATCGTCGTCGGACTCGACGTCGAACCAGTCTTAGCCGCCCAGGCTCCCCACTTCGTCCACGTGCTCGGTCAGGTTGGTAATCCAAACCGCATCCAGCTCGACGGTCCGACGACCGTGCTTGGAGCGATCGCCTCGGCCGGAGGCCATTTACCCGGTGGAAACCTCCGCCAAGTGGTGATTTTCCGTCGTGCCGAGGATTGGCGGATGATTTCGACCATGCTCGACCTGCAGGCTGCAGTGTACGGAAAACGCCCCACCCCGGCCGACGAGATCTGGGTTCGCGACGGCGACGTGATCATTATTCCAGAACGCTCGATTGTGCGATTCGACAATTGGGTTCAACAGGTGTTTACCAATGGCATTTACAGTTTGGTTCCGCCTGGAATCCAATACGACGTCAACTAGTTTTCGCCCCCGTTAGGCGGACCGTTGCGATACAATGGCTTCTTCATCTGGTGGCATCGATGCCACCGGAACCCAGTGTCCAAATCGTATCGTAGAGCTATCGATGAAAGTCTGTTTGCGTCCCGCCATCTTGTTCGGTTTCATGTCCGCCACATGCCTAGCGGCCCTAGCGGCGGGTGGCCAAGTCTACGCTCAAGAAACACCCCCGGTCGCCGAGGCGGTGAAAACGGATTCAGCGGCCAGCGAAGAAGCGGCCAACGAAACAGCGGCCAGCGAAGAAGCGGAAGTCGAACAGGATTCCCACACGCTTGCCGTCGAAGCGTTGCTTGAAGCGATGAACTTGAAGGACACGACCGAGCAAATGGTCGACCAGATGTTGTCGATGCAGATTCAGCAGCAACCCCAAATGGCGGCCTTTAAGGATGTGATGCAAGCGTTTCTTCATAAACATCTCTCCTTTCAATCGCTCAAGCCCGAGTTGGTGAAACTGTATAAGAACGAGTTCACCGAGCCCGAAATCAAAGAGCTAACCGCTTTCTACAGCACGCCCGTGGGCAAGAAAGCGATCGAGAAACTGCCGACGCTTTCTGCCGCCGGGGCTCAAATTGGAATGCAACGGGTGCAAGCCAACATGGGCGAACTGCAGCAAGCGATTCTAAAGCGTCAAGCCGAACTGCAACCTAAGGAATTGCAGCCTAAGTAAGTCGCCGTCAATGCGAGGTGAAGTTGCCGTGCCTAGCCCCACGGGCCTGGCTAGGCAAACCTCCCGAGGCTTTGCCCCGCCATACAAACACGCAACTTCAAAACAGCGGTATTGGGTTACAATGACAACAAACTCGGTCCGCACGTGTAGGCCGTACCCGCTTTGACGATCGGTATCAGCACGCTGTCGCGTTGCGGCCGGATGTACAGGTCGTACTCCTCTGGATCGACCTTGAATAACTCGCAAGCGATCCGCTCGCGCGTGTTACCCACCGCGAGCGTCAACGTCACATTCAAACTGCCGCCGGCCTCCTTCAACTGGCTGTCCCATCGCTCAATCTCAACATATTGAGTTTCAATGGGAACCGCATCTGGACGCGGCATCTCTTCGAGAGCGGGCTGCATTGCGGCGGGCGAGATCGGCTTTCGATCGTTCCAGGTTAACCGACGTTCTAACTCTGGGCCGCTCCAGATACGCGTTTCACCCGAGCCGCTGAACGCGATCGCGTCCGCATCGGCTCGTTCCTCGGCGATGCGAAACAAACGTCGTTTAGGATGGGGACGGTGGTCCAAAATCGCGACCGTCGTCCGCTCAACCGGAGCATTCAAACGCTCGGCAAGCCACCGGGAAACGCCATCGACGCGGTATTGCGGCTTGCCCGAGCTGAATAAAATGCGTTGCCCCCTTTCCGATCGAAACAAATAGGCTTGCATATCGTCGTCGCTCGAATCGGGCTCTTTCGCGTCGTTCTCGACCGCCACGAACTCAAACCGCTCGCCGAACAAGCCTTGCAATTGCGTGCTGATTTGCTGGGGATCCAATGGCCCCGCTTCCCTCTGTATTAGGAATCCCGATGCCGGAGGCGAGAGAGACGGAATCTCCAGCGGATAGGTTTCCAACAGCGATCGAAACCTGGGTTGCTCGAGCTGGTTGAGCGACGTCGCGGCTTCAAGGTGTTGGTTCAACCAATCGGTCGCGTTGATTTTACCGGCATCCTCGAGATGACGGGTCAACGAGTCCACGTTGCCGGTGGCGAGATCGATCAACGCTTCCGACTCGACATTGCTATTGGGAATGGGGTTTGTCGCGAACCACTGTTTCGCGGCATCCACGTTTCCAGCCTCGAGCATCGCATACGCCGCCCCTTGGATGCACCGCGTCCTGTTCCACCAAGCTTCGTCAGCGTGTTGGAGACACACTTGGTACGCCCGAATCGCTTGATCCATCTCATCCAAAGATCGATAGTAGTCCCCCAATTCATAGTGCAAAGCGGCATCGCCGTCGGAGGGCTCCATCTCCGCTTCATCGATTATGGTTCGCCAAAGTGCAAGTTGCTGGTTGTCGCCCAAGCGTATCGCTTCACGGATTGCCGCGTGCACCAAAATTGGGTGCAAAGCGTCATCGCCTAGATTGTCACGATTGACACTCTCTGGATCGCGGAGGGTTCGGTTGCGAACTAAGTCTCGGGCCCGTTCACGCACGAGTTTGTAGGTAAAGTAATTGTCGTCAGCGCCGTACACGGATCTTGCCAACTCAATGGCAGCGAGATGCATCGAATCGACCTGTTCCGTCTCCCCTCGCAACATCGCCTGGTGGGCCTGGGCCCGCCAACGTTGAATTCGAAGCGAATCGGAAACGTTGTCCTCGGTGGATTGTAAAAAAGCAGCTACCTTGCTGGCATGGTGATCCTGTAACAGAAAATCGCCCACTTGATCGTGTTTCCATAGGTCATCGGGCCAACGTTCGACAACTTCGCTCGCGCGCCCCAGTTCAAGCAGCGCGTCGCAAAGATAGTATGCTGCGGTGTCATCAAGCCATCCATCTTCCTCAGCCGACGGGTTCTCTTCCGCAGCACCGCCGGTTGCATCGAGCGACTCATTCGGGGCATCCGCGGAACGAGTGGCTTGTTGCTCGCGCCAAGCCAGGAAGGCATCGAATCGTGGGATCGATTTGTCCCAGTCACCGATGGAGTGTAATGCCCATCCTTTGAGTGCCTCGTCCCATGCTGAATTCGCATTCTTGGCATGGTGATCGAGCGCGGCCAATAGTTTCTCCGCATCACAATAAAGTTCATCTTCAAAGGCCCGTAGCACGAGATCACGTAGGAGCAAATCGGGGTCGCTCGCATCTGTGAACAAGGCGTCAAATTGATTGTCGGCCAAGCGAACTTCGAGGAGATTGTCCCGCGCAATCGATTTAATAAACTCCGTTTCCGCAACCGCTTCACTCGCCAAGAAGTGCTGGGCTGCGGCGTTGAACTCTTCGTTCCGCCAGTCAAGCTTACCTTGGGCGATTTCCACCAGCCCCAGCGGCGAATTTGGGTGTCGTTTGAGTTCCTCGACCAAGCCTTGCCCCCACGCCTGGGATGAGCTCGATGCGTGGTTCAGCAATGACGTCCATTGAAGTTCGTCATGGTTGTCGATCACGATTTCCAACAATGGCGGCAAGTCCTCAACGCGGCGACGACGCAGCACGGAATAAAACATATCAGGATCGCGGGGACATATTTTCAAGGCCCTGAGCACGGCGACCGCTGCTTCGTCATCACGGTCCAAGTGGTCATGGATCAACGAAGCGATCCAAAATCCATTGGGATGATTGGGAGATTGCTGCTGGGCTTTCTGAAGTGCCAACTGCGCTTCGTCGATGTCGCCAAGGTTCGTATAACAAATCGCCAACGAGGGCCACACTCCCCATAGCGAATCGGGTTCTTGGATTTGCTTGAGCACCTCGATCGCATCGTCGTACTGCTCCAGCCGCATCCATGTGTACGCGGCCTGAAGCAGGAACGAAGGACGATCCTGCGGCAACATGCGATGCTTGACCGCTCGCCGCATCTCACGCTTTGCCTTTTGGACTTCGCCGTCATACCACTCGATTTCCGCTTCATTGAGTTTTGCCAGCGCAGTGTCGTAGCCGTCGTCCAATGGCGCAGCGCCGCGCAAGTACGATGCATACTCGTCCGACATTCGGCGTCCAAACTCTAAGCGTTGCCAATCATAGAGCTTCCATCCCGATGGTTCTTTGACCAAAAACCATTGAATGGACTCGGCTTGGCTACCCGCGGAATAGTTGAGCATATCCAGCACGGCTAGTTTCTTCGTGGCATCGTAGCGTGTATTTAAGACTCGAACATTGCGGTTGATCGCGTCCGGACTCGGCTGGTACTGCGTCAACCAATTGCGAAGTGACAAACGGTTGATGATCCCCAACGCACCGTGACTCTGTTCGCTCTTGGCCACCGCTTCAATAAACAGGGGCAAGCTAAACGGAACCTCCGCTCCGTTTTCAAGCGACTCGATACTGGCGTCAAGGAAATCTTGAATCTCCGGATCCATCACGTCGGGGACATGGGCGTTGACGCCGACGAACCGATCAAGTGATTGATTGAAGTCGACTTCGTCTTGGGCAAATGCATCGCGGCGTTCGTCCAGTTCGAAATCGGCGGCAGGACTTGCCATCCGTTGTACCGATACGTACGCGACGCTGAGGATTCCCGCACACAGCAGTGCAAACAGAAACGCCACCACCGCCAAGACGACTAACACGCGTTTCGTCGACGTTGGCTGCGGCGTGATGGGGTCGTAAGCGTAGGTTTCAGAGAAAGGATTCGAGTTCGACACGTTCGTGATCCACGTTTAAGAAGGGCCTCGGCATCGAGGGAGTTCGAACGCAATCGATCGTTCCCAATCCATCGCAGAAGAGTCGTTGATTGAATCGCGGGTCTATCGGTAACATAAGATCGTTACCCCGGTTACGACAGGTTAGCAAATCAACCGCCCGTAAGCTTACTCGGTCGTCTCACGCGTGTTGAACTCCATCTTCCATTTTTCATCACCGCGGGTACTGTGACACCACAATTCAAACATGCCTAGTTCGGTCACGCTGCTGACGAATTTAACGGGGATGAACGCCTCGCCTTGAGTCGATTCCGAGGTCAGATGGACGGTGATGGGTTCAATCTCGATCAGTTCGCTCTTGCTCCAACGATCAAGTTTTGTGCCCACGTTGTCATCCGAGCGAACCGGGGAACTGAAGAAGCGAAACTGAGCCGGTTTCCCGACGACGATGCCAACTTCATCGCTGGGTACTTCGGACTGCGTTCCCTCTTCCATCCCTTTTGCCGCGACGCACAAGGCGCGCAGCGGTCGCGGGACACCGGGAATCGCCAAGCCAGCGGTTTCAATACCAACGTAATAGGACCGCGCCGTGCCACCGCGAATACGAATCCCGCCGCTGTGTTTGCTGTATCCGTAATAGGCCGCCCCCATCGACACCGAGGTGTCCAAATCCTCTAGTCCACCAAGGACATTGAGATCGCTTTCACACCACGTGTTGATCGTATTGAGCATCCGGGCGCGAAGGGGTTCGCTGCGAAACACTCCTCCATTAAAGAGCACATGGGTTGGCTTGATTTTCGTTTCCGAACCGTCGCCACCTTGGTCGGCTAGCCCCGCTTGGTCTGCCAAAAAAGCAGCGACGTGTTTGGTGATCGCCGCGTCGGCTTCATACGGCAAGCCAATGTCTTGGAACCCCGATGCCGCGTTGGGTTGAGGCCGATCCGAAACCGAACATTTTGGAAAGAAGCCTTCGATGATCAAGTCGCTTGTTTCCTGTTTGCTGATCTCAGCGGAAACCGTCCCGCCGATCAACGAACTCCCCCGTCCCAACACCGAAATGGTTTGCTGGTCGGGCCCATTGGCTGCGAGCATTTGTTCTTTGGCATCACGACAAGCATGCCACAGGGAGACACTTTGCCAAGGATCGAGTTCGTGCCCTGCTTCGGCAAACTTGCTGCTGACGAAATGGGCAAGCGCCAGGTCCATATTATCGCCGCCGAGTAGCAAATGATTCCCAACGGCCAAACGTTCGAGATTCAATTCGCCATCGGTTTGTGACACCGACACGAGTGTCAGGTCGGTGGTTCCGCCGCCGACATCCACGACCAACATCACGTCGCCCGCTTGAAGCGATTGACGCCACCCGTCGCCCTTGGCGGATAACCAACGATAGACCGCCGCTTGAGGTTCTTCGAGCAGCACAAACGAGGAGGGCAAACCGGCTTCGATCGCGGCTTGACGCGTCAACTCACGGGCCGCCGGTGCAAACGATGCCGGCACCGTCAACACGACTTGTTGATCCCCTAGGGGATCGTCGGCATGTTGTTCGTTCCACACCGCGACGAGATAGGTCAAGAAACGGACGGTGCAATCGTAGGCCGACACCTTGGCGACCTCCGCGGGCGATTGCCATGGCAGAATCGCATCGGTTCGCCCCACCCCGCTGTGACAGAGCCAACTTTTGGCCGCCACGACGACTCGTTGCGGGTTTTCTGCGGCTTGAGCACGCGCGTACACGCCAACGACTCCGCCCGCAGGATCAGGATTGTACGCCGTTCTTAAAGCATCGAGTTCGGATTCTCGTGGTAAATACAGAAACGAGGGTAACGAATCACGCGACTCCATTTGCCCTGGCTGAATCACCTGTGGGATCTTCATCAGTTGAAGATCTTCGGGAGCATCCAAGGGGCAAAAAGCGACGACCGAGTTGGTCGTCCCCAGGTCGATACCGATACTGTAGCGCGAGTTCATAAACGAGAGGTCTTGAGAAAAGGAGGTTTCGCCCGTTGGACCCAATGGTCATCGATCGGGTCCACGGCGTTCCGTTCACTGCGGTGAAAGCGGCGATCGTGAACGCCGCCGCAAAGGATTTCGAGGATGGACGGTTTGAAGGCACAAGTCGAGACGCTAGCGAAGCAGTGCTCTAGCGAAGCGGCATGCGCCCCGGCGGCGATCGACCGTTCCAATACGAGCCTTGGCATGGTGCTATGACGCCGCCGGAAGTGATGTTTCTGCTAACGTTGGACTTGAGCCGGTGCGACGACGTTGGCATCGCGATCACTACCGCTGTACTGGGGTAACTCGACCTTCGAGGCCAGCCAACCATGATGAATCAACTTTCCCGTCGTGGCCGATCCTTCGCCAATCCATTGAAATCGCTCGGGCGAACCACCCTCGCCGACTTCGACGGTCCCCCCTTCGCCCGCATCACTAACGGGAACCAAATCGAAGAACCGCGCCAACGTCGAGGCACATTGCTGTAAACAGGGGCGTGCCGCCGCACCGACTTGTGCATCGCCGAACTTGCTCAAGTCCTCTTGAACCAGATCGACAAAACGAGCTTCTCGCTGAAGCGCCGACAACAACGTCACCGCGTCGCTGCGTGTGGGAACCGCTGGACTCGGCGTTTCCTTGACCCCCGGTTTGGTAGCCGCCGGTTTGGTGGCCGCCGGTTTGGTGGCCGCCGGTGGTGACGGCAGACCCGCAGGGGCCGCATCCGCAGCGTTTGCCGGCTCAAGCGCTTGGCGAATGCGATCTGAAGATTGCTTGTTAAACAGCGCCGCCGAAAATGCGCGGACTGCGATTCCCAAACCCATCCTGGTTTCCTTCACAAATGAATAAAAAAACTAGACCAGCATGAACACTGCTACAACATCGTCCGGGGCAATCCGGGGTAAACCGCGACTCGCTCGCCAGAAATGTTCCTGAGCTTGATGCAGGAAAGCGAGCACGCAGCACAAACGGTTGTAATCGCCCCTGAGCTGAGCCTTATTCGTGTTCGCTTTCGGCGACCTTCAGATTCGTGTGCTTCTCCGCCAATTCGGCGATCACTTCGTAACCAATATCGGTGTTTGCGACGTTCAAGTACTTCAACTTTGGTAACGCAGCGATTTTGCGGAAACCATCGTTGCTGAACCGCGTCCCGGCCACATTCAAACGCTCAAGATTCGTTAGCTTCAACAACGTATCGACCGATTCATCACTTGCCTTGGTGGACATCAGATTCAATTCGGTCAAAGCGGTAAGATTGCCGAAGGCGTTTAACGCGTCATCGTCAAGTTTGGTTTCCCAGAGACCAAGGTAGACCAGCTTGGTGAGTTTGCCGATCGTCTTTAGTCCGTCGGAGCTGACCAAACGACATTCGCTGATATCGAGGAAGTTGATGTTGGGCAACTCGCTGATGATCTGCATCCCTTCATCGTCGACCGAAGTGTCCCGCAACTCCATACGCTGGAGTGTTTTTAATTTGGCGATCGACTTCAACCCTTCACCGGTGACATCGGCACCGCGAATGCGAAGCCGCTTCAGTTTCGAGAGTCCTGAAATCGCAGGCATTCCCTCGTCGTCGATCATCGTATAGTCCAATTGAATGGACTCAAGCGACTTCATCTTGCCGAGCACCTCGAGCGAAATATTACTGATCGAAGTGCAATAGTTGGCATTGAACGACTTCAGCGATAGTCCAGCGAGCTTGGCGACGCCGGCATCGGTAATTTTGGACTTCTCAAGCTGAATGTCGACGAGCGACTTGATCATGGCCAACGAGTCCATCCCCGCATCGGCGATGTTGGTGTTGCGAAGGTCGATGGCACGCAATTTGGGGAGTGAAGTGAGATGGGCCAACCCTTCGCCGGTGACTCCGGTGCGGCGCAGGAACAAGGCTTCAATGGTTTCTAATTTCCCGACCGACTCGAGCGTGGCGTCGCTGATCGCCGAATCGGTCAACGTCAAACGCTTCAGTTTCTTGAAGGCTTCGAGGGCCGCCATCCCTTCATCGGTAACCCCGGGGCCGTTAAAGACCGCGATCTCGACGTTGGGAACGCCGGAAAGGTGTTTCAGCGATTCGGCAATGCTGGTGTCACTCGATACCGAAAGCTCAACAACGTTACCGGCACTATTTTTTTGCAACAGGTAACCGGCGTCGACAAGGGCCGCCACGTCGCTGGGATTGTCCGCAGTTGCCGCCGAGGAGTCGTTCGCCGACGCCGCGACGGGGGGTGCCTTGGCCGTATCGTTGGCGGGCTTCGATTTGTCACATCCGCTGACCAAAGCAAGCACGAAAATGACGCCAAGCCCACCCGAAACGAGTGGGGAGACGCGACGGACGAGGGAAGGGGTTCGGGACATAACAGCTACTGTTTGACGGAGGGGACACGAAGTAAAGGCTTTGAGCTTAGCGTTAAAGCTGATCTTGGGCTTACCAGTCCAGCGTGGGTTAGATGATTTCGAACTCCAGGAACTACATTCCTCAGAAACCGTGACACCAACCCGATCGCATTGGGGAAAATCCTAAACGGTTGACTAAATTATGGCAATCTGCTGAATACGCTGCAAAATGGAGTTTCATCTTTGATTGCCTATTTGCCCCACCCTTGTTATTGTATTGGGGCGTTTGCGCCCCCGCTCGTTTCCCCGTTCCAATCTTGAATTCCCTCCTCCAAGGACTTTTGATGAGCAAGAAAACAACACGTCGTAACTTCATTGGCCAGAGTGCCGCGCTGACCGCCGGCGTGGGGTTCTGGTCGGGTACCTCTCGCATCAGTTACGGGAAAGACTCTGCACTGCAGGGACTTTCGGCCGCCTGTATCGGTGTCGGCGGCAAGGGTAGTAGCGACACCAGCCACATTGGCGAACAAGGTGTCAACATCGTCGGCCTTTGCGATACCGACGGCGGCACATTGAAGAAGAAGGGACGCGAGTTCCGCGATGCAAAACAATACACCGACTTCCGCGAAATGCTTGAGGAGCTCGGCGACAAGGTCGACATCGTCACCGTCAGCACGCCCGACCATACTCACGCGGTTGCTGCGATCCGCGCGATGAACATGGGCAAGCATGTGTATTGCCAGAAGCCACTGACATGGTCGATCTCCGAAGCGCGGATGATGCGTGAAACCGCGGCCAAGACCGGCGTGATCACCCAGATGGGCAACCAAGGCACCTCGGCAGATGGATTCCGTGAATCGATCGAAGTGCTGCAAAGTGGAGCGATTGGCGATGTCAAGGAAGTCCATGTTTGGACAAACCGTCCCGTTTGGCCGCAAGGCAAGGGACGTCCCGCAGGCGAAGATCCCATTCCAGAAGATTTGAACTGGGAAGCATGGATCGGCCCTGCACCAATGCGTCCGTTCAAGAAGGGCGAGTACCATCGCTTCAACTGGCGCGGTTGGGTTGACTTCGGAACCGGCGCACTCGGCGACATGGCTTGTCACACGACCAACATGCCTGTCAAGGCGCTGGACTTGTTCGACCCGATCGCCGTGACGGCAATCAAGAACCCCGGCATCTTCGAAGGCGAAACCTTCCCTGCAAGCTCCACGCTGATGTTCGAATTCGCCGAGCGCAATGGACTCGCACCTTGCAAGTTCTTCTGGTACGACGGCGGTGAATTGCCATCGGAAGACGTCATCAAGCAATTGCCCGAGGCGTTCCAGAAGCGTGTCGCACAACAGCGTGAAGGCGGCAGCAAGACCAGCGGTGCTTTCTTGATCGGTACCAAGGGCACGATGTTCTCGCCAGACGACTACGGCGCTGAATATCAACTATTGCCGAAAGCCGATTTCGTCGACTTCAAGCCACCCGCACAATCGCTGCCGCGCATCCCGTTCAAGGGTGCTGGCGACGAGCGGCAAAAATGGGAGTTTGTGCAAACCGTCAAAGGCGATTATGAGCCTGGCACGACCGCGAACTTCGACTACGCAGGTCGCTTGACCGAAACGATCCTCGTGGGCAACTTGGCACTTCGCGCCGGAGAAGGCAAACGAATCGAGTGGAACGCCGAGAAAATGATGAGCCCGAACGTTCCCGAAGTGAACCAATTCGTGCAACGCGACGCACGCAAAGGTTGGGAACTTTCCTAATCCGTGATCGGCGGTTGCTACGCAAAGTGAAATCGCCCATCCAATCACGATGAATCGCAAAGCCGCACAGGATGAAGGTCCTGTGCGGCTTTTTTCTGGCTCCGCTGTTTTTTTCATGGCTCCGCTGGCCTTTTTAGATCGAGCGGTTGCTGGCCCGCCCAACGCCCGCTTCACGCTCCAACGGTTGACTGCTTGCCCATCCCGGTTGAACCAGACTCTAATCGAGGACATCCTCATGTCCTCCATCCGCCTCAGGTAAAACCATCATGTCACGGAAAATCTTGATTCAGCTCGACGGCGATTCACATGCCAGTTCGTTCGATAGCGTAGTCGCCTATGATGCCGGTATCGATGCGCTGCTGAGTCACGCCAACGTGACCCCCGAGAACGTGACTCCGTTGGTGCATGGCGCTATGTTCACCCGCGGCGGCGACGACCTGAAAAACACGGCGTTGTTCATCGGTGGTTCGAATGTCCGTCGCGCCGAAGCGTTACTAGAAAAAGTAAAGGGCTGTTTTTTTGGACCGGTCCGGAACTCGGTCATGCTCGATGCCAACGGATGCAACACCACCGCTGCCGCCGCGGTGGTTTACGCTGGACGCGAGGTCCAACTCGCCGGTGCGACCGCCGTGGTGATGGGCGCCACCGGGCCCGTGGGCGAGCGCGTCGCCCGAATGTTAGCGGACGACGGAGCGAATGTCGTCGTGACGAGTCGCTCCCTCGATCGCGCGACGGAAGTCGCCGACACCATTCGCACGCAAACCAAGCGTGGCTCGATCCAAGCCGCATCGGCAAGCAAGCCGGCCGATGTAGAACCGCTGCTCCACGATGCCCAAATCTTAATCGCCTGTGGTGCCGCGGGAGTCCAGCTCGTCGACGAAGCCACGCTCCAGAGCAGTTCGTCGTTGCGGGTGGCGATTGACCTCAACGCCGTTCCACCGGTCGGGATCGAAGGGATCGCGGTGACCGACAAAGCGAAAACGCGGGGCGATTTGAAACTCTATGGCGCGATCGGCGTTGGGGGATTGAAGATGAAGACCCATCGCGCCGCAATCGCTGCCTTGTTCGAATCGAATGATCGTGTTCTCGATTATGTCGAGATCTACAAAATCTCGAAAACGGTGTAAGCCCCCTTGGCATTCGATTGAGAAGTCGTCAGCGTGTTCGTCGCGCCAACGCATCACGCTCGGATTCGTAACGTCGTTTGGCCCTCTTGTAGTCACTCGCCTTATTGCGGGCATGGATGGCCGAGAAAATGCCAACGCCGATAAACAGCAGACCAAACAAAGGAAAAATTTTGGCTGCCGCAAAGGGGGACGCGGAGGTGATCGCAAAAGCCATCACGGTCCAAAAGGTTCCAAATATCACGGCAAAAATACCACCGACCATTGCGGCTCCTTCGGTCGGCAGACGCGAGTGCCCGTCCTTGCCAGTGATCCGATAGTCGTTGCGCTGGATTTCCCAGCGCCGATCAAGCTCTGCCATCTGTTGATTGACATTCAGACGACTCACTTGATCACTCAGCGATTGCGTCGTCTCGTTTAGCTTGTCCATGGCTTCGGTAAAAGTCATGTCACGCTCGCGGTGCACCACTAACTGAGCATCGCAGTGATTGCATTTGACATAATTGGCGTTCGCAGGGACTTCCATTGGCGCGCCACATGAATTGCAGCGAAGACTTTCGAGCATGTTCGGTCCCTTCGGTGAGTCGGTGTCCTCCCTTTTGTAGCGGAACCCAGGTCGATTGGGAAACAACCCCAACACCGTTGGCGTGGAAAAAATGTCGTTCGTCCCAGCGAACGGAGAATGGGAATGCTCCCGAGTGAGATGCAGGAGCTGCCTCGCCGCTGCGAAATCGTTTACTGATGCTTGAGGGAACGAGACCAAGCGGCATTGTCAGCGAGCCGTATTCGGCCGCTTTCGCACTACCAATGAACGGCGGCGTTGGGACCGATTTGAATGCCGCCGCGATAACCGTAGGGATAGCCATAACCGTAGTAGTAGGGGCGGCCACCTTGGAAATAGTACCCGTAGGGGTACGTGGGATAGGGGGTGAAGGGATATCGGTACACCGGGCTATACGGCGAGCGATAGGGATAAGGTTGATCGATCGGGTAGCGATAGCGATTGGTCCGATCGTTCTGGTAGCGATAGCGTTCACGCGTCCAGTCATTACTGAGGTGGGGAAGATTGTACGGTCGTTGATAGTCACCACGGTTTCGGTAACTGCGATCGCCGTCCTCGTAATCGCCATTAGCGCGATCGCCGCGTTCGCGATGACCTCGATTGGGGAATCGCCCATCTTGTTGAACGACAAGCTGAACGAAATCAGATTGGCGAGCCTCCCCTTTCGACAAATCGTCATCAAGGTTTTTGTTGGCCGGTTGCTCCTCCTTTTGCTGCGGTTCATGATCGGTTGAAGGCGACAATTGCTGCTTCAGCTGATCCACCTCCTCTCGCAGCGAGCGAAGCTGGGCACGCAGGTCGTCGATCCCATCGAACATGACATCGGATTCCTCCATGGGAAGCAAGGGAGCCAGGTCGCGTTGGAAACCACGATTGAAGGGACCGAAGGGTCCCAACGAACGACGAAACCATCTCAGCGG
The DNA here is from genome assembly GCF_007860095.1 of Novipirellula galeiformis. Lineage (NCBI taxonomy): Bacteria > Pseudomonadati > Planctomycetota > Planctomycetia > Pirellulales > Pirellulaceae > Novipirellula > Novipirellula galeiformis. Next base: position 176,458 of record NZ_SJPT01000002.1, on the reverse strand, counting down.
TGCGTTGTCGACTTGCCCAACCTCGACGGTAATCTGCTGTTCGTCATCGCCACGCCGCAGAGTCAGATCGACCTTCGCCCCCGGTTCAACGTCCTTCACCAGAGTGACGAATTGATTGATCGACGTCACTTCGGTATCCCCCATCTTCACGACAATATCGCCCGCATGCAGCCCGCCTCTCTCTGCGGGACTGTCGGGATAAACGTCCGAGATCACCACCCCCGACTCGCCATCCTTCCGATCCGATAACATCACCCCCATCCATGCTCGTCGGCTGTCAAGCAATGCTTTAGCTTCGCTTGCCAACGCAACCTCTTTTGTCACCCTTTGCCCCCGTCGCCACACGCTTAATTTGACCGAATCGGTCGCTTTAAGACTGTCGATTCGCTCCTTCAATTCTTGCGGGGTGGAGACGGGTTGATCATTGACGGCCAAAATATAGTCGCCCGCTTGAATGCCCACTCGCTCGGCGGGACTTCCCCAAATTGTGTCGTGAACGCACACCCCCTGTCCAGGACATGAGCCCACCAAGACACCAAGGGACGGCGAATGGTGGTCGGCGTGTGCATCCAAATCAGCCTCGCTGGCGGGCGCCGCTTCCGAGGTTTCGGATGCCGCGTTGGCTTCCACCGCCGCGTCGTGCTGACCAGCGGCGGTTTCTTGGCTGGTGGGAGCGTCCTGTGCCCAAACACCGGAAACAGCAAACGTGAACGTCGCCGCAACGATCCATGCGAGGACGGGTTTTGGTAATGTCTTCATGGTCGGATCATCCATTGCACGAGTAGCAATCGCATCACTTTCAGTGACAACCATGCTGCAAATGATGTTCCCGAGCAAGCCGCGTGAGCGGACCTTCGCGGACGTCGCGGCGGTGCTTCGACGGCCCCGACGATTTCGCGTTTCCTATCGCGACTCTTTCCTATCGCGACTCCACCGACACCGGCATCTCCGTGACCGGTTTGAGGGTCGAGGGGTAGGTGAGCACGAGTTGCTTGATCGCCGTTCGCACAAAACCCGCGGGCATCATTTGATCGAACGCAAAATTAACAATTCGCTCATTTTCGCCCCGGGTGTATTCGCGAAGATGCGGAACCAAGTCGCCTGAGAGATCCGCATTGACGTCGACGATCAACGCCGGAGCATTCGTTTCGAAGGCCACGTCATCCAGATCGATCCAGCGAAGTCGATTAGCAACGCGAGTCGAGAAGGAAAGCTTTCGCTCGCTCGGTTCGTAGACGATGCCCCACTGAGTCGAACCGGGCTGAGCAACCATCGCCAACGACGCTCGGGCGTGAGCCATTGGATCCGCCACAGCATCATCGCCGCTGGCCAATTCGATTTGCTCGACCGCTTGGCAATAACGCAATTCACTATTGCTTTGCGCTTGACCGCCCCGATAGGCGGCGAGCGAATCTTTGACCGTCGAATTCGCCAGCGCGCAATGATAGTGCTGGTTGCCTCGCGTGACAGTCGCTTTGCCGCCCAGAAATGCGATCGTCGCGACATCCCCGCTGGCATCGGTGACAAAGTAGTGAACCCGTTCTAACGAAGCGATCATGGGCGTGGGATAGACTCTCTCGAGACTCGCGATGACCTCCGAGACGCTCGACGCCGTGTCCAATTGGTACTGAACCCACTGGATGACATTCACCGATGACTTGCTGGCGTCAAACGCAGGGAACTCCGCTTGGTTTAACTGCAACAAATCGACCGTTAATCCCTTTTCGTTCATTCCCGCAAAGGGGATCTCACAGCCGAACTGTACAAACGACACACTGCCATGCTTTGACACCCACTCGGCCGGATTGCTCGGCGAGATCGCCCGCTTTTGAATGCCACGCCGATTCACGACCAACAACCCTTCGCCGAAGGACCAATCATGATTGCGGGCAACGATGACTCGATCTTCAAACGAGAATCGCATCACCGTGCACGCTTGGCCGATCGAGCCGGCGAGCAGCAAATTCGCAATCAAACCCCATACCAGCATGTTGGCGACGGAGCGGTGTTGTGATTTCATACGATCTTCCAGTGACTTTTTAGACGCCGTTTGCCGTTTCGACGCGTCGCGGTCTTCGCGGTCTTCACAACGTCGCGGATATTTGGATCCGATGTATCCGAACGGCCGTTTGTTTCCCTCATTATGTGCGATACACTCGGGGAATGAAACAACCACCGCAATCGAGCGAAAAACCGCCAGCACGAGCGACTTCGAGTCCAGTTCCCGATTCGCCAAACTCAGATGCGCCAAGTCCCGAATTGATCGCGACAGCGTTTCACGAAGCGGGGCATGCGGTGATGGCATTGTCGCTTGGTCGGTCAATCGACAAAGTGACCATCTCGCCGCGTCGATTGCAAGTTGAGGGTGTGCGATTGGGGGCCTGTAAAATCCAAAAGGGGCGGACCAAATCGAGTCGCGATTGGCTCGAGGATGAGGTTCTGATCCTCTTTGCCGGGATGGTCGCCGAAGCGACAATCACGGGCCACTACTGTGAAAAAGGCGCCGCCCAGGACCTCCGGACCGCCCGCCGTCTATTGCACAATCGTCCTGCAACGCCACGTCAAATGGAGCGGATTGAACGCCGGTTGATTGATAAGACCGCGTATCGATTGGGAGACGAGGGGCACGCCAAAGCGATCGAATTGATTGCCAAAGAACTGCTCCTCAAGACCACCATCAGCGGTCGTGCGGTGCGACATTTTTTCAACATGGCGGTCAAACCTTAGCCTCGCATCGTCATCTCATCTCAGTCGCGCTGCCCCGGTGTTTTCCCAACCAGACGACCGAAGCACCACTACCACGCCTGCGACTCACTTGCTCAACCCCGCGCAACCTCGAGGGGGGATCGGCTCACCACACTCTAAATTGAGCGTTTTGACGTCATTCCCCATCGCAATGATTGCATTGAAGATGCTAATGACACTGAAGACGGCGATAGCTAAAATCCGCCGCCTTGCTGACAGCATCGACAAAACATTTCACTGAGTTAACTGATGGCTACGAAAACGGAAAACGTGTTTGACATTGCAACGGCCACCCAAGCCATTGCCCGCGAACTAGGTCTGCCACCGAAACAGGTGCAATCGGCGGTCGAGCTCCTTGATGCTGGCAATACAATTCCGTTTATTGCTCGCTATCGCAAAGAGGCCACTGGGGGACTCGATGAAATAGCGTTGCGTGCGATCGAGGATGCCCTGGAAAAAGCGATGGCGCTCGCGGCACGCAAAACCACCGTGCTGAAAACCATTGACGAACAAGGCCTGCTTACCGCGGCGCTTCGCAAACAGATCGAACAGTGCCCGGACCTAGCCACGCTCGAAGCGATCTATCTGCCGTATAAACCGAAGCGTCGCACTCGGGCAACGATCGCACGCGAACGCGGTTTGGCGCCTTTGGCTGAGCTGTTGTTAAGTCAAAGCAAACTCGGGAAATCAAAGGACGACGTGCTCAAGGCGTTTGTCGACGCAGCTAAAGACGTTCCCGATGCGGATGCCGCGTTACAAGGCGCGCTCGATATTGTTGCCGAGCAATGGTCCGAAGACGCCCCGACGCGAACGTGGATGTCAAAGCACGCCTTTTCGCAAGGCCGAATCACCTCCTCGATCAAACGGGGCAAGAAGGATCAAGCGGAAAAGTTCGAGCAGTATGTCGACCATCAAGAATCGGCCAACCGGATTCCGGGGCACCGCTTATTGGCCATGATGCGTGGTGAGTCCGAAGGGGTCCTGAAGGTTGGCATTCAACTCGAGGACTCTCAAGTGCTCGCCGAGTTGAAGCCCAAGCTCGTGCCGAATCGCGACTTTGAATTTCGCAACGAGTTACTCGCGACGGTCGAAGATTGTTACCAGCGGCTATTGATGCCGGCGACCGAATCGACCGTCATGCAAGCGTTAAAGGAAAAGGCGGACGAGGAAGCGATCGCAGTGTTCGGAAAGAACCTACGAGAGCTGCTCATGTCGGCTCCGGCGGGACCACGCGTGACGATTGGGATCGACCCTGGATTTCGCACCGGGTGCAAGGTTGCGGTGGTCGATGGGACCGGCAAGTTTCTCACCAACACAACGATCTACCCAACACCGCCCAAAAGCGACACTGCGGCGGCGGGCAAGGCGTTGTTGGCGCTGATCCAAAAGCACGACGTCGAACTGATTGCGATTGGAAACGGGACCGCGTCGCGGGAAACGGACAGTTTTGTTGGCGATCTGATTCGCGAGCACAAACTCGCCGTCACCAAGGTGATGGTCAGCGAATCGGGGGCGTCGATTTATTCCGCCAGCGAATTAGCGTCCAAAGAGTTCCCCGATTTGGACATCACCGTGCGGGGTGCGATTAGTATTGCTCGCCGCTTGCAAGATCCGTTGGCTGAATTGGTTAAATCCGATCCAAAGTCAATCGGGGTGGGCCAATACCAACACGACGTAAACCAAACCCAACTTCGCAAATGTCTCGACCGCACCGTCGAATCGTGTGTCAACAACGTCGGCGTCGATCTAAACATGGCGAGCGTTCCGTTGTTGTCGTACGTCGCGGGGATCGGCCCCAAATTGGCGGCGAATATCGTCGAATATCGAGACCAAAACGGTCAATTTAAAAATCGCAAGGAGCTCGGCAAGGTTCCTAAGTTAGGCAAAAAAGCGTTCGAGCAAGCGGCTGGTTTTCTTCGAATTCGAGGCGGAGACGAGCCATTGGACAACTCCGCGGTGCACCCCGAAAGCTATCCCGTCGTCAGCCGAATGGCAAAGAAGCTCGGCGCGGACTCTCACGCCTTGGTCGGCAATGCGAGTTTGAGCCAAAAGCTCCAACCGAGTGAGTTCGTCGACGATCGCTTTGGACTTCCCACCGTGGCGGATATCATTGCAGAGCTAGGGAAACCAGGCCGCGACCCCCGCAGCGAATTCCGAGCCGTCAAGTTCGACGACAGCGTGAATTGCATGGAAGACCTGAAGCCAGGGATGGTGCTCGAAGGCGTGATCACCAACGTGACCCACTTCGGCGCCTTTATCGACATCGGCGTTCATCAAGATGGGTTGATCCACATTTCCCAGCTCGCCAACACGTTTGTCCAAGATCCAAACGAGGTCGTCGCGGTCGGCGATGTGACCAAGGTCAAGGTGCTGGAAATCGATTTGCCCAGAAAACGCATCTCGGTAACCCGAAAGTTCTAACCGGGGTGGTCAACGCACCACGCTCGTCATCACCACGCTCATCGTCACCAAGTTCAAAGCAACGGTTCGAGAATCGATCGCACCGCCGATTCGCTGACCCCCAAGATCGCCACGGTCTTGCGGCGTGAGGTGCATCCGCGAATCACTTCGACCTTGGACTTGGCGACGCCGACGAGCGACGCCAAAGCGTTTTCGACCGCCTTGTTCGCTTTCCCTTTGTCGGCGGGTTCGGTAACCGAGACGCGTAGCGAACCATCGTGGCATCCTCCGATCGATGCCTTTTTTGCCTTCGGCGTTACATGCACGTCGATCGTACATCGATCGTCGTGTTGTTTGATCGTGATCACAGGACTTGTTACACCAACGAGTTTACCAGGCGAGGAATCGCGTTAAGAGTTCGATGCCGGGCTCGGTCAAAAAACTTTCAGGATGAAACTGCCATCCTTCGAGTTTGTACTTTTTGTGACGCACCCCCATGATTTGACGCTGGCCCCCTGTGTCGGTCCATGCGCTGACGGTCAATTCATCCGGCAAACTGTTCGGCTCAATCACTAAACTGTGATAGCGTGTCGCGACAAACGGGTTTGCCAATCCAGCGAACAATCCTTCGTTATCGTGATGGATCGTATCGGTTTTGCCGTGCATCAATTCGGGCGCACGTACGATCTCGCCCCCGAACGCTTGCCCGATCGATTGATGGCCAAGACAAACTCCAAGCACTGGCACTTTACCGGCAAACTGTTTCACACACTGTACACTCACGCCCGCTTCGTTGGGGGTGCACGGCCCTGGAGAAATCAAGACGCGTTGGGGTGCCAAAGCTTGCAACTCATCGACCGATAACTCGTCATTGCGAAAGACACGCACATCGACACTTGCGTCGATCTCGCCCAAGCGTTGGACGAGGTTGTAAGTAAACGAATCGTAATTGTCGACGACGATAACCATGGAGAAAATTACACGAGTAACAAGAGTGACGGGGACGAAAATCCAGGACGGTAAACGTTCAGTGGCGCGAAAATGTCAATGGGAATTCCACGCCCCGAACTAAAAGAATATTCTTTGTCATCATCCACGTAAACGCTCTTTGGCTCCAAACGATCACCAGCGTATAATGAGTTCGTTACGGAAACGCTGGGCGAGTGGAAATACGGCGAAACGCGATTCACACGTATCGACAGACGTTCGTGGCAAGGGACCGAGCGACCAAGGACTCGCGATATCTTAGTGAAAATTCTTTCATTTGAGTATCAACCCCCTCTGGCAATCAGTCTTGACAACCCAAATTTTTTACTCGCGCTCTTCTTCATAGATAAATTCTCATGCTTTCGGTTCGCCCCAAAGTCGCCGAATTGGCGTTTCATGTATTTAGCCGTTCGCTTCACCCCGAGCTTTACGCGCTTCATCAACGACGTCGTATCGAACGCACGCTCTACGATGTTCAAGTCGACATTACCAATTGTGGGCATGTCGTCACTTGGCGAGGCGGCGGAATGACGATCTGTGAAGTCGCCACTAGCGCTCAACAACCCTTGCCCAAACGCCGTTGTTTGTTGTCGCGTCCGCTCAAAGGAAGCCGTACCGAGCGAGCGGAGTGCCGTGGCGGGGTGCAATACAAAACCCACTTCCAATTGGAACCGGTTGCGCCGGACATGTTTTGGATGGTGCAACAACAACTAGGCAACGGGCAAACCGAGGGGCTGTTGCATCGCTTTGACGCCAGCGGCCGAATGGCACTCGGCGCCCTCAGCTACGTCAACGTGGAAACTCGACGCCAAAGCGTTTTGATTCAAGCCATCCATACGTTCCCAGACGATTACGCGATCGTCAAAGTGGAATCGCTCTTCTCGCTCGGTGGCGACGCAAAATAGCGAGTCCGTGATCAACCGATGCCGACTTCGTCGCTTTCCGATCCGACCCTGTGCGCCCATCTTGTTGCCGTGGTCGATCTAAAATCAGGATTCGCCGTTCACGCGGTCGCCGGACATCGCCACGCTTATCAACCGATCTCGCTGGCGGGCGAAAAAGGCGGCGACCCCTTCGCCTTGGTCTCCTACTACGCCAATCAAGGACTGCGGGCACTCTACATCGCCGACCTCGATTCGATCCAAGGGGGCGTCCCCCAAAGCGATTTGCTACGAAGGTTGATTTCAAGCGAGCCTCGCTGGGATCAAGTCATCGTCGATATCGGATGGAGCGAGTCGAGTTTGACCACATCCTTCTTGGCGTATGCACGCGAACACAAAAACGTGTTCGTCGTTTTTCCGACCGAATGCGCCGCGGGAACCCGCTCGTTGCGGCAAGTTCATGGCCAATTTGCCGCCTCACAAACCGTCCTTGGAATGGATTACCACGATGGGGTTTTTCTGGGAGGAGAAAATTCGGAGCGAGATTGGCTCGAGCAAGCCGATCGGCTCGGCATCGATCGATCGGTCATCTTAGACACAGCAACGGTGGGAACGTCGCGTGGCCCATCGATTGCCGCAACTTGCCAACGGATTCACCATTGGGTGCCCCACATGAAACTTTATTCGGGCGGTGGAGTTCGCGACGCAGTTGACGTTAAACTACTGCTGGATTCCGGCTGCGACCACTGCCTCGTTGCCACCGCATTGTTGCCACGCTAAGCATGCGTGAGCGTGTGCCAATCAACGACTCAGCAAAAGCCAACGACCGTGTGCCCACGCGTCTGAACTTTCCTTGACTTTGCCGATTGCCCTTTAGCCCAAGAGCGACTGATGTTTCAACCTTCCAAGCGACTGATTGTTTTGGCCACGGGGCTGTTTGTCGTGACGCTTGGGGTTGCGATTGCCCAATCACCGAGTGATGCCCCTCCGACGCAAGGGGAAACGAAAGCCAACTCGATCGAAACCAAGATCCGTCGTGCCTTAGACGGAGCCCCCGACGGGGTGAATTCCTCCGATCCGCTACTCGATGATGTGCTTGGGTTGATCCAATCACGCGGCAGCATTCTTGACGGTTCTTCGCTCGACCCGGCGATGGAGACCCCGCTCGCTTCGGAGCAAGGTCCAAGCGATCTCGACAACCGAGCTCGCGCGGCGGAGTGCTTGCTTCGCTCGGCGCGATTGCTACAACGGCTCGGGCCACCGAGTGCATCGCGCAACGAGCTGGTCACAAAAATGCGACACGAAGCGGGCCGCTTGCTGACCGAAGCGGGCCCGCCGACAAAGTGAGATCCGTTCAGGATGGATTGGACTCCATCGATCCCACGCCATGCCAATCCTTGATTCCTCTCCCTCCCGCTGCACGCACTCACCTTGTCTAAATCGCCCTCCACGACGAAACGCACTCGCCGGTTTGCTCCGCACCTGATTGGCGTCGTTATCTTGATGATCGGCAGCGCCGTGTTTGCCGATTATTGGATCGCCAAACCGGAGGGAACCGAGGCGCACTTTGTTGGGCGAGCCGCTTGCATCGATTGTCACCGCGAACAAGCCGAGGCATTTCGCGGATCGCATCACGATTTGGCGATGGATATTGCCACGGATGAAACCGTCTTGGGCGACTTCCAGAACGTCACCTTCGAGCACGATGGTTTGATCAATCGCATGTACCGAGACGGTAAACGATTCATGGTGCACACCGAAGGCCCCAGTGGCGCGATGGAAGACTTTGAAGTGAAGTACGTCTTCGGAGTCGATCCGCTTCAACAATATATGGTTGAATTCGATCGCAGCGACGACATGCCGGAGAACGAATTGTCACGGCTACAGGTGCTCCGGATCAGCTGGGATACCCAAGGCAAACGTTGGTTCTACCTACGTCCGCCGGACGTTAACGAGAAACTCGAACCCGAGGACCCGCTGCATTGGACCGGGATTGCCCAGCGATGGCAAACCATGTGCGCAGATTGTCACTCCACCGATTTAAAAACGAACTTCGACCCCAAGGCGAATCGTTACCACACGACGTTCTCTGAGATCGACGTTAGCTGTGAAGCTTGTCACGGACCTGGCAGCATGCATGTGGAACTCGCCAACAACAAGTCGCTGTTTTGGGACCGTCGCTACGGTTACGGATTGTCCAAGTTGAAGGGCGACAGCAACGAAGCGGAGATCCAATCGTGCGCCCCCTGCCACAGTCGACGCGGGGTGATGGATCCTCATTTCCGCGGCGGGGATTCCTATTTTGATCACTATGCGCTAGAGCTGATGAGCCCTGCGACCTACCACGCCGATGGCCAGATCAAGGACGAGGTCTACGTTTTCGGTTCGTTTATTCAAAGCAAGATGTATCACAAGAACATCCGCTGCAGCGATTGCCACGACCCTCATTCGCTGCAGTTAAAACACCAGGGCAATGAAACGTGCACCTCGTGTCATCAACACGCCGCAGGCAAATACGATGTCCCCTCTCATCACCATCATGTCCCTGGAACTGCGGGTGCGATGTGTGTGAATTGCCACATGCCGCACACGACTTATATGGAGGTCGATCCCCGTCGTGACCACAGTCTCCGCGTCCCTCGCCCCGATTTGTCGGTCAAACTGGGGACGCCTAACGCGTGCAGCGGTTGTCACATCGAAGACCTCCGAAAGGATTTGGATTCTGCGACAAGTGAACAAGCCAAGCACTACGCCGATTGGTTGCGATTAGCCGACGAAGGAAACGAGCAAATCGCCCAGATGTTGGCCAAAACGAATCAATGGTGTGACGATGCGTGTGAGCAGTGGTATGGCAAGGAACGCCATCAACCGTTTCATTTCGGGGAAGCGTTTGCAGCGTTTCGTGCGGGGGATCCCGGCGGAGTCGAAGCGATGCTTCGGCTGGTCAACGAGCCTGACGAAGTTGCACCGGCCTACGCCCGCGCCACCGCGTTATCGGAACTCGGCCAAGCGGGCGTTCGCGAAGCGTTGCCGATCTCGCGTGAGTTGATCAAAAACATGGATGCCCATCCGCTCCTGCGAACCGCGGCAGTCACGGTTTACATGAATGCTTCGGCCGAGCGGATAGCCAAGGACTTGTTTCCGTTGCTCGAGGACGAGTCCAAATCCGTACGCGACGAAGCGACACGTGTGATGATTGCCACCGGAGCGGTGCGAGAGCTCGAGGATTCGCAACGGAGTCAAGTGGAACTCGCCGCCCGTAGTGTCAAGGGAACGTTGATGAACGCATCGGATCGCTCGGGAGCCCATCTGGCGTGGGCGGCGCTGTGCGAACAACTCGGTCGCTACGGCGAAGCGATCGACTCGTATCAAGACGCGATTCGCGTGGAACCGAACAGCACCGGGGCGAGATCCAATTTTGCGGAGCTCTTAGACTCCCTTGCTCAGGCCGGTGGGCCTCAAGCCGCCGAGATGACTGCGTTGGCGAAACAGCTGCGTCGTGCGGAATTACCGCTGATCGCGCGGGACGCCGCCTTGGTTCCCGACAACGCCCATGTGCAATACCGCTATGGATTGGCGTTGTATTTAAACGGGAAGGACGATGAGGCACTGGTGCAACTGCAAAAAGCAGTCGAGTTAGCGCCCGCGGTGGAGGATTATCAAACCGCGCTGCGCTATTTGAAGGAAAAGATGGCTGCCGACGCGGAAAACGAGTCGTGACAAGGGGCCATCGCTCGTTTCAGTGATTTACGGGTACAATCAAGGAAGACTGCCTTCGCTCGGCACCCAATGGGATGGCCCAAAATGGTTGTGATTGCCCAACAAGGTACCGCGAAGCGAGCTAAAACGCCTGGGCTATAGGATTTGCCTGGGCTATGGGATTTGACGCCCTTGGCATAGAAAACGCCTACTAAACATGAAAACGATAATCACGTTGCCAGGGACGGGAGCAAGTTTTCCTCCTACGCAAACGTTTTTTCTGATACCGAAGGACCACCGTTGAACGCGACCATCACCCAACACGACAAAGATGCCCTTCATCCGTTAGCGTCTTACCGAACGCTTCAACCGGACGAATTGCAGGCCCGTATCGAAGCGGTGCGTGCCGAACTTGGCGATTCGCTTTTGATCCTTGGACATCACTATCAACAAGACGAAGTGATCGCCCATACCGATCTACGTGGCGATAGTTACAAGTTAAGTGAAATGGCCGCGGCCAGCCGGACGTGCCGCACGATTGTTTTCTGTGGCGTTCACTTCATGGCCGAGACCGCTGATATTCTTGCGAACCGGCCGGAGAAATTAGCCGAACGCGATGGCAACCGGGTCACCGTCCTGCTTCCCGATATGGCAGCCGGGTGTTCGATGGCCGATATGGCAGCGATCAAACAGGTCGAAGCGGCTTGGGAAGACATGTCCGAGGTTATCGATACCCAGCGGGTGATCCCGGTCACCTATATCAATAGCGCGGCCTCACTAAAAGCTTTCTGTGGTCGCCACGGTGGAATCGTGTGCACCAGCAGCAATGCCAAGGCGGTCCTGGAATGGGCCTACGAGCGAGGAGATCGAGTATTCTTTTTCCCCGACCAACATCTCGGACGTAACACCGCCTTGGGGTTGGGGATTGGCGAAGAACAAATGCCGGTCTGGGATCCCTATGCACTTGAACTAGGCGGCAACACCGAAAAAGCACTCCAAGACAGTCGTGTGATTCTTTGGAAGGGACATTGCAGCGTCCACCAAATGTTTCGTCCCGAACACGTCGACGGCTTCCGCAAAAACCATCCGGGAATCAAGATCCTCGTCCATCCCGAATGCCCTCGCGAAGTGAATGACATTGCGGATGTTTCCGGCAGCACGGGGAAGATCATCGACACGGTGCAAAATAGCCCTGCCGGAACCAAGTGGGCGATCGGAACCGAGTTGCACCTAGTCAATCGCTTGAAGGCCGAACATCCCGAACAAGAGATTCATTTCTTGAGCCCTGTGATCTGTATGTGCTCGACGATGTATCGCATCGACCTGCCACACCTGTGTTGGACGCTTGAAAATCTTCGCGACGGTGCGATTGTCAATCGGATCGAGGTGAGCGACGAAATTTCGAAGTGGAGTTTGGTCGCGCTCGAGCGCATGCTGGCGGTCAAGTAATCGTACCATCGCGGGCGCTGAGTCGATTGCCGCTGCCGGCGCCGGAATCGCCTTGTTCAGGCGACGGCCGGGCGATCCTTGGTGCGAGACGCTTTACATCTGGAAACCACCACCGCAACAACGGGGTGCCCCGCACGCTTCACCACCGCCCGCTACCGGCAACGAACCACCGCTACGAACAGCGGGGGATGCAGGAACGCTCAATTGGCGTTCGATGTCTCGGTTAGCACAGTGGGGACACTCGGCAATTTCGTCACTGCGACGTAACAACACTTCGACCAACTTGTTACACGGTTTGCATTCGTATTCGTAGAGTGGCATGTTCTGGTAAACTTTGAAAAGGGTGAGTTTGATCCAAACGGATTATAGACAAGCGACTTCGATTTCCGCAAAACCATTCCCGGAGCGGCCAACCATGAAACGTCTCCCCCTGACTCGTGAACAAGTTCAATCGGTCGACCAGCGAGCGATCCAGGAATACGGGATGTTGGGGCTGGTGTTGATGGAAAACGCCGGCCGCGGTGCCGCCGAGGTGATCCAGCGGTCCGCCTCGAGTGGATGCATCATCGTGCTTTGCGGCAAAGGGAACAACGGGGGTGATGGCTATGTGATCGCACGTCATCTCGATCTGATGGGGCGGGACGTCCGCGTCATTTCGGTGGTCCCTACGGATGCGCTTTCGGGGGATGCGGCGGCGAACGCAAATATCGCCCTCCGAGCCGACCTTGATGTTCACGTGGTCGAAAATCAAGCGGAAATCGAACAGCTAGTCGGCGATGCTGACGTGATCGTCGATTGTCTGCTCGGCACCGGAGCCACCGGGCCGTTGCGAGGTCTCTACGCGGATGCGGTCCGCATTGCTAACCGAACTCAGGCGACGCGGATCGCAATCGATGTACCGACCGGAATCGATGTGGACACGGGAACCGCCGACCTGCACACCTTCAATGCCGATCTAACGATCACGTTTGTCGCCGAAAAAATTGGCTTTGGATTACAGCAAGCCAGCCAATTTCTAGGTCAGATCGAGCTTGTCTCGATTGGCGTCCCGAGGAAACTGTTACGTCAACATGGCGTTTAACGTGTCAGTCGCCCCCGCGTCAAAACCGAACGACGGATGCTTCGCCATCCACGCGGCACCGCTTAGAGCCTTTTAAATTTTTCATGTAGCCCACACGTCGCCAAACGGTGGACCTCGTTCTGGCGAACGCAGCTACGACGTGAATCCCACGTCGTTTGTCAAACGGCTCTAACGTTCAATATCGGTTTCGTTGGCGGCTCGATTATTGAGTTCGCGGAGTTGATGCATTGTTTCGATGATCGCTTCGGCTTGCAAGCGAATCGCTGTCTTGAATTGAGCTTGCGCGACCGCCACGCTGCCTTTCTGCTGCAATTCATCGATCTTGCCCCAGTCCATCATCCAATTTCTCTGGGATGCGGCGGATCGCAATTCTTCCACCGTTTTTCCCAGCCGGTCGAAGAGTTCTTTGCTGGGATTGGCGCTGTACCTTCGATAAGGGCCTTTGCCGCCAGGCGTTTTGGGCAGTGGCTTCGCTTTGCATTTCGGCTTACTCTGAATGTATTGGGCGACGCAGAACGCCGACGCGATCATCCCCAAGATGAAGGCAATGATCATTGGCCCCAATGCTTTGCTAACCGGGGTGTTGAGCACCGCCATGGCGAGTCCCAACCCCAGCGACCCCAGGAAACAAATCGCTGCGGTCCCCATTAACAGAGGCGAAACCGCACTCGGTTCTCTCCGTCGTCGCGGACGTTTGGCGACGGTCGATTTTCCCGAGACCTCAGCGAAGTCCGCTTCAACGCGAACAATGATCACCGTCGAATTATCGGGACCGCCGCGCAGATTGGCGAGATCGACCAACACGCGGGTCGCTAAATTGGCAGGCAAACAATCCATGATCGCAGCGATTTCTTCGTCCTCGACCTGCCCCGACAAACCATCACTGCAGAGCAGGAATTGGTCGTTCGCGTGAATCTCAAACGGGCCTTCAAGATCGACTTCGACGTTCGCATTCGGGCCAAGCGAGCGTGTGATGACATTTTTGGGGATCGATTGCCCAAGCACACTGTCAGGATGAATTTGCCCGCTCGCCTCCATCTCCCATACCAACGAGTGGTCGAACGTCAATTGCTCGAGCACACGATCACGTAAACGGTAGACGCGTGAATCGCCTACGTGAGCGACCACCGCGCCGACGGGCAGGATTGCCAAACTGCTCGCCGTGGTTCCCATATTGTAGAATTCAGGATTCTGTTGACCGCGGCGGTGGATCTCGGCGTTAGATTCGCGAACCGCAATCCTCAGGGCTTCGGGGCAATCCTCTTCCGCCGAGCGGAAGTACTGCATCGCGATGTGCTCGACCGCTAATCGGCTTGCTAATTCTCCGGCGGCATGAGCTCCCATTCCATCGGCGACAACAAACAAATGGCCGTGATGATAAAATCGATCGAGGGTTCCGGCCATCAACACCGCCATCGAATCTTGGTTATTCGCACGACGCATGCCGACATCCGTCAGCTGCGAATACGTAATACCAGAGTTCCAAGATTCCGACACTGATTGTTGACTCGGGTCGAGGTGTTGCACGGTTTGAACAGGCCTATATTGTAACCCCGCGTCGGTGCGGAGGTTGGGGCAACACACACGTTGCGCCTCCCCAAAAAAAGGAAAATGTTTCCGTCATCTGTTGTAACCGTCATGTTCCCCCATGGCGAACACGCCCTGCTGCGACCAGGATCACGGAATCCGCCTGAAACGAGGTGAGCCATTGCCTCGCAACATCGGTAGACGTTAGTCTACAGAGTTTCGCTTCGTTGCTGTACTCCCCGTCCACTAGCAAAAATGAGGCGGGACGAAGCCCGCGGGCCCATCGGGGACGGAGCCCACGGGCTCATCATCCGCGTCTATCCAAACGTTGCTTGTCGAAAGGCACGCCGTTACCCTTCGCGTCCAGCGTTTGCCGCCTTGTTCAGTAACCCAGCCCAGCGTCCATCCATGTTGGCTGACCCGTTTCCACGCGCCGTTGTTACCGCGATTCCGAGCCAATCATCATCCGACGCGTTTGCGGGGGACTGAATCTAGCTCACTTTTCCCTCACTTCTTTTGACAAATTCGGCGGGAACGCCCCATTTTCCGACAAACGTCTGCTCACTCAACGACAAACGTTGACGGGCGCTGTTTTCTCTCGCTTGCCACGCCTTGCCTTGCTCGCTCGTCGGTTCGCTGCGATCGGGATAGCCAATCGCGATCGCGGTTTGTGGCTCGTGATCTTGGGGAATCTCGTACTGTTGTCGAAGCCGACTCAAATTGACACCGCCCATTTGATGAGCCTGTAATCCGAGCTCGGCCGCTTGCAGGGCGAGATAGGCCGAGGCTTGCCCGAGATCGTGCAGCGCCACTCGGTTGTGTTTCTGATTTCGCCGAAAAGTGGTCCGATTGACCGTGATCAATAACGCACCGGCTTGGCGAGCCCAATCTTGGTTTGCCTCCATCAAACAGTCAATCATCGTTTCAAATTCGACCGTGTCTTGGCGCCGCGCTACGATCCAGTTCCAAGGTTGGTCATTAAAACTACTGGCGGCCCAACGGGCTGCTTCCAAGCACGCTAATATTTTGTCATCTTCCACTTCACGCGGCTCGAACCGATAAGGGCTATATCGATTTTGGATTGCATCAAGAACGTTAGATTGAGTTGGATTCATAAGACTCGACACACGTCAGTGGATTAGATTTTCAGGATCACAATGGGAAAGGCAGTTCGGATGCAAATCGAGTCAGCGACCCCGTGGAACGGCTTGACGCTCCGCCAACGCTGCAAAATCGTGGCGGGAGCGAGATTTGCAATCGCACGCCAAGCGGATAATTTATCAGGGTTGTGTATCAGTGAACAGCGAACCGACGCTTTTGAAACCGTCACCGCCGAGCTGATCCCGCTGTGCGACGCTTTGAAATACCTAGCAAAAAAAGGGGCAACCATTTTGGCGTCTCGCCAACTCGGTGTGCGAGGACGACCGCTGTGGTTGTGGGGCGTTCGCAGCACGGTTCGTCGAGCTCCCCATGGCACGGTACTGATCATCGGAACATGGAACTACCCGCTGTTGTTAACCGGGGTTCAAGTGGCTCAGGCACTCGCCGCGGGTAATCGAGTGTTGCTCAAGCCGGCCGAAGGGTGCGAAGCACTGACGCGGATGTTGGTCCGTTGCTTCTACGATGCGGGTGTTCCCGAGCAGGCACTCCTCCAACTCGATTCCTCACCCACAGCGGCGGCCAGCATCTTAAACGCGACGACCACGCCCCAACCTGTCGATTTGGTTGTACTGACCGGCTCGGCGAACACTGGCCGCAAGGTGCTTGAACAAACGGCCAAAACGCTTACCCCTGCGATCATGGAACTGAGCGGCTGTGACGCGGTCGTCGTGCTGCCCGGCGCGGATCTCGACCGCGTCTGCTCGTTCGTCAAATTTGGTTTGAATTTGAACAGCGGAGCGACCTGTATCGGGCCGCGACGATTGCTCGTCGAAGATTCCCCCATGGCCGACGCGGTCGTCACGCGGCTTTGTCAACGGCTTGACGAGACAGACAAGCACTTCGTCATCCACCCGGTCGCCCGCGCCGGCGTTGCCCAGACGATTGACGAAGCCATTTCCGGCGGTGCGATCGACGCAACTCAACATTACGACGCGGAACGATTAGCGGCGACCGGCGAGATGCGCACGTTGGTACTCGATCGCGTTCCCATGGACGCAGAAATTGTGTCAGCGGATCTGTTCGCTCCGGTCATTAGCGTGGTTCGTCTGAAAAACAGCGAGGATGCGGTGGCGGCCATCAATCAGTGCCGTTACCGTCTAGCGGCGTCCGTGTTTGGCCCCCGTCGAGCCGCGATCGCGATGGCAAACCAGTTGAACGTGGGCTCCGTCGCGATCAACGAAATGATCACCCCCACCGCCGATCCACGTGTCCCGTTCGGAGGCCGAGGCAGCAGCGGATTTGGGGTAACTCGCGGCGACGAGGGGTTGCTGGCGATGACGGTCCCGGTCGTGGTCAGCGAGCGACGGGGACGTTTTGCACTGCATCACATGCCACAAAATGATGTAACGCGTGAACGATTGATTGGCGCACTCCAACTGCGGAACGCCCAAGGACTCAAAATGTTTTGGCTAGCGCTGCGACGCATGCTCTCTTGACGCGGCCGCATGATACGTAGTTAGGAATAACCAACCATGGCAGAATCAAGAAAGTCGGGATGATGAGCGATTCAAATACAACGACCAAGAAAGTGATCGTCGTAGGGGGTGGCTTAGCCGGGCTCGGCGCTGCCTGTGTGCTGGCCGCACGCGGTCACGCTGTGACCATATTGGAAAAAAACGATTGGGTCGGTGGCAAAGCCGCGGTATTGAACGCGCAAGGCTACCGATTCGATATGGGGCCGACGATTTTGACCCTGCCAAGTGTTCTCCGGCGTATCTTTACGGAAGCAGGTCGCGATCTGGACGACTACGTTTCGATGGTTCCGTTGGATCCCCAATGGCGGTGTTTCTTCGAACAAGAAAGTGCCGGTGATCAGCACGTGCTCGACCTGGTCGCGGATGTCGATGCGATGGCCTCCAAGATCGGTCACTTCACCGACTCCGAAACCGACGCTCAGGGATATCGGCGGTTCATGGAGATCAGCGAGCAACTACATCGCGTCTCGGATCGCTTCTTTTTCTGGCGGAGCGTCGGTGGATTGCGTGACACCATGCAAATCGGAGGGGCCTTTTCAGCCGCCGTTTTAAAAGATGTGATGTCGCTGCGCATGGGAAAAAGCGTCGCTTCGGTGGTTCGTTCGCACGTCGCCGACGACCGCGTTGCGCAAATGATGGATCACTTCACTCAATATGTGGGTTCGTCACCGGCGGCGTCACCGGCCGTATTATGCGGGATCGCGCACATGCAAACCGATGAAGGCATTTGGTACCCGATCGGCGGCACGCGGGCGATCCCCGAAGCCCTCTTAAAGCTGGCTCATGAACTTGGCGTTGAAATCCACACCGGTACCGACGTGATGCGGATCACCACGTCGCAGCCCAACGGGAAAGGGAGGCCGCAAGTTAGCGGTGTCGTGACCGCGGGCGGCGAGACGATTCACTGTGACGCAATCGTTAGTAACTGCGACGCAGTGCGAACCTATCGCGAACTGCTGGCCGGTACGGTGCCCTCGCACCGTTTTGAAAAATCACAGAAACACGAACCCGCATGCAGCGGCGTGGTTCTGTACCTGGGACTTAATCGACGCTACGAGCAACTGTTGCATCATAATTTTGTCTTTTCACGCGACCCAGAACAAGAATTCGACTTTATCTATCGCAAAGGCGAACCCGCGCCCGACCCCTCAGCCTACGTCTGTGCTCCGGCGATCAGCGAACCGGGTGTTGCTCCGCATGGATGCGAAGCATTGTATGTGCTGGTCCACACCCCCTACCTCCGCCCCAACCACAATTGGCACACGATGTTCGCGTCCTATCGCGAGACGATTTTAGACAAGTTGGAATCGGCCGCAGGCTTGGACCATATCCGCGATGCGATCGTTTATGAGTCGGCCCTCACGCCCGAGGACATCCACCATCGTTATCGCGTTCTCAATGGTGCAATTTATGGTTTGGCCAGTCATGGGAAATATCTTGGCGCGTTCAAACCGGCCAACCGGCGACGTGATATCGCAGGTTTGTATTTGGCGGGCGGCGCAGCTCACCCAGGCCCTGGGATGCCAATGGTCTTGATGAGTGGCTGGATCGCGGCCGATGCACTCGACGAGGATGTGAAGCACGCTCAAAGGCGTTGATTTCGCACTGAATCGCAACTCAAATCCTCTCACGACATCCTCAGACGCCTGCTGCGAGCGATCGACAATCGCTCCTCAACTACTCCGGCAAGCATGGCTGAGGCCGACCCCCGTTTGTCAGCTTTGGTTTCAGACGTCAGAATCATCGTTTCATATTTCTTTCATCGCTAACCGTTCGTATCTATGACTGATCTTTCTGCTCGTGCTGCTCGCGGCGTTTTTATTGTGATCGACGGCATCGATGGTGCCGGAAAATCGACGCAAGTCGATCGATTGTGTGTATGGTTGCGAAGTCAGGGCTACGAAGTGACTCAGTCGCGTGAACCGACCGACGGTCGCTGGGGAAAAATGATTCGCGCTAGTGCCACGACAGGCCGATTGTCGGCAGAAGACGAATTGAACGCGTTCATTGAAGACCGTCGCGAACATGTGGCAACGTTGATCCAGCCCGCATTGGCGAAAGGAAACGTGGTCGTCGTCGACCGTTACTTCTACTCCACCGTGGCCTACCAAGGACTGCGAGGGGCCGATACCGGATCGCTATTGTCCGAGATGCGTGGGGAGTTCCCGGCTCCCGACTTGGCGTTGTTTTTCGATTTGCCGGTCGACGTCGCCTTGCAACGAATCTCCGAACATCGAGGCGACGTGCCAAACGAGTTTGAACAAGAAGACGCGTTGACCGAGATTCGCAAATCATTTCACCACATGGCGACTCAATGTGCTGAAGTCGAAGTGGTCGATTGTACCCCCACGCCGGACGAGATCGCCGAGAATGTTATCTCGCGTGTTCAGAGCGTGCTTTAGTTCGCGACGACTGCCGCTCTACCAAGCTTCATTCTTTAAAATCTCACCATCGGCACGGTTTCCCAATTGGGCAAACAATTCGGGATCAATCGTCATCGAAAGAAACCGAGTCGAGCCGTCGGCATATCCAAAATTAGCACCGCCCGTATGAGCGCTTCCAAATCCGCCCACCTCCAAGGAGCCCACTGGCGGTTCCAGTGATTCCGCGGGGTCATTGTGATAGCTGAAAGCCTCGATCGGCGAACCGGTGTTTCGCAGCGTCGCACGTGTCCCCGAACACCAACCGAGCGAGTTGCGATCGGGGAGCATTTCTCCGATCAGGATGGTCTGAGAACTCCCATCAAACATGTCGCTGTATCGGATGCGGCTATTCAGGAACAACAATCCGTCATTGTCGGTGTCGATCGGAGTTTCGGTGGAACTGTAACAGCCAGCGTAATTCGAAATCGCGAAGGGCGTATCGCCCCGCTGGTTGTCCACCGGAACCGTGACTTCGGATTCCCTCCAAGGAAAGGAGGGACAATTGAATGTAGGCACGCGACTGACCCGGACCGGAGCATTCGCGGCCGCATAAACGCCCGCTTTCAAATCAAAATGTTCAAACAGTGCGTGTTGTTCAAGGAATGGCAAAATCTGCACCGTCCAACTGACGTGTTGCCCGATCGGTTCGTTGCGGATCGGGCCTTGCTCGCTAATCACTCCGGCGGGCAACCGTTCGTGGCTAAAGTCATGATGATGCACGGCCAGCCCGAGTTGCATCATGTTATTCAAACATGCCGATCGCCGTGCCGCCTCGCGCGCCGCCTGGACCGCGGGTAATAGCAATCCGATTAAAACGCCGATGATCGCGATCACAACCAATAATTCTACCAAGGTGAACCCGCCGTGAAATCGTCTCGTCGGATGAGAACGATCAACGTAGAGCGGCGTTTCCGGACGCCGTACGCACTCATGAGCGAGCGTTTGTTTTGTCGTGGTTTTCATGGTTTTACTCGTTATCGGTGATTGGCGAAGGTTTGGACGTTGAAACTTCTAGCGTGTCGCTCTTCTGGGTACGGGTGGCGATCCGCATCGCAGGGGTGGCGACCGAGCGACACAAGGTAGCGACTGCGGTGACTTCGTGCCAATCGAAGTCCTCGTCTTCATCACGCTCGAGTCGCTCGACGCGGATCGTGACTTGAGCCTCGGCGAACTCGAGCGACTCCGGCTCAGGAATCCAAGTCTCGCCTGCATAGCCGGCGGAAGCTTCGATGCTTTTGACGGCCCGTCGGATTCCAGCCTCGAGCAACCATTCCGTCTGCAAAACTTGGTGTCGTTGACGGATCTCACGCTGCGCTCGCACCGCCGTGGCAACATTGACGAGAACCAGACTCGAAGCCACCAGCAAACAAACCAAAGTGCAAATCAGCACCGTGCCACACCGTGAGTCGCGCCGTGGGTGAAGGCATGCTTGAGTCTCACGCCTCTGCGAATTGGAAACATTCAACTTCATGGTGACTCCTCGCTACGATCCGAGTCGGTTTCCGCTGGACTCGTTTGACGCATGAGTTTCCGGCGACCGATGGTGGCAGTGACTCGACGATCGACTCTCGATTCGTATCCGGTTTGGGCAGGGGAAAAGCGGATTTCCAGCAGCGCTTCGTCCGCGGTATCCACGACCGACATTGCAACGCGATAGGACTTCGCCATCGAGTACGGTTCACGCCAATCGCGTTGCTTTTTGCGGCTCTCGTTGCGAATCACCAACGCATCTTGAATCGAGTATTCGACCGTATGGTTGTTGGCCAGCGTTAACCGGCAACCATTGGAGTCACATTCGATCGTTTCACAGCGATGGACGTCGGCACGAAACTGATCGACCAAACGCTGCGAGTTGCGATCGTGACTGGCTCGCTCCTTGCTGAGCGCCGACATCGTCATCGATTCGTGGACCAGCCCCAAAGCGAGCACCATCAAGGTTGTGCCAGCGGCCATCGACACCACCAATTCGACCAACGTATGTCCAAACATCCGACGCATCATTCGGGGTCCTCCGATTCGATCCATCCGACCAACGTCAACGGTGGGGGATTGCCGCGGCGTTTCCAATCGATCGACAACTGCAAACGGGCTTCGCTTGTTGCACGTAAAATCCTCCCTTCCATCGCGACCTCTGCCAACATCGTTTGAGCGGCTTGCGAAACCTCGATTGAATCCAAGGCCGTGGCGATCTCCCCCGCCGGCAGCCGAGTCAGCCGATCCATTTGGTTTGACAATTCGTCCAACGCCAATTGGTGGTGACGTGTTTGTTGCCACAGCCGCCCGCAGCGAACCGATAACGGAGCGACGATGCCAACGCCGCTCGCCAGCAGCGTTGCCGACACCATCAATTCGATCAACGTGGCGCCGTTTCGTCGCCTTCGGCGCGGGCGACGCCAATGCACGATGTTCATCAACGGATTCCTGGGTGAGAAGCGAACGACATGACCTGAGTCATCAATTGAAAGAACGCCACGCCCATCAGCGTGACGACCGCTGCGGCGATGAACACGAAAGTGGGATGGATCAGTGCGATCAGCTTGTCATCACGTCGATCTAAACGATCTGCTTTCCAGAGGCCCAATCGCCGCAATGTCCAAGCGATCGACGAGGCCGAATCAAGACTTGCGATTGCCTTGGCTTCACGCTCGGTGATCAGATCAGCCGCAGCCATACTGTCCCAAGCGTCGGCTCCCTGTTCCACCTCATTGCGAACCAACAATAGACGATGACGCATGCGTGAATCGAAGTGGTATCTCGCCAAAGTGGACAGACCACTGGAGAGCGAACGCCCCGCATCGGCATTATCCGCCAATAGAATTAACAGCTCGGCATTTCGATCTGCCGCGATCGAGATGGGAAAGCGGCGGCGAAAACTGCGGCGGATCATCCCCGCCAATGGCGTCTTGATCACGACGATCGCAAGCACGAAAACAAGGGCGATCCAAGGGGACGCGTTGCCTAACACAGTGCCGAACGACTGCAACAACACGAACGACGCTGGCAAACTCTGGGGAGCGCCGCTGAGATTCGTTTCCTCAGCAACCTTTTGCAGCATCGGGAACGTATTGAACAGTAGCATCGCAAGGACCAACGTCGAAACGAATGCGAGCAGCGACAGATAAACAAGCAATTGACGAAGGTAGGTTTGCCGTCGGCCGCGTGAATCATCGCTTTCTAACGCCAAACGTCGCAAAGTTTTGGGGAGTGTTCCGTTTTGAGTCGCAAAACGAATCGCCAATACGGTGTCATCCCTCAGCACGTCTGGGGTCTGTTCCAAGGCGTCAATCAACGACATCCCTTCGGCGAGTCGCTTAGCCATTCGTTGCAATCGCCGACGAAAGCGTCCACGCTGCTCGCACGCAAAATTCTGTACCATCAACGCCACATCGAGGCGCTCTGAAATGGCGACCGACAAAAGTCGCAACAACGATTGCTGGCATGCATCCGGTGTGTCGCTGGGCCACCACGGCGTGGTCTTCCAACGTCTTCCCCATTGCAAAATCGCGGTGAACCCTTCGTCGATCATTACGATAACCCCGTCACGAGTTGAATCAGCGGCATGAACAACGCGAACATCACAAACGCGACGACCAAGGCGACGCCGATGATCGCGAATTGAGAGAAGATGCCACTGGTCCAATTGGTTCGTTGACGGACTCGTTCGCGATACATCGCTGAAAGCTCGCGCAGCAGGGTGGTGTTTGGTTGCCCATGGCTACCGGCCGACAACGCATAAATGACGTTACCCGGTAATTGCACCGCGTACGACGAGTGATCCAACGGCGTCGATGTTTCCGCGGCGTGCTGGGCTAACCACATCGCGACCTCACGAAAGTGTCGATCACCACACCCCCGCCCCGCAAACCAAAGTGCTTCCGGCACGCTGGCCCCCATATCGAGTAACTCCGCCATCTGGGCCGTTAACTTTGCCATCACACCGACGCTCGCTGAATTTCCCGCAGCCATGCGTCCAAAAATGCGGGTGGTCAACGAGTATCGGGTCCAACCCCAATAGAGCCCGAAAAGCGTGATCGTTGCAGTGACGGTCGCCAGTAAACAGCCCATTGGATTTGTCGTTAGCGTGTCGCTCAATCCAACTAACAAGCGGGTCGAGGCAGGCAACGTAATGCCAAACTCCTCGAACATGCGGTGGAATACGGGGACGACGGTCAACGAGATAAATGCCAAGACGATCGTCGCAATCACAATTGCCACGAGCGGGTAAAACCAAGCATTCCGTCGTTGCAATCGAGCATCCGATTCCGCGTTGGTATAGCCGATCGCGTCGGCCAACTTTGCAGCGCTGGGATGAGAGTCCGTCGCGGCTCCCAGATAAGTGATCCAAACTGCGGTGACGGGGTCCGCCATCAAGTCGCACGCCGAAGGATCCCGCTTTAATTGCTGCAATAGCGAACTGAGTTCCCGACGACTACGACCGGGCGGCATCTCTTCGGCCAACGCCGTCAAGGCCGGCATCCACTCGCTGCGATGCGCTAACATCCGCTCGACATGCTTGAGGATCGCGGAATCGGAAGTAGGAACGCGTTGCATCATGGTTCGGTGTTTGCATCCGAGTTGGTTTAGGAGAGCGTTTCGAGAAATCCGACCCAGGGCAGGAAGAGTGCTAACGCATAGAGCAGCACCACGATGCCACCGACCGCGGCCGTTAAAATCGCAGGGACCACATACCGCCAACGCGTCGCGTAGCGGTCGGCTTTCTGGCGATACATTCCAGCGATATGCCGCAACACAGCGGACCGTGATTCGCTGTGGCTCGTGCCTGTGATTGCCCAACGCAACAATGGAGGCAAGGACTCTACGGTCATCCGCTCGGGAGGGACATCCGTATCGGCGACTGGATTCGCGAAGCCGCACACCGCTAGGCTTTCGGAAGGGGAAATTCCGTGTTCCATCAAGCCAGCCAATTGGCCGGCGATCACCGCGTTTTTTTCCATGTGCGCATACTTCGTTCCGCCCGGGATGCGGGCCCATCGCAGCCGGTTGCCGTAACGCGTCCATGCGATCCATCCCAAGCCGAATCCAATCGCGATCACCGGCAACGCAATCGGCAACCCGTGGCGAATGGTAACCAACCCATCCAACGTGCGGCTCTTCTCAAGCCACATCTCATCGTAGAACGCCTCCAACTTGGGGCTGGTAAAGTTCAGCGTGAAGAGGAACGCGATCAGAGTTAGCACGACTAAAATTGCGGTTTGAAACAACCACTGGCCGACATTCCGTTTCAAGTTGCGTTCGGAGCAGGCCGAACCGCTGGCGACTTCCCATGCGACGGCCGTATCGCCCGTGGTCAATAACGAGATCAATGCTTGACGATAGCGAGGCGAAATCTCGATGTCGTTATCGATCGCTTGACGCACCGATTCTCCTCGAGCAACACGCAATCCCATGCGTGCAGCGAATTGCGATGTGGTTTCTTCAACCGCTTGTCCCGCGCCGTCCTGGTCCAGATCGATTGGCAACCCGGTTGCAGCGACGAGTACCAATTGCTCGTTGAATGCGATGATTTGATCGAGGGCAGACATGGACATTGGGGCTATCACCACGAGAGTTATTGCGGTGGTTGAAGACGACTCGCTTGTGATTGCCGAAGTTGGCTGAACACTTCAAACGTAGCCCATTGGGGGCCGATGCCGGAATGTCGTGAAAGCTCCGATGCTTTTTGCTGTATCTCGGATGACAAATTATCGGGCGATCGCGATGGATACTCGCGAATCAAATCCGCGACCGGGGACGCCATCGAGAGCAACAAAATCGCAGCGACAAAGAATCCGCCCACACGCCGCTCCAACAGCGAGTCGTCACATTCTCGGCGAGCCGTTTCTAGCGTGCGCGGTCGATGATCGTCACGGGGACAAATAAAGTCACCTGCCGCTTGAATCATCTGCTCCGTGAACTGAAAGTCGTCACCGTTTTGAAACCCATCGCCGAGCTCGGGCTGATCGTAGAAGTGATCCTCGTTCCCATCGCGGGGGGAGTCAGTCATGAGTCACCTCCGTGTCGCAGGCATGTAGCTTAACGGACAATTTTTCGATCGCGTAACGGTATCGGCTGGCGGCCGTCGACGGCGTAATTTCCAGCACCGAGGCGATTTGGGCAAACGTCATCCCTTCCCAAATTTTCAACACCACCACTTCGCTTTGCTCGGCTGGCAAGGTGCGCATCGCCGCCCATACGGCGCGATGCTGATCCTCGGTTTCCATTTTGTCGACGAAATGACGCGTCAAAAGATCCGACAGGCTGCCGACCAGCGACCATCGTTTTTTTCGTCTTAGAATCAGCAGCGATTCGTTACGAACCATCCTCAACAAGTACCCCCAAGGCGCGTCGGCCAGAGCCAATTTTTCGGGCTCCAACGCGACTTGCACAAGCGCGGCCTGCACCGCGTCTTCGCCATCGTGTTGATGACGAGTAATGGTGGTGGCATACCGCACCAACCGCGTGCTGGTCAGATCATACAACCCCGACAATGCCGGAGCACTGCTTTCGGTAATCCGCACCGCACAGAGGCGGACGTGTTCGGAAAAGGAATCGTAGGTAGCCATCACGCGTTAGGATGCGCGGTGACAGCGAATTTGTCTAATCTTCCACGATGATTTTGGAAAGTTTTTGGGTATTGGAGAGGCCTCGGGGCAATTTCCCCCCTGAAGCGGCATTTCGCAATTGGCGTTATTGCAGCTTTTCCTGCGTATCATCAACCCGACGAGTAAGCGAGGGAATATCGCTTTTGACGCAGTCCCTCGCTAACGCTTCGGGTTATGACTTGCAAAGAAAACGACAAATACGCAACTTCAAAACCAACGCCTTCGGGTCATGAAAGCCTTCGGGTTATGAAAAACGCGTCGAGCGATGACGAACACGCCACTCTAAAGCGTGGCACTCGCCCCATTAGCGAACGATCTTCATTGCTGAAACAGCCGATTTCTTAACCTAACGCACCGTTTTTATCAGCTTGAGCACCTGTTTTTTAAGGTTGGACAAACGGTCCCGGCTCAACTTTTGATAGAACGCCTTCAGAATCGCTGCCCCGTGACCTTGATCAAGATGAGCGACCATTTCAGAAACCACGTCATCGAGCGAGGTTGGATCACTGCGATGGGTGTCGCCGGTGTAGACACAGGCATAGCCCGAGATCGCATCGCCGAACAATTCGTCAACGTACTGAACTGCCGCGGCCATCGACTCCTCTTTTAAGGTGTGAGGTTGTCGCCAATCATAAGGGGGTTCCCACTCGCGCACCGGACGAAGCAAATCGATGTGAGTCAGCACGGCGATGACCGCGGGAGGCTTCAGGCTGCGTTTTGCCTCGTAAACACTGGCTAGCTGTTCTAACATTTGTCGGTCCGCATCGCGGGAGGAGACGTTCGCTGCCATCACTAACAGCACAATGTCGGCGGCTTCCGCAGCCACTCGGATCTCTCGCAATTGAGCACGACTGACATCGGCTTCGTCGTAGCCGGGAGTATCGAGCAGGGTGATTTGGTTACTTGATCCCGGCAACGTGTATTGATGACGTGTGATCCGGCGCGTTTGCGGAAAGGCACTGGTCGTCGTAACTTGATTTCCAAGTAACGCGTTGACTAAGCTCGACTTGCCTGCTTTGACTTGCCCCATCACCGCAACGGTCGTGGACAGGTCACGCAAATCTTTGATCGAGGTGCTGTCGCGATCGAACACGTGAGCGACGCTCGCCATCTCGGAAAACTCCAAGCGATATTGGCGAGACCCACGTCGCAGTCGGCCGCTATACATTTCGATCAAATAATAGCCAAGCTGGCCGAGGAATTTTTGGTAGAAGCCGCGTACGAGTTCCTTTTGGAGTTCGACCGTGACGTTGGCCGATTTACGCCACAACGGATAGGCGAGCATCTTCGCGGGGTTCAGTAGCGCCGAGCCAACGTAGACGACTTTCTGGATAACATCAAACGCGTCGACGACTTTGGGCAAACGCTTCATGTGCCCGATCGTGGCGAGCCCGCTGCCGGGCACCGAGCTGATCACCCAGGCTTCGAGATCCTCGACCGCCAAATGAATCACCGCCAAAATTTCCACCAACGTCAAAGGGTGAAAAAAATCCTCGCCGCTCTTGTCGTGATAATGTTTGGCTAAACGCTCCGCCAAAATTTGGGCATCACCCATGTAGCGATTGAAATCGAGGATCGAGTTCTGGTCGATGTCCTCGACCTCGCGGCGATACGTTTCCACGATTTGAATCGCCGAACTGTCTTGGGGAGTCCAAAACGCGGGCGCCGTCAGCGGCTTGTCTTCGAACGTGCGGTTCACTTTCGGAGGCGTCCAGATCTTTCCGATCATCCATGCCGATCCCCACATCGCCGGCAAAAACCAAACGATCTTGTAAAACCAACCGGTTTGATAAATGGCAACCGATCCGATCACGATGTAGCAAAGTACCGGCAACGTCCATAGTAAGAACAGCACGACGAATCGCAGACTGAAGCCACGCATCCAATTCATTGGGCTCTCCACAACTGGTGTCCGCGTTTAAGTTCCTCGGCAAAGATCTCCTTGAGCTGTTCGGCGGTGGGGACATTTCCTTGGCGTAAATCGGCGAAGTACCAATCCCATGACATGCCCAGCGCATAGGTGAACGCGAACGAAGTCGCCGCACTGGCAGCCATGCCGACCCAGGGAATGAATTTCAAGGCGCCACGCATTGCCAATCGCGCCGCGATGCGGGTCCCAGCGGCACTGCTGAGCGCAGCCCAACGGGCGGGGGTGATCTCTTGATCGTAGATCTTGGCAATTTTCATGGCTAAATGCGTTTGAATGCCAAGCACGACAGGAATGTCGACCCAGGGAACCGGCACCGCACCCGCGGTACCCGCCAACGCACTCGATGCGAGGACTTGCCATCGCGATCGTTGTTGTCGTGCGCTCGTGCTGTCGGACTCTCCCTCATTGAGCGTTAGGATCGCTTGCCGATACGCATGCGGCAATTGCTCGAGGATGGCATGCTTGAGTCGGTCGCCGCCGAAATCGGGATTCGCAAATCCGTCTTCCAACTGCGTCAAATCAACGGGGATCACGAGGTCGTATAAGCCATGGAATTGTTGGACCTTGTGGTCGATCATCGCCTGCAACGAATCGGGGATCGCGTTGCTCGCTTCGCCGTCACGGTCGGGCACAAAGGGATCCGGCCCGTCCGACAAATCGCGATCTCCGGTCGCTTCATGCAGACACGTCAACACCAACATGATCGGCCGATCGGGAGACGCTTTGCGAATCCGTCGGAGCGGCTCGATCACACGACTCAGTGCTTGGTCGGTGACGCGAACCGTCATGATCATTAATTGAGTGGATTCGGAGAACGTCGCGATGTCTTCGCTCGGATCATAGTCGGCTTCGGCCAATCCACGCGTGTCGAGAAACGACATCAAGGGTTCGAGCGAGTCGGGAAAATCGAATCGCCGTGATGTCCGTGTCTCCGGGCGATAGCCTTCGCCGATCGTCGCGGCCTCGGCGCCGGTCAAAAAGCGAACCACCGAACTTTTGCCACTGCCCGTTTTGCCAAACAACCAAATCGCCGGCGCCGGCGTTTTTTCACGCAGTTCCTGAATCTGCTTTTCATAGTCCGCGTCGTTGCTCGGCTGCGAGCGACGCCAATTCCATCGTGCCAGTGACATTCGGGCCGCGTCCATTCGGGTGCGTGCGGGGAAAAAGGGACAACGGTTCTCGCGAATTGTAACGGAATTGGCGACCACGTTCGATCAGGGATGCGAAGGGGGAATTTGACCGCACCGCGGATGGGCAAAGGCGACATGGCAGTCGCCGATCCTCCATGACGCACTAAGCCCGTCTCGTCCCGGGGATCCAGTGTCATTCAGGGGGGATTGGGCTAAACGGTGCGCAGGCGTCTCGCCCCCACACGATCAAACCAGCGTGGTAAACCAGCATGGTAAACCAGCGTGGCCAAACTAGCGCGGCGTCTCACCCGCGCCCCCAAACCCATCATCGATACGCCCGCCTTTAAACTAGCTCAAATCTGGGACTTCGTAACCCTTGCGGTATTGGCGTTTCAGCAGCGCGTTACCCGCGGCCGCATGATCGCCCACAAATTGCTCGGTCCCAGGATCGAGTTCGAGCATCGGGCTCAGTTTGATTTGGTCGCCTTGCATCGCAATCCCGTGTGCGGCCAAGTGGGTGTCCATTTCGGCGAGCAACGATTTCCAGAGCGGGGAGTCAAGTTCCGCCGCAGCCGCCGCGGTATAATTTTCCCCAGAGCGAAAAGCGACGTTGGCAAGGTTGCACCAACCGGTGCTGTCGTTACCGACTTCGATCTCCGCGTTCAACGAATCGCGATCACGCGTACGCACGGCGTCGATGAAGTTAGCTTGATGAAGCACGTCGCCGTTGTTGCCTTTGAACTTCTTCATCACTTTGCCTTGCTCATCATAGGCGGTTCCGCCACCGCGTTGCCCCTCGTACCGACCGCCTTCGCAATACGCGACGTAGCCGCTGCTCGGTCCCGGGTGTCGGGGACTGCGTTTGGCACCCGGTGCCGAAGGCAAGTTAGATAACCCGATCACCACCGGGATCGAACCGGTATCAAAATACGCAAAATGGACATTCGGCGTGTTGCCGGCGTCGTTCAATGCCACGCGTCCCCCGCCACCCACGATTCGTTTCGGTAGCGCGATCGAGTCTTGGAAAACGTTGTTGCGACAATCATCGAGAACGTGAACGCCCCAGTTGCCCATTTCGCCTGAACCGGTATTCCAATCCCAGTGCCAATCGTAGTGCAGTGCGTTGCGATAAATCGGTTCGTCTTGCGCCGGTCCGAGCCACAGGTCGTACGCTAGATTTTTATCGATCTCCAATGGCGTGTCGCGTTTGCCGATCGAGGGTCGGATCCCGTATCGGTTCACCCGAGCCGAGGTGATCTCACCGAGAGCCTTTTCTCCGTGCAGGAATTCCTTGATCTCCGCCTGCATCGGATCCGAACGCTGTTGGGTTCCGATTTGACAAATGCGATTGTACTTACGCGCGGCGGCGACCGTTTGTCGGCCTTCCCATTGGCTGTGCGACAAGGGTTTTTCGACATAAACGTCCTTGCCCGCTTCCATCGCCCAGATCGCGGCCAAGCAGTGCCAATGATTACAGGTGGCCACGACAATTGCATCGATCGAATCGCTCGCGATCAAGTCACGAAGATCAGCCCAACCTTGTGCCTTGGGGAAACGCTCTTTGGCAAGCCCGAGTCGCTTGGCGTCGGGGTCGCACAGTCCGGCAATATTGACGCCCGGCACTTTGCTGAATTGCCCCATCAATGCGCCGGCGCGACCGCCACAAGAGATGAAGCCGAGATTGATCTCGTCGTTGGCGTTGGCAGCCCGTAGCGTTTGAGGGGCGATTGCCGTCGTCACTCCAGCGGCAAGGCCTGCGATTAAGGTTTGGCGTCGATTGAATTGCATGAGTCTGTCTTCGAACGGGGTGGAGAATGAGGGCAGGTCGCAGTCCGTTCCTGCCAGAGAAGTTTGCCGAATCGAGCGGCTGCTTTCATTGTATCACTTCGACTGCGTTGCGAATGGAACAGTAGGGGGTCTGGCGAAACTGTGCCGAATAACGGGGCTACGGTGGCCGTCAGTTAGAAAGTAGGGTCAATGGGGGTCGGGATTATTGTGCCAGATGCCTAGGTCATGACGATGATCTCAATTAGTGGACGAGGAAGTCTTCGCTAACGGCAAGGGATGACCCTCCATTGCCGCTCAGAAAAAAGGTTTCGAGCGGCCAACGATCCCAACGGGGACCGCGTCCAAGGGGGCTCGCGATTGCCCCCCGTTTTTTCCGCTGGCCACGGAGCCTTGGCTCGCTGGCAATGGAATCGAAGTAGAGCATTTTACGCGTAGTCTAAGCAGCCAACCTGGACTTGATCGGTTTTGAGCTCGATCGGTCACACGTCCCGGCTCGCAGCCTAGCTTACGCGTTTTGGAGTGGCGTGTTTTTTGGAACCCGACGCGTTAGCAAGGGAGAATCACGCTTGACTCAGGCCCTCGCTGACGTTGCGGGCGACGAATTGCCGAGAAATCGGCAATCGCGCGACGTTAAAACTTACGCCCCCCCGCTTTGCATGAAAGGACGCCCGTGGCATCGTCGTTAAAATTATTCAGCGAGGAATCGGGCGTTCCCAAGACGCTGCGCATCGGCAGTCGCTTGGACAAATACCGAATCGTCCGGCGGTTGGGCGAAGGAGGCTTCGCGACCGTTTATGCCGCTCACGACACGATCGAAGATCGCCGCGTGGCGTTGAAAATTCCTGACAGCCGATATGTCTCGAATCCGCAATCGGTTGACGATCTGCAACGTGAAGTGCGGATCATGGCAATGTTAAACCATCCTGGGATTTTGACCTTACGAGATGCTCGCTTCGTCGAGGGACATTTTGTGATGGTGTTCCCGATGGGGGAGGAAACGTTGTTGG
This sequence comes from Novipirellula galeiformis, assembly GCF_007860095.1. NCBI lineage: Bacteria > Pseudomonadati > Planctomycetota > Planctomycetia > Pirellulales > Pirellulaceae > Novipirellula > Novipirellula galeiformis. Next base: position 144,173 of record NZ_SJPT01000002.1, on the reverse strand, counting down.
ATCGGTTCAGCCGCCGCATCGCTCGCGCCAACGCGGTCGACTATGCGCTGCAAATGATTGACGCGGTGTCATACGCACACGAGCATCGCGTCCTGCACCGCGACATCAAACCCGAGAATTTCATTCTGTTCCCAAATCAAATCGTTCGCTTGACCGACTTTGGCTTGGCTCGCGTGCAACGCACCGGCAAGCACGTGTCGGCATCGGGAACCCTCGGCTACATGGCCCCAGAACAAGCGATGGGGCATCCTGATTTCCGCAGCGACGTGTTCTCGCTCGGTTTGGTGCTGTACCGCTTGTTCTCAGGCGAGCTGCCCGATTATCCATTCGAAGCTCCCTTGCCGGGATACCAAAAGCTTCGCCGCGGATTGTCGAGTGAGTTTGTCGCTTTGATTCGCAAGGCGATTGATCCCTCGCCCAAACGCCGCTTTCGCGATGCGATTGCGATGCAAAATGCGGTCCGCCGGATTCGCTTTCCGTTAAGCGACCGCAGCGTGACGCAAACGGGTCGTTCGGAAACGACGTCACGAATCAGCCATCGTCGAGTCGCGTAACGCCAGCCCTCGCTCGAAGGCAGGAGCGTTCGAAACCGGCCGCGTGGGGGGATTGTCGTCGTCGCCCCCCAACCGAGATGCGACCTGACGCGGGCAACCACGGCGGCCCGCAGCACGCTAAAATCACGCGAATTCGGCTCCACTTTGCATGCACTGTGGCAATGTTTCCGAGGGGAAAGAACGCTCGTCGACTGGGCTTTTGGAGCCGATTGCGCTACAATCCAAAGACTCCGTTTGGCTCTTTTCGCTGGATTTTTTATGTCACCGTACCACCGCCCCCTGTTTTGTCGCTCGGCAACCGTTGGCTTGATCATGGCTACGTTGTGGCTGTTCCCACAAACCGGATGGGCGCAACGGGGCGAATTGATTGAGAGTCTGTTTCGCACGATCGCCGAAGCTCAACTCGAACGAGAGCAGCAAAAGGAGCGATCGACGCGTCCGCAGCAACCGCCTCCTCGGCCGCCGGGCAATGCCGCCCGGCCGACGAATGTGCCCATCGCGCCTTCGCCCCTTCCCAACGGCAACCCGACAATCGCTCGAGCTCAGGTGCCCACGATCAACGTGCGCAGCCGTGAAGCCGCCGATTTTGCTCAACAGTTGGTTGATTTCTACGTCACGATGGAACGTTTGGTCGTCGATCTGCGTGAACACTCCGCGAGGAATCCGAACCTTCGACCGCTGCTCCCTCAGGCCTATCGGATTTCCGCGGACGCGCGGACCTTGATTCAAAGTTGTGACCAACTCGCGTCGCTGCAACCCATCGTGCCGGCTTACGCAGAACTGGACACTCGTTGGCGACAATTGTCGTTCAGTCTGCGTTCGCTGGATCAACTCGACGAAGCCTGCCAACGTTCGATTCGCCGCGGCGACCAATTGGTGTCCGCGATGGAGCGACAACTGCAAATGGGCCCCCAATTTGATCGATCGCGGTTGCGCGATTTGATGATCGTCGGTTCGACCTGTATGGAAACACTGATCGACGACCTTCAATTGGCCTCGATTCCAAGTAAACAGGCCGAAGAACTGACGCATGATTGCCGTTTGTTACAACAAAAATTGTTGAGCCAAGCGGAGCACGTGGCCGGGGGCAGCTACGAGGATGTCGTTTCGCGTTTTAGCGAGTTTGTTGGCCAGTGGAGTTCCCTCGGCCGCCGTATTTCGGCGATCGATGACCGGCATCTGCATCGCCGCCTGGACCGCATTCGCGACGTCGGGAACCAGACCTACGCGTTGCTTTGGATACCGCCGCCGACGACGGCGGTCGACGTGCGCGCCGCCTCGCTGCGTTTGGAATCAAACATTAGCAATCTGCTCGATCAACTGACACTCCGCGCGATGGGGACGTTGCGACCGACCGATCAAATCCGCGTGATGGAGTCGAGTCGACGTCTATATGACCAAAGTCGTCAATTGCAAACCGCGACGGCCCGAAGTGCACCAGTGAGTGAATTGGCGTCGATCTTTAAGACCGTCGATCGCGATTGGAACTCGCTGCGAGACTCGTTCTTGCAAATGGGGACGCTGGCCAACGGCGTGATCTTTGAAATCGATAAACTTTGCGAACAATTGCGCGTCGCACTGAACGTTTCCGCTGCTGGCGGAGCCCCCGTCGACTTAGCGAATTTAGTCCAAGCCGCCGCGTCGCTCGAGGGAGAAGCGGCATATCTCGACGCCGATATCCAGCGGTTTAGTCGCTATATCAGCTCACAACCGCGACGTGAATCCCTGGTCGATGGCTCCAAAGACTTCTATATTCACGCCAAGCGACTCCATTCCCAGTTGTCCGCACGAGCCGATTTCGGCGAACTCCAACGTGAGGCAAGTCATTTGATGGATGGCTGGGAACAATTGAGTCGCGAGATCACCGATTTACAACGAAACGGAATCCCCACACGATCGGCCGAGTCGATGCAGCGGGCGCATCGCGAGATGGTGCCGTTTGTGGCTCAGTTGGGAGCGGCACTACTGGAACGCTAGTGCTCAAGCCGCGTCGACCCCACTTCCCATTGCTTCACTGCTGATAACAAAATAGATGACGATTCAACGCAACCCCACTCGCCCTGTCGTGATCGGCTCGATCACGGTCGGAGCCAATCATCCGATCGCGGTGCAAAGCATGACCGCGACGAAGACTCAAAACATCGATGCCACCGTCGCCCAGGCCGAGGCGTTACGAGCGCAAGGTGCCGGCGTCGTTCGCATCGCGGTCGATAGTGACAAAGATGCTGAGGCGCTCGCAGAAATTCGCAAACAAACGACCGCCAATTTGGCCGTCGATTTGCAAGAGAACTTCCGGCTCGCTGAAAAGGTCGCGCCGTTTGTCGACAAGATCCGCTACAACCCCGGTCACCTCTATCACCATCAACGTGATAAACCGTGGCAAGACAAAGTACGTTTTATCATCGACCAAGCGAAAGAGCATGACTGTGCCATTCGCATTGGGGTCAACTGTGGCAGCATGGATCCCGCCAAAAAAGAGATGTACGACCCCGCCGATTCGATCACGCCCATGATCGAAAGCGCTCGGGAACATTGCGAGCTTGTCGATTCGCTAGGCTTCACGCGATACGTCGTTTCGCTCAAAGACAGCGATCCCCGCAAAGTCATCGAAGTCAACAAACGATTCGCGGCACTTCGTCCCGATGTGCCGTTGCATTTAGGCGTCACCGAAGCCGGGATGCCACCCGACGGTATCGTCAAAACACGCATCGCGTTTGAGCAATTGATCGGCAAAGGCATCGGCGACACCGTGCGTGTTTCGTTGACGCTTCCCAACGATCGCAAGCCCGAAGAAATCGACGCAGGACATTCGATCGTCGAGGACATCTACAGCGGCCGCGTGCGAAGCGTCGTCGTCTTTGACGACACGTCGCTGAATATCATCAGTTGCCCCAGTTGTTCGCGCGTCGAAAACGAAGCGTTCATCGAATTGGCCGCCAGCGTCAAGGAGATGACCGAATATGCGAAGGATTATGCGATTACGATCGCCGTGATGGGTTGCCGAGTCAACGGGCCGGGTGAAACCGACGACGCCGACCTCGGATTATGGTGTGGCCCGGCAAAGGTCAACCTCAAACGGGGCACCGAAGCGTTGGGAGCCTTTGGCTACGACGAAATTCTGCCAAAGTTAAAGCAAGAGCTCGACAATTTGATCGCAAGCAAAAGCTAGCTGGCGCTCGCGTGAGCGCCTTTTGAAAAATGACGTGGGATTCAAACCGTCGCTGCGTTCGCAAGGACGCGGCCCACGGCAATGCCCCCATCGCCCATCCCTGGTTGCGTCCACAAAAAGCAGTTGCGACTAAGGGTAGGGTTTTGGCCGCTTTCCACGCGGAATTCCGTTTGCACCCTCTTGTTGCTTTCCGCATGAGCTCGCAAAGCTCACGATCAACTCAATAGCTGTCCGTTGACCTTTGCTTGAATCGTTGATGGCACTGGATTCATGATCGACTGGTGGATGAAACAGCTGTTTTTTCCGACTTCGATCATCTGCCGAATCACTTCTTCAGGTTCGTCAGATTCGATGTCCAGATGAGTGACAACTTCGACGCCTCGGCCCTCTAGCGTTCCTTTGATAACGGATCCTTCCATCGTGAATCGCGTTTCCTGGGCAAGCTTCATGCTGCTGATATTCAGTTTCTTGACCTTCGCGTAGCGTGAAAGCTGAGTTAACAGACAGAACGCGATGCTGGCACTGTAGTAGGCCAGTGGCGGTGGCGCGGAATCGTCGCCGCCTAAGTACGGGCCTTCGTCGCAGATGATTTCGAAGGTGCTGCCTTTGGGTTGATCAACTCGAACTGTTGCCCGCTTCCGCATGTTGTCCAGCGATTCGGCCTCCAATCGCAATACGACTTCTCGCTTCTGAACGGGCTTCAGACTGGATCCATGCTCATCGGGATCGGAGGCTTCTTCGATTTTGCGGACGATGGGCGTGGCAGATTCTTGTGACGCCATGGACGGGTTTCCAGTTCAATTAGAGGGGCTATCAAGCGATCTCCTCTCCATTAGCACGTGGACGTAGTAACGTTTCAAGTGGGACGGCCAAGATTGCTGACAAGTTTGACGTCGTCGGAACACCCTGTTCACGAACGAACACATGACAAATGACCATTGCAGAATCCATCCCAATGCGAATTGCGACGAGCTTACCTGACGATGCATCGGGTGGCTCAAGCAAATTTCGCCCGATTCGATGTAACGGCTGACCAATTTGCGTTGCTGTCGCTGCTGGCAGCAGGAAGATGGGATCACGCAGTCGGAACTCAGTGACCACATGGCTTCGGACGGAAACACGGTGCCAGCGATGCTCAAGTTGCTGGAACAACGCGAGTACATTCGTCGCGTGCGTTGCAAGATCGACCGTCGCGCGGCGAGTGCATTTAACTGCGGCGGGGACGGCAGAATGGGCGGGCGGCACGAATTCTCCCAATTCTCAATGCTTCATCGCACGCGGCTCGGCGCGTGCGGTCAATCGCCCGTCGCAAAGATCTATTGAATCTCGGCCAACTTGGCCGCGGCGGTATCACACAATGATTTCGCTTCCGCTTCGGTTTCAGCTTCCGCGATCAAACGCACGATTGGCTCGGTGTTACTACCTCGCACCAACAACCATTTGTCGGCCCATGCTAAACGCAATCCGTCACCGGTGCTGGCTGAGGCATCGTCATGTAACGCAATCAAGGCCTCGAACAGCTCGGGCAATTTCTCGGCCGAGACCTCTGCTTTGGATTTGTGAATATGCAGCTTTGGCAATCCGTCGGCCAATTCGGCCAAGCTTTGTCCGGTCGCGGTCATCAAGTCCAAAACTTGGGCCATCCCGACAAAGCTGTCCCGGACGTAGCCGACGCGTGGATCGATCGGGCCGCCGTTTCCTTCGCCGCCGTATTTCGCCTGCGTCGCGATCATCATGTCAGCCACATTCGCTTCGCCCACACTGCTGCGAAAGGATTCAACGTCGGCGGCGGCCGCCAATCGTTCACTCATGCCGCTGGTCGCGCCGTTAATCACGATGCTTCCACGTGTCGCTGCATGACTCATCGCGTGTTTAATGCACAACGCCAACGTGTACTCTTCGCCAATATAGCGGCCTTCACCGTCGACCAAAGCCAAGCGGTCCGCGTCAGGATCTTGACAGAAGCCGACGCTACATTGGTGCTTGCGAACCTGGGCGGCGATCTCGGTCAAGTTTTCAGCCGTGGGTTCAGGCACATGCGCAAAATTCCCGTCCGGTTCGTCTCCTACGATCACCGCTTCACAGCCCAATGCCTCTAAAAGCCGCTTGCCGAGTAAGCCGCCCGCGCCGTGGTTGCTGTCCAACAACACACGATGTTTCGCCTTAGCGATTGCATCAACATTGACGGTCGCGAGCACCTTATCGAGGTGCGCCGAGTGGGGATCGGCTTCGAGCGTGGCGCTGCCAATCTGGTCAAACGCACACCAAGCGGCTTCACCGGCGAAGTAGGCGTCTCGAATCGAAGCTCCCCTCACCGCGTCGAGCACACGTCCGTCGGGGCCAAAAAGCTTGATCCCGTTGTAAGGCGGCGGATTATGGCTGGCGGAAATCTGAACCGCGCCCGCGGCGTTTCGCTCGCCAACAAGCACTCCCACCGTGGGCGTTGCCGCCACATCGGCGTCCAGACAATCGCGGCCACACGCGGTCAGCGACGCGATAATCGCCTGCTTCAGCATCCGACCGCTACCACGCCCATCGCGGGCCACAATGATCGGGCCCGCGGGCAACTTTGACGCGAACGCAGCAACAAAGCGAACGGCAACCTCCGGAGTCAAGGAAGTGCCCACGATACCACGAAGTCCGCTGACACTAATGATAAGATCGCTCATGAGGATAGTTCGTTCGGAGTGAATGTTCGAGAAAGAGAATGAGGCTCGATTTTGACGCCCCACGTTGCCAGTAAGCCCGGAAAACAAATAGAATCACAACCAGCGAGTCGATCAAGGTTGCTGGGCACACTCAATGGGCCTGATTCCTACCTCGTAGCGATCTAAGGCGTGCTTTGCCAATTCGTTTGTCGATTGTAAAGCACACTCGGCATCTCGCCTTCCCCGTTTGACTACTGATACTTTCCGGAGCGATTCGTGCAAGAACTTTTATCCGCTGTTGATTCCGCCGCACGCGACTCAAAAATTAGCAACTCCGCGGCTGGCCACATCCGGTCATGGTTAACCGAAGAACGCTATGCTCCCTATCGCGACCAAGTTGCCCAGCATATCCGCGACGGCCAGTGGCAAAAGCTTGACGACGTATTCTGGACGATCATTCCATTTGGAACCGGTGGGCGTCGAGGCCGGATGTACCCGATCGGGTCCAACGCGATCAACGACCGGACGATTGGCGAAAGCGCTCAAGGACTCGCCAACTATGTCCTCGAGTATGCAAAACGCGAAGGCCGTAGCGGGCAACTCTCTTGTGCGATCGCCTATGACACGCGGCACCAATCGCGACACTTCACTGAATTGTGCGCCGGAATCATGGTGGCCGCCGGCTTTAAGGTCTACTTGCTCGACGATTACCGCGCGACGCCCCAATTGTCGTTCGCGGTTCGCTACAAGAAATGTGATTGTGGAATCATGGTTACGGCCAGCCACAATCCACCTAGCGACAATGCCGTGAAAGTCTATTGGTCAAGCGGCGCCCAAGTATTGCCGCCGCATGACAAGGCGATCATCGAACGGGTGATGTCGTGCCAAGAAATCAAGGTCACTCCGTTCGCCGAGGCGTTGGCCGACGGCCGGGTCGAAGTGGTGACCGAAGAGATCGACCAAGCGTTTTTGGAGGCCGCTGCGGCACAAGCGTTTGCGGGACCACGCGATGCCAGAATCTTGTATTCGCCACTGCACGGCGTGGGAACCGCCGCCGTCATGCCGCTATTGGCACGCGACGGATTCAAGGATGTCGAAGTCTACGGGCCTCACAAAGAACCCAGTGGCGACTTTCCCAACGTCCCCGGGCACGTCTCCAATCCCGAAAACAAAGCGGTTTTTGCCGCCCCAATCGAATACGCCCAAGGAGCGAATTTCGATCTAATTTTAGCGACCGATCCCGATTGCGACCGGCTGGGGGTCGCCGCGCCGCTGACGACCGATCCGGCAGGCGAGTGGGCGACCTTTGATGGAAATCAAATCGGGGCGTTGCTCACCGACTTCATCCTCAGCAAACGCCAGGCAGCGGGAACGTTGTCGCCAGCTCATTACGTCGTCAAGACGCTTGTCACGAGCGAGCTGATTCGCCGGATTGCTGAAAGCTATTCCGTCCGCTGCGTTGGTGATCTGTTGGTCGGTTTCAAGTACATCGCCGAAGTCATCGATCGCGAAGGTCCCGATAACTTCGTGTTCGGAACCGAAGAGTCCCACGGCTACTTGGTCGGCCAATATGCGCGAGACAAAGATGGCGCGGTCGCTTGTATGTTGATGAGCGAATTGGCCGCCGAAATGAAGGCCCAAGGGATCTCGTTGCATACGCATCTTGCCAACCTGCATCGCAAACATGGCTTTCATAAAGAGACGCTCATCAATTTGGTCATGGAAGGCAGCGAAGGCATGGCAGCGATGCAGCGGCTGATGAAAGCATTTCGCGAAACCCCGCCAAAGTCGCTCGCCGGAATCGCGGTTTCGCAAATCCGAGACTACTCAAACCAAACCTGTACCGATGCCAACAGCGGCGATTCGAAACCGCTCGAGGGACCTCACGGCGAGTTGATCATCCTGGATTTGGATGAGGAAGGAAACTACGTCGCGGCGCGGCCCAGCGGAACCGAGCCGAAGATCAAACTATACGTCTTCACACGAGTCTCCCCCGCCGAGTCGCTCGATTTGGATGCCGCCGCCGATACGATCGCTCGGCGTCTGCAAGGGATCGAACAGGACATGCGGGCGTTTGCCCAAGTGAACGGCTAAGCGGCGTGGCCCGCTTGCTCTGGACTCGTGCTCTAAACTGCCGTTTCAAAAGCGTCCTTTCGAGATCGCCCAGAGTTTGAAACGCGAATCCCGGCGCGTCCCAATCCCGGCGCGTCCCAATCTGGACGCGTCCCAATCCCGGTGGCATCCCATTCCTAATGGCGCCCAATTCCCCCCCAGTTGCGTCAAGCGAATTGCGGGGGAGCAACGGTGCCGAGTCGGCCGCGAGTATGGGGCTACTTTGCCCCGGCTTTCGCTGGTATTCTGTCGTTCGGCAGGGCAGCCTTGGGCTTGCCGGTTCCGGTCCCCCTCAACGGCCGAGGCGCCATGACAGCGAATGTCCGACGTCGCTGCGATTTCCGCTATTGGATCTAAACACTACGATTCTTCATGACAATCGAACAAATTGAGAGCCTGATTCCGCATCGCAAGCCAATGCGTTTGGTCGATGAAATCGTTTCACGTACCGAGACCCAGATCGTTTGCCGTAAAACGTTCCACGAAGACGAGTTCTTTGTGCAAGGCCATTTCCCGGGGCATCCGATTGTTCCCGGCGTGATTCAATGCGAGTGCTGTTTGCAAGCCGGCGCGATTCTGTTGGCGGAGATCGCTGAGATGGCCCCAGGGGCGGTCCCCGTGGCAACGCGACTCGACAACGTCAAATTCAAGAAAATGGTTCGCCCCGGCGATACCGTCGAAATTCACGCCACGTTGGACGAACAGGTCAGTAATGCATTCTTCATGACGGGAAAGATGCTGCTAGAGGGAAAGCTCACGGCGCGATTGAACTTTGCCTGTACCGTGGCCCAACCCGGATAATAGGGACACGCCACGGAGCCAGCAATGGCCCCCATCCACTGCCGCCCCATCCACTGCCTCGATTTCAAACGCAACGGCTCTGAACGGATTGACCTCGCTCCACTCGGCGAGCGGCAACCTGTTTGCAACGTTCTCCCCAATTCATTCTCACCCTCCCTCCGAGAATCACTGTGAATTCGACTGATTCAAACGACGCCGTCGCGGATTTTTTGTCTCTGCGCAACAAGACCATATTGATCATGGGGGTGGCCAATAAAAAGAGCGTGGCCTTTGCGATCGCCAAGGTACTTCGTGGTGCTGGGGCGAACGTGATCTACAGTGTGCGCAGTGAATCGCGAAAAGAAAGTTTGGCAAAATTGCTTCACGGCGAAACCGTCTTGGTTTGCGACGTCGAAGATCAAGCCCAGATCGACCAACTCGCCGCTCAACTCGTCGCGGATGGCATTACAATCGATGGCTTGGTTCATTCCATCGCCTTTGCGGATTACCCCGAGGGTATTCGTCCGTTCCACGAAACCACGCGTCGACAATTCTTGCAGGCTGTCGATATTTCGGCTTACTCGTTGATCAGTGTTTGCAATGCACTTCGCGATCGCTTTGCCAAAGACGCTTCGGTCGTCACGATTGGCATCAGTACGACACGGATGGCGAGCGAGAGCTACGGCTTCATGGCTCCCATCAAGGCGGCGCTCGAGTCATCGCTGGCGTTTTTGACGAAATCGTTTAGCCGTTTCAGCGAGGTGCGATTCAACGCCGTTTCCGCCGGGCTGTTGAAAACGAGCGCGTCGGCTGGAATTCCCGGCTATGTCGACTCCTACCTGTACGCCGAGAAAGTGATCCCACGTCGCCGCGCGATCACCACGGACGAAGTCGCCAACACCGCCGCCTTTTTGTTGAGCCCGCGCAGCAGTGGTATCGCCGCCCAATCGCTCGTCGTCGATGCCGCGATGGAAATCAATTATTTCGATGCCGACATTGTCAGCGCTGTCACAGCCCAAGATATTGATTAGCATGACGGTGGCATCGCGTCGCCAGATTTACCCTGTGCCATTTCATTTTCGCTCCCATTGATTCCCTTCCCTTTCGCGCTCCTATCTATGAATCGCAAAATCTATATCAACGGCCAATACTTCGACCGCGAAAACGCAAAAGTCAGCGTTTTTGATCATGGTTTGCTCTACGGGGATGGTGTCTTTGAAGGGATGCGAATCTACAGCGGCAAGGTCTTCCGCTTGCTCGAGCATCTTGAGCGTTTATGGGAATCCGCGCGTGCGATTGCGTTGACGATCCCCATCACGATCGAGCAATTGATGAAGGATGTTGACGCCACCGTGAAAGAAAACGGACTCGAGGATGGCTACATTCGTTTGATCGTCACGCGTGGAGCCGGACCGCTCGGGCTCGATCCGTTTCGTTGTAGCGATCCGCAAATCATTATCATTGCCGACACGATCTCGTTGTACCCAGAAAGCCATTACACCGATGGTTTGAAATTGGTGACCGCATCGACGATTCGCAATCATCCCGCGGCGCTCAGCCCAAGGATTAAATCGCTTAACTACCTCAACAACATCATGGCTAAGATTGAAGGTCTAAATGCCGGATGTATCGAAGCGGTGATGCTTAACCACAAAGGCGAAGTGGCCGAATGCACCGGAGATAATCTCTTCTTGGTCAAAAACGGCGTCTTGAGCACTCCGCCAATTGACGCCGGTATTCTCGAAGGCATTACCCGCAATGCCGTCTTGGAATTGGCCGAAAACGCGGGCATCGAAACGCGTCAGATCCCGCTCACACGACACGACATCTATATCGCAGACGAGTGCTTCTTGACCGGCAGTGCGGCCGAAGTGATTCCCGCGGTTGAAATCGATAACCGAGTGATTGGTGACGGCAAACCTGGCCCCGTGACACAGAAGCTAAACGAAGCGTTTCGCAAATTGGTCCGCCAACGCTAATCGCACTCGCAGAGCTTACCGCGCCACTTCGATCCGCTTGCCTTCGCCATCAAACAGATGCACATCGGCAAGCATGGCGGCAATCGTCACCGGATCACCGCGCTGCACGCCACAATCGGCCGGCAAGGTGGCATCGAGGATCTCATTCTGCGTTTCGAAACTCGCGTGGCATTGACCGCCATACACCAAACTCGAGCGGCAGACGCCTGAAAAGCGGATTGCCGAGGTGGTCGAGGCGATTGCGTCGTTAGCTCCACTGGACGCGACGATCCCAAACCCTTCCGGCCGGATCGCCACAAACACGTGGCCGTCGTGTCGTGGCCCCACCGCTGGATTCAGTTCGATGGGGTCATCACTCGCATGCACGCGTAGCTCGCCTTGCCGCAGCTCGCCGCCGAGCACATTGATCGGCGGCGACCCGATCGATTTCGCCACCGAGAGACAGCAGGGATGATGAAAAATCTCCTCGGGAGTCCCGACTTGCACAATCTGGCCTTGATGCATCACGGCAACCCGATCCGCCATCCGCATCGCTTCATCACCGTCGTGAGTGACGTGGATCGTGGTCCCCGGTATTTCGCGGTGCCAACGCTGTAGGTCCTGTTGGAATTGATGACGAACAGGTCCGTCGAGCGCCGAAAGCGGTTCGTCCAACAATCGGATCGATGCTTGACGCACGACCATTTTTGCTAGCCCTCCACGTCGCAGTTCGCCGCCGCTGAAATGCTCCGGATGACGATCGAGCATCGCGTCAAGACCAAGCAATTTCGCGGCACGCTCGATCCGTTGCTGGGTTTCGGAGTCGGATACCAGCCCCTTCATGGGGAAGGCCATCGTTTGACGTAACGTCATGTGAGGGTACAGCGCATCGCGTTGGAACAGCATCGAGACATCTCGTTTTCGCGCTGCAATGCGACTCACATCCACACCGCCGAATTCCACCCGTCCCCCATCCGCAGACTCTAGACCAGCGATCGTGCGCAGCATCGTCGTCTTGCCACAGCCACTTTCACCAAGGAGCACCATGTACTCGCCAGCCTCAACGTGCAAGCAAATCGATTGCAACACGTCACGATCGTGATAACGTTTCTCGATGTCGACGAGTTGAACCGCTAGCATGACGTGGAAAGCTTTTCAATGAGGAAACGTTTTGGGGTCGTGACGAAGTCGCAATGCACTAGAATAAAAGGCATGCCGTGCAGAGACAACGGCGATGGCGCCTCGCGACGCCGAATTGCCAGGTTACGGAGTTTCAGGTGCGGAGTTTCAGGGTGCGGAGGTCTCGGGTACAGAGTTTCAAAGTGCGGAGTTTCCTGCCTGCGAAATGGCCCATCCACTGAACGGCCTATCTGCTCAATAGCCTGTCCGCTGAAGTGATGTACGGCGTGATTCAACTCACTCGTTTCACCGTAAACAAGCGAGCGGCTGATGGATTTGGTATTCGCCCTGACGGTGATGACACTGCTCTGTGTCAGCGTGATGGCATGGGTTGCGTGGCGTCTGCGCCCGCCGCAAACCACCGCCACCAAGATGAACTTGGACACTCCCCCTGAGCGCACCACCGCGGTGGTGTCCCGCGCCCCTTCGATCGTGTTAACGGCCGCCGTGCTGGCTGCCCTTGTGATCTTGTACGCAACGCACGACCGACTTTTTTGGGCGCGGTTCCTGCCGTTTTCGGCAGTGATTATCTGGTCCGAAGTGACGGCCGTTGCCTTGGCCGTCGCCAGTGGTGCTGCATTTCGATTGCCAAACCGCCCCTCATGGCGGCGTGTGATCAGCGGATCGTTGTTGGCGGTCCTAACCCTGGGGACGTTATATGAACCGCTTGTTCAGCGGTTCCTTCGTCCCGTCATGGTAACCCACCATTGGGAAGCAGAATGCGTGTGCATGCAAACCAATGCCAACACGTGTAGCGCCGCCGCGGGCGCCACCTTACTCAAAGCCCATGGCCTCGATCTTAGCGAAGCCGAGATGGTTAAGTTGTGTTTAACCAACTCGCATGGCACACCCTCGTTGGGGTTGTGGCGAGGATTGTCGATCGCGACATCGTCAAGCCATCTTAAACCGAAAGTGATCCACACGGACATCGAAAGTCTTCTGACCCAAGGCCCTTGGCCGGTGGCGTTGGTCGTCGGGGTGCCCCGCTTTGGCGCCGATTCAGGCTATGCGAAAAAGTACGGTTGGGACCCTGGCTACCGGCATTCGATTGTGTTATTCGGACGTTGCAACGATGCCTGGCTCGGCATCGGTGACCCCTCCGCGGGATATGCAAGATGGAGCGACGACGATTTACGAGTCCTGTGGCGAGGCGAAGGGATCGCATTGGTAGAACGCTGACCACGCGTCCTGACGTCCTCTCTCTCTTTCTGGCCTTGGCGTCCCCACGCACGGTTCAATTGGCCGGCCGAGGCGAATTCCTGCCCGCACCATGACCGAGCGTGCTACGATCGCTCGGCTCCCATCCATTCATTCCCCCATCCATTCACAGGAGTAGCTGATCCAACGCTGGATGACGTTTGATTTACGACCGATTGCTCCGACGACTCACCGGTAACCGCGAGGAATCAGCCAGAAAAGGTTGCCATTCACCGAGCGGCTTGATGATAATGGTGGTGGTTGCTTTCTATCTTCAGGAGTCCCAGCGATGAAACCCCACCTCACCTTTCCCCTCACGCTCGCCGTGCTACTACTGAGCCTCGTTTCACCCAAGCTTTTCGCCGATGACTCCGGTGGCAAGACAGAGACCGCTGCGGCGGAGCAATCCGACGCCGAGGCCGAATACACCCCGAAGTCCAAAGTGGAACTGCGTCGCTCGCTATCGCGGATCCAATTCGAGGTGACTCAGAACGAAGCTACCGAGCCCGCATTTCGTAACAAGTATTGGGACAACAAGAAAACGGGGACCTATCACTGCATCGTTTGTGATCGAGAGTTGTTCGCCAGCGAAACGAAGTTCAAATCGGGAACCGGCTGGCCCAGTTTCTATCAACCCTTGAACGAAAAAGTCGTTGGCTTTCGCAACGATTGGCGGCTGATCTACACACGCGTCGAAGTCCACTGCAAACGTTGTGGCGCTCATCTTGGCCATGTCTTTGATGACGGCCCTGAACCGACGGGAAAGCGGTACTGTATGAACAGTGCGTCGTTGAAATTTGTTGAAGCAACGCCAGCCGACTCGGCAACGCCAAGTGATTCGCCGCTCCCCAAGGATGCGAAGGCTGAGTAAACGATCGCGATTTGGGATTGCCGCTGTCGCCGCGTTTCGCTCCCCAATTGTGATCGGCGGAGGAGCTTTCGCGCTCGGGGGGCGTAATCAAATCAGAAGGTGCAAGCTGCGTGCTGGCGTATTTTCATCTTTGACGTAGCTACCGTCACGTTCGTGGTGGACCACGTTCTGGTGAACGCAGCGACTTTTTTGACCGACGTCATTTCTCAAATTGCTCTAGCCGTTGTTTTTCCCTGGGCAAAGGGCCCCGTCACGCTACCGGCGGCAAGTGTCCGGACGCTCACGCGGAATCAATTCACAGCCTACTCCGCGAGCAAGCGACAACTTCTCGCTCGCTGCCAACCGCGGCCCCGATTTTCGCCGGAATGCTCGCTCGTCAGCGGAAACGCTGCAATCCGACTCACTCGTCTGCCCCCGTTCGGCTCGTACATATCGTGCCGGTTATGCCGACACACCACGGTGCGACTGTTGTTTTTGCTCCCAGAGGTCGAATCCATACAACTGGACCTCCTATCGTTTAAGCGGAGGTTTCAACGAGGCCAAAACGGACTGGCCCGTCAACGAATCAGCCGAAGGAACGAGCCGATGAATTCGAAACGATCAAAGCGGAACCTATTTACCAAAAGTCTCATGTCAGGGTTGATGATGGCTTGCTCCGTCGCCGTGGCTGATCAACCTCAACCGCGCCAAATCACTGGTTTGGAGGGCTTGCCTACCTTTGACGACAGCCGCAATGAGGATTTCGTCGCTTGGACCGATGAGGTGTTTGGCAGTGGGGTCGTTAAAGAAGCGTCCGACGCAGAGCCCCCGGCCCATTTCGAAGCACCGGCCCATTTCGAAGCACCGGCCTATTTCCCCGAGTCGCCGCGTATCGCACAGCGAAACGAAGGGGTCGTTGTCCCCAGCGACCTCGACCCCGCCACGGAGATGACCGCGAACGCGGCGACGGCGCAAACGCCGCTCCAACCGGCCACCATCAATCACCTGAACCCTGCCACGCCCATCGATCTCACGTCACCGAGAATCGCATTTCAGAAGCCTGACCAAAAAGATAGCAAAACAAAGCCGTCGACCAAACGGATCAATTTGATGGACAGCGACATGTCCCACCGAACTCCCGATGTGGTCGGCGGTCGACTCGAGCTGCCCGCGATCGAAGCCGCCAGCACTTCGATCACGAGTGTGGGCAACGGTCGTGCCCCCGACGGATTCCGCTCGACGGAGGATTCGCCTGTCTCGCCGCTCCCTGAGCAAGGCATCCAACGCTCCCCGACTTGGGGATGGTCATTCAAGGCCTGGAACGCCCCAAATACTTTTTCCCACCCGCTATACTTCGAAGATCGTATGCTCGAGCGTCACGGGCACGAGCGATTCCCGCACCTAACCCCGGTCGTTGCGGGAATGCGATTCTTCACCACGGTGCCAATGCTGCCCTACCTGGCAACGGTCAATCATCCATTGGATTGTGAATATACGTTGGGGTATTATCGCAGCGGTACGTGTGTGCCGGCCTACTTGCAACGCCCTCCGTATGAGCGTCGCGCCGTGATCGCCGAAGCCGCCGCAGTATCGGGCGCAATCATCGCTTTTCCTTAGTGCATAGCGAATCCACGATTCCGTGCATTAAAAAGCCGCACTTGATTCAAAGGGCCAGACTTCGAGGGGGCGTTTCCCCCCAGAAGTCTGGCCTTTTTTCGTTAATCCCACAGCAAAAGGAACCGGTTCACATCGATCCGCTGCGGTCGGCCGTCGCCATCACACCGACCTCACCGTTCCATCACGCCCTTCCCGCCCCCCTTCACTTTTCCCCTCTGGTGATTTCGTGGCAAAGCGTTTAAAACAAGCTTATCCCTAGACTGTTTTCCAAACCAACGCTTGGACTCGCCCGATGTTTTACCTAATGATTTTGGCCGTTGCTGCGAGCCGCTTCCTCCCCCATCCCCCGAACGTTGCCTGTGTCGCCGCGCTGGGGTTGTTTGCCGGCAGTTACCTGAGCGGGCGTCGAGCTTATTTGGTGCCAATCGCGGTGATGGGACTCAGTGACCTAGTGGGCCACACGCTGGGGATTCCCGGACTGGGATTCTATAGCCCCGCTGCGATGGCGCTGGTTTACCTCGGGATTGCCGCTTCGGTTCCAATCGGTCGTATGCTCCGCAACGCGAGCGGAAAGAGCCGACTGTGGAAAGTCCCTGCGGCATCGCTGGCCGCCTCGGGCGTCTTCTTCTTACTTAGTAACTTTGGCTTATTGGTGGCCGGTTGGTATCCCATGACGGTTGCTGGCGTCACAGCCTGTTACGTCAACGCGATCCCCTTTTTCGGCTACACAATCGCAGGCGATCTGTGTTTCTCAGTCGTCGTCTTTGGTGCCTGGGAACTGTCTCAGTCACGTTTGCGCCTTCCCGCGGTTGCCCAAGCCTAAGCTGTTGCGGCATTGAAATCGGCGCGTTGCCAAACTCGGCAACCGTTTCCGTTGGCATCAAAAAAGCAATCTTCGACGCGAACCCTAACTTGCACGCTTGATTGCTTCTGCGGATCAAATAACTAATCCCGCGTAAAAACGTCGGTTTTAGGGTCCCCCACGCCGCCCCCTACTCTTAGGGATGCCGCGAGCGTCTCGCTAACCGTCAAGGTTCAACACGACCTTGATGGCTGTGAGGGTTCTTCGCTATTTGCAGGTGCATTTCATCGCCCGATCATTCCAGATGTTTCGGCAATCCGGTCGATATCACTCGTACCGCCAATGATCTTTCGCGCGATCGCCCGTGTTGTACGAGTGACGAAAGAGGGTGCGGCGTACTCAAGTGAACCTGGTCATGCGACGCAACCGAGACAAACAAGTAGCCACGCAAGCTGCGGCATCCCCCCTTTGCCAAGCCAGCGATCGTCTTAAATCCTCGTGGCGTAAATCCCGCCGTGCCGCTCTACTCGCCGTGCTGCTCGGAGCGACCTCCATCACCAGTGTCGGTTGTAGTGTGATGGATCGAATCAAGGATGGACCGCACGATACCAAAGCGTCGTATCATGATGACGCCGCGATGCGAATCGAGTACCCCGAAGTCCAGCAATGTGCGACGGCTCCCGCCGAAGCCGCACAACAAGCCACCGAACCTCTGGCTCTGGAAGACCCGTCCCAGGTTCCGTCGTTTGAATTGACACTTGAGCAAGCCATTCAGTTAGCGGTTCAACAAAGCCCGGTGCTACGATCGATCGGCGGCACCGTGGTCTCGAATCCGCAGGGGACTAGCACGACGTTTGACCCCGCATTGGCACATGCCAATCCACTCTCGGGTACCGAAGCGGCCTTGTCCGCGTTCGACGCTCAATTCTCGCAACAACTTTTCTGGAGCAATGTCGACCAGCCCCAGAACGTTGCGATCAATCCCGTCATTGCCGCTTTCACCCCAACGACGTTGCAGGAATCGCACGGCACGTACATCGCCGAATTGTCCAAACAAACCGCACAAGGTGCTCGTTTTGCGTTGCGGCACAACGTCGACTACAACCACAGCAACCGGCCTAACCGAGCGTTTCGCAGTGACTTTGTTGGCTTCCTCGAAGCGGAATATCGTCAACCGTTGATGCAGGGTGCGGGGACGACGTTCAACCGCATCGCCGGCCCCAACTCCGGCATCGGTCAATACAACGGTGTCTTGATCGCACGGGTCAACGAAGACGTCGCATTGGCCGACTTCGAGGCTGCGGTTCTCAACTTGGTTGCCGATGTCGAACAAGCCTATTGGGATTTGTCGCTGGGCTATCGGGTCCTCGAAGCGAACGTCAAAGGACGTGATGCGGCGCTACAAACATTCCAGTATCAACAAGTACGACTCGAAGCCGGTGCAGGGCGAAGCGACGAAGAAGCCCAAGCCCAATCTCAGTACTACCAATTCCGAGCTCAAGTCGAGTCATCTCTCGGCGGCCCCGAAGGGTTGTACGCCCGTGAGCAACGACTTCGTTATCTGATCGGACTGCCCGCCACCGACGGACGTTTGCTAAAACCAACCACGACACCGACGGACGTTCGCGTCGTCTTCGATTGGGAAAGTGCACTGGGACAAGCGCTCAGTCGCCGCGTCGAAATTCGCCGCCAACGTTTCAACACCAAGCGTCGTGAAATGGAACTCACGGCAGCTCGTCTGAACCGACGTCCGCGTCTCGACTTCCTCGGCAAATACCGTTTTCGTGGATTGGGTGATAAACTGATTGGCGATGGTGACAATGGGGAATTTGATAACCTGTACGGCGATATCACCGGCGGCAATTTCCAAGAATGGCAAGCCGGTGTGGAAATGGACTTTCCCGTGGGCTTGAGAGCCGCCAGTGTGGCGGTCGCCCATGCGACGTTGAACTTGCGTCGCGAGCGAGCGGTGCTTGCGGAAACCGAACTGCGGGTCAGTCACGATCTCTCGGACGCCGCTCGTCAAATCATGTTGACGCACCAGTTGCTCGAAACCAACTACAACCGTTATCTGGCGGACCAACGTCAAGTCGATGTGCTGCGTCGTCGTTACCGCGACGGAACCGACAACATCAACTTCTTGTTGCAAGCCCAACGCCAAGTCGTAACGAGCGAGGCCGAGTTCTATCGCTCGCTTACCAACTACAACCTAGCGATCCGAGACTTCCATCGCCAAAAAGGTTCGTTGTTGGCTTACAACCAAGTCCAACTTGCCGAAGGTCAATGGGCGGCGGGAGCTTACCAGGATGCCTACGAAACCGGACGTCACTTGACTCCTCGTCGCAATCCCGGCAACGTCAGCGTTCCCGCACCGCTGACAACCGGCCCGTTTGATCCCTCGGCACCACAGGCCGAGTCGTTCATCACCGCCCCGGCGACGGACGCGATGTTAGAATCGAATCCGCCTAGCCACCCCGCCGCGAAACCGACGGAACCCGCAGCCGAATAGCGTCTCATCCCTACGCTTTTCCGTTTGCAATCACACCAGCCCCGACGAACCTTGGCGTTCGCCGGGGCTGGTGTGCGTTTGGATCCTGCGTTGCAGTCAACGCTTCGCAATCACCCGTTTTCCCAGCTCACATGCGATGTTGCTTGCGTAAACTTTCACAAGCAGAATGACGCTAAAAGTTTGACTTCACACCTTCGCACGCGTTACGTTGAACCCAAGCACCCTCGACTTGAACCCCCTTCTGGTGTTCGTCACTCTTCTCACTCTACGGGCTTGGTTATGATTCATATGAAGACTGCAAGTGACATCATGCGTCGCAATCTAGTGACGCTGACACCGAACTGCGATGTAATGGAAAGTGTCGCACGTCTGTTAAAAGAGAATATATCCGGGGCTCCCGTCGTTGATGCCGGCGGCAACTATGTCGGCGTGTTCAGCGAAAAATGTTGCATGAACGCATTAACCGAACCAGTCGAAGCCGCCCACTCCGATGGTATCCATTTGATCCGAGTTCGCGAGTTCATGATGTGTCACTTGGTGACGCTCGATCCCGCCATCGATGTCTTTGAAGCGATCGATCATCTGCTCAGCCGTCGCATCTCCGGTGCACCCGTGGTCGACAAAAATGAACAATACCTCGGTATCTTTTCAGAAAAGACCGCGATGCGTGTCTTGATCGGCGCCCTGCACGACCAAATGCCGGGGACGAACGTTCATCAATACATGAATATCGATCGCAATCGGCTGATTGATGAAGATGATTCGCTTTTGGATGTGGCTCACAAATTCCAAGAAACCCCCTATCGCCGTCTGCCGGTACTCCGCGGCGAGAAGCTGATTGGGCAGGTGAGTCGGCGTGACGTGCTGCGGGCCGAGTATCGCTTGGCATGTGAGGTCGTAACGCGAGCGAGAGAGAATCGCGGCAGCCATACGTTGCGAAAGGCTGCGGCGCGGCGAAAGATTGGCCCCTACATGGACCAAGCCGCACTCACCGCATCTCCGAGCACCGATATGCTCGGCATTGCCCAAATGTTTCTCAATTCTCCGTACCGCCGCTTGCCGATCGTCGATAATGGAAAACTGGTCGGACAAATCAGCCGTCGGGACCTGCTGGAAGTCGCCGCCGCAATCCTACGCCCCAAACCTAAACGCCGCGGCGCCGAGACCCTCTACCTGAGCCTTGTCTCGAGCACGGCTCCTGAATCGATTCGTCCCTAAACGCTCCTGCGGATAGGCCGGGGGTCTGCGATTCTGCAACCGCCCCAGCATCGCGTTTGCCCCAACCGTAGCTGCGTTCGCAAGAACGCGATCCATCGTCGGGCGACACGAAGACGGCCCGGAGCACATAAGAAAATCGCAACTTCAAAATGCCTGAGCGAGGGAAAGTTAATCTTGACCCTGTCCCTCGCTAACTGTCCCTCGCTAACTGTCCCTCGCTAACTGTCTCTCGCAAACCGTCCCTCGCTAATACAACGAGTTGTGATTGGCTGGGGAAAACGGCAACGGTACAAGCATCACTTGCCGTTTAAACGCTCACGCGCTTCACGCACTTTCGCAACGACCGTGTCGCGGCTTTGGCCCACGCAAGTCAGATGCCCCATTTTGCGACCGACCTTGGCCTCGGCTTTTCCATACAGATGCAATTCAACGCCGTCCACTGCCAACGCTTGATCCCACGCTGGCGACGCGCCATCGGGGCCCCAAACATCGCCCAATAGGTTCGCCATCGCCGCCGCGTTGCTTACCAGCTCGGTATTGCCCAGCGGTAGTCCACAAACCGCGCGAACATGTTGTTCGAACTGGCTTGTATGACATGCCTCGATCGTCAAGTGCCCCGAATTGTGCGGTCGAGGTGCGACTTCGTTGATCAACACACTCTCAACACCGTCCTCATCCGAGCTGACGAACATCTCCACGCACAACAATCCCACCACGTCGAGCGTCTCCGCTGCGGTCGTTGCGATCTGCAACGCCCGCTGACGAACCGACTCGGACAAGGTTGCCGGCACCATTGTAATGTCGAGAATATGATTGACGTGATCGTTCTCGAACACAGGAAAGGTCGAAGTGCTACCGTCGACCGTTCTCGCCACCATCACCGACACCTCGCGATCAAACCGGATCAGTTTTTCGGCAACCCATTCGTCGCAGTTCGACCAATCCACGTTGGCGGCATCCTCGAGCGATTCCAAACGATGCTGGCCTTTGCCGTCGTAGCCGCTACGCGTGGTTTTCAGAATCAGTGGCAAGCCCACGATCGCGACCGCTTCGGCAAGCGATGCGGCATCGACCACGCGTGCAAACGGTGCCACCGGAAGCCCCGCGTTTTGTAAACTCGTTTTCTCACGCAGTCGATCTTGCGCCGTTGCCAGCACTTCGGACGACGGATAGGTCGGGGCGTAGGTCTTGCATTTGGCGATCGTTTGGGCAGGAATGTTTTCGAACTCCAACGTGATCACATCACACTGTGTCGCAAACGCTTCGATCGCGGTCATGTCATCCAATCGCCCCACCACACAGCGTTGGGCGACCTGCGCGGCGGGTTCATTCTCGTCGCCACAAAACACGACCACGTGATAGCCCAATTGTGCTGCGGCGATCGCGAACATGCGGCCGAGTTGGCCGCCGCCGACCATCCCGATGGTCCCGCCCGGCAAGATCACGCCGGTGCTAGATTTTTCATTTGTAGTTGTGTCACTCACGTTCGTCTCAAAGCTCCGCTGATTCGAGCACGGCGGCGGTTTGTTCTTCAACGAACTGCGCCAAACGTGCGGCCAATCCGGGATCCGATAACGCTAAGATTCGTGCTGCCATGATCCCCGCATTTTTTGCCCCCGCGGCGCCGATCGACATCGTCGCCACCGGAATACCGCCAGGCATCTGCACGATCGACAGCAACGAATCCAGTCCTTGCAGGGCGCGGCTTTGCACCGGTACCCCGATCACGGGCAGGTTCGTTTCCGAGGCTACCATGCCAGGCAAATGGGCGGCCCCGCCGGCGCCGGCGATGATCACCTTCAAACCGCGGCTCGCGGCGCTTGTCGCATAACGGACCATCCGAGCCGGCGTGCGATGGGCCGACACCACCAAACGCTCGCTCGGAATGGCTAACTGGTCCAAGATCTCTGCTGCCGCTTTCATGGTTTCCCAATCATTGCGACTGCCCATGATCACGCCAACCAAAGCCTCGGTCGGCTCAAATTCATTTTCGTTCATCAAGCACTTCGATTCGTAAAGATGTTTCTGCGGGGCAACAGGCAGCCAGCCCGTCGATCCGCAATTAGACTCGTTTTCAGATACCGTCTTCAATCACACGTCAATGACTTCCAAGTTGGCAAAGGCCAGCCGAAAGTGATGCTCGCCATCATCAAAGCGGACCGTCGCAGTCCGTTTCGGACCTCGCCCAGTAATCGAGATCACCGTGCCTTCGCCGTATTCGATGTGCCGCACTTGAGTTCCCTCGCGATACGCGGTCACCGGAGTCATCCCGCCGTTAAGCATGTCGGCGGCCGTCTTCAGCCCTGGGACGCTTGCCGGTTTTCGTTTCTTGACTTGCACAATTTCGGCCAACTCCGACTCGGGCAATTGACATGCTTCGTCAAAAAACGGGGCCGCGGTCTCGTGCACTTCTCCCGCGTCGCCATTCCCAGTGTCGCCATTCCCCGTGTCCCCGTTCATAACGATGTCATCACTCTCGTCCGCCAGATCCCAGGACTCGGGATATTGGTTGTCGGCATCGGGATCTTCGTCAAACCAATCCCGATCGACAACGCTTTCCACTTTCCGTAGCTCGTCCAATGGCAACTCGTTCAGAAACGGGCTCGGAACCGCTGGCCGAGTATCCCCACGCACCGTCCGTCGCTTGCAAATGCTCAATTGCAACCGCTGCATCGCGCGGGTGATCCCGACAAAAAACAGTCGCCGTTCCTCTTCGAACCCCGCATCGGTATCCATCGAACGCGAATGCGGCAACAAACCTTGCTCCACGCCGACGATATAGACGCAGGGAAACTCTAACCCCTTCGCGGCGTGCAACGTCATCAACGTCACCCGGTCATCCGAATCTTCGAACGCATCGGTATCCGCGACCAACGCGACCTGTTCCAAGAACGCTTCGAGTGTCCCGTCCTCGGGATGTTGACGGTCGAATTCGACCGCCGCCGAAATGAACTCGTCCACGTTCGCGATCGCACTACTGTCTTGTTGATCGACCGTCGATTTTTCGAGAAACGCTTCGTACTTGGTTTCTTCAACCAGGTAACGCAGCAAATCTTCGAGCGTGGCTGACGCCTTCTTGCTCAACCGGTCGTAGATCTCCACAAAGCGGGTCACAAAGGTTGCCGAACGTTTCGCGATCCCTTCGACCTGGTAAACGTTTCGAGCCGCCTCCAACATCGGCACTTGGTTGACGTCGGCGTAACGCCGCAATCGCTCGATCGTTTTCGCACCGATGCCACGCGTGGGCACGTTCACGACGCGATGGAAGGCAACATCGTGGCTGGGGTTGTTGATCAGGTGCAAATAGGCCAACAAGTCCTTGATTTCTTTTCGCTGATAAAACTCCACCCCGTTAATGATTTGGTAGGGCAGCCCGCGGCTGCGCATCGAATGCTCCAACGATCGCGTCAATGCGTTCATGCGACACAGGATCGCAAAATCGCGAGGCCGCATCCCTTCGGCACGGATCGCATTGGTAATTTCGTCGGCGATTCCATCCGCTTCCTGGTAACCATCCTCGAAGATCCTCAGTACGACGGCGTCCCCTTCCTGGTTGTGCGTGTACAGATCCTTTTGTTTTCGTTGACGGTTGTGGCGAATCAATTGGTCCGCCACACGCAGGATATTCGGCGTGCTGCGATAGTTCTGTTCCAAGCGAACCGTTTTGACCGCCGGGTAATCCTTTTCGAAATCGAGAATGTTGTTCAAATCCGCTCCCCGCCAACCGTAGATCGATTGGTCCGGGTCGCCGGTCACCGCCAAGTTTGCGTTGTCGATCGACAATCCTCGCACGATCGCATACTGAGCCAAGTTCGTGTCCTGGTACTCGTCGACCAAGATATAGCGAAAACGGGCATCCAGATCGCTGCGCAGCTCCGGATTGTTTCGCAACATGATTGCCACATGAAAAAGCAAATCATCAAAGTCGACCGCGTTGGCCGTCAATAACTGCTGTTGATAGATGGGGTAAACCTTTGCGGCGACCACGTCCCCGGTGCGGCTTGAACCCGAGGCCATCATCTCGGGAGTGACCAAGCGATTCTTTGCGTTGCTAATTGTCGACGCGATCTGCTCGGGCGAGGTATGGCTGATCGAGACCTCGGCGGCCTGGATCGCCCGCTTCATCGCCTGTTTCGAATCCGAGCTGTCGTAAATCGAATAGTTCTCTGACAATCCGGCCAACGGCGCGTAGCGACGCAGCAATTGAGCACAAAATCGGTGGAACGTGCCCATCCAAACCGGCTTGCCCGGGGCCAGCTCGCCGACGCGATTCCGCATCTCATCAGCCGCCTTGTTGGTAAACGTGACCGCCGCGATTTGTGACGGCGAAACCCCCTGGGCGATCATGTAGGCGATGCGGTGCGTGACCACGCGAGTCTTTCCCGAGCCAGGGCCCGCCAAAATCAACAGCGGACCATCGATATGCGTGACCGCTTGAACTTGCGACTCAGTGAGTCCTTTCAAGATGGCGTCCATGTCAGAAATCTCGCGGTGGAAAAGCGTAAAACGTGAGGAGAGCGTGCGAAAAAGGAACCGAATTCAGGCGACCGAAACGGCGAAAGCCCGAGGATTTTTCCCGTGTCGCCTATGATACCGAATCAAGCGGAAAACGTTACCCACCGCCCCCGAACTCACGATCGGTCGCCGCCACCGCGGGATGTCCCATGGTGACATAAAGCAAACCGCAAATCGGCCCCGTTTTCGTCGAAATCGTGTGGAAATCACCGCCACATTTCGACGAGGCAGCCACGCAGGGCAAGTCGGCTGATTGGGATTGTCGGCGAGTCAGGAAAATCAGAGCAGGACAGCAGTGTTTTGAAAAATGACATAGGGTTCAGACCGTAGCTGCGTTCGCAAGCACGCGGCCCACCGTCGGCGACACTGGCTAGATCAAAAGTGAAAAGGCACTAGCCGCCGCGAAATGGCGACGTTCTTTCCGCAGCTCCGCTATTGCTTCGGCTGCGAGCCCATTCCGGACCAGGGGGCAAAATACCCAAACGCCATAACCGAACGCCGGCTTTGGGGGGGAAATCGCGATCGGACGGGGGGAGAGATTGGTGAGTGGCGGGGGAGTCGAGTGAAGACCGCGTCGAGGTGCTCGTCCGCCGAACCGGTCGGGGCTATTCGGTCGGGGCGAACCGGTCGGGGCTATTCGCAGCAAGCGTGGCGGCTAGGATCTAGGCGTTGTCCGCAAGGCTCGCCCCGTCCGCTTGGAATTATCCTTACAATAGGGCTGGCTGAGTGTGAATCGACAACCTCTCGCAATGGAATTGACACAACAATGGCTGGAAAGAATGTTTTAGGTGGCGAGCTTGCTGCCTGCAGCACCGACCCGATGACGGGATTTTATCGTGACGGCTGCTGCAACACGGGAGGCTCCGACACGGGCTTACACGTGGTCTGTGCACAGATGACGGCAGATTTTTTGGAATTTAGCCGATCTCGGGGTAATGATTTGAGCACTCCCAATCCGATGTTTCAATTTCCGGGCTTAAAGCCGGGAGATCGTTGGTGTCTGTGTGCGGCGCGATGGAAAGAAGCCTACGACGCGGGCAAGGCCCCGGCGGTGGTGTTAGAAGCGTGTCATATCAGCACGTTGGAGTTTGCTTCGTTGGAAGAGCTTCAAGAGCACGCGATCTCAGCAGAAAAATGATTTCAGATAGGGCTTGCAGCGACGGGCTCGATTGCTAGAATCCCTGACATCTGACGAGGACACACCTTCGGGGCGTGTCTCGCAGACTTGGGCACCCCTAGCTCAATTGGATAGAGCATCGGTCTACGGAACCGAAGGTTAGAGGTTCGAATCCTCTGGGGTGTATTCTTGCGTGCTTCTACAACCATAAGCACCGATCAAACGCCCGGTTTTGCCGGGCTTTTTTTGTGTCTTGATCGGCGTAGGGGATTCCTGCTGCCCTCGGGATTGTCCCTCACGTTGCCCCTCCGAACCAGATTGCTCCTCGGGCGGGGGCGGTCCTTGAGTTTTCGCTGGGATCGCTAAGGGCGTTGGACGCTCCAAGCCTGTTGCCTCTGCATAGTCCGCCTCAGTCGTCTGGAGGTAGTGCGTCTCGGCGATCGCCCCAGAGTGCCCAAACCAATCATTTAGCACATGGTTCGCAAACCGCCCGGTTCGTTCGAGCTCGGTTCGGCGACTGGCCCGCAGCGCCATAAACGGCTTGGGGAACACGGCAACGCCAGCCCGCTCAACAATCTTGTTGAACGTCGTCCGTAGGTTGGATTCGGAATCTCTGTAACGCTGGATCACATAGGCATCTACCGCACAGTTGATGCCTGGCTGAGCAATAGTTGCTAGATCTTCAAGCTCCGCCAGCAGTTCAGGCCATAAGGGCACGATGCGTTGCCCCTTCCCATATCGCTCGGTTTTGGGGGCCGTCACTTTGAACCGGCCGCGGTCCCATTGAATGTCGCTCCATCGCAATCGCAGCACCTCGGACGGACAGCGGAGTCCACCGTATCGGGCTAGCGCGTAGAGCGTTCTCCATTCCTGATCAGGGCAAGCTTCCAAGATTGCTACGGCGGAAATCTCATCGATGAACCGATTCTTTGATGTGTCGCTCCGCAGGTCGATCTTTATCCCCTTGAACGGGTTCGATTCAATCAAACGATCGTCAATCGCTTGCTTCGTCATCTGCCGGCATCGCTTGATGTGTTGGCCAGCCGTATTAGGCGACAAGCCTGGGCCATTCTCGGCGTCCATCATCCACCGATGCCATCGCTCCGCCTCGCCCTTGGTCATGGCCGCCAACGGAATGTCACGCTTCAAGAACGTCTCAAGGTGGTCAACCGACTGTTTGTAGTTCTCCGGTTTCTTCCAGTCCGTCCGGCTTTTAACGTAAGCCCGCATGTAGCCAAGCATGTCGCGAGGCAGCTCGGATCGTTGCCGTGCTTCGCATAACCCCAACTTCGAAAGGCGATCATGAATGTCGGTATCGATCGACTCTAGCCAATCGAGAGCAGGCCCCAGCGGTGATCGTTGCCGTTTGCGTTGTAGCACCAAATGCTCAACGTGCCGCTTGGCCTCGGTCGCCCCCGCTTCATCAAGATCACTCAATCCGATTGCCTTGCGGCGTTTGTCTAGAAGAATTCGCAACCGGTAGTGGTCGCGTCCGCCTTTATTAACATGCTCCAATGCAGCCATCTCGTGTCATCTCCCACGATCATCCAAAAGAAGAAAAAAGCAACGGCGGGCCGGCGGATGAAAACCGGTTTTCGGGATGCATGCCCTAGCCGTTGTGCTGGTTCGTCTAGCAAGCCAAAGGCCCGCTCGTATTTCGGTTAGTGTTTGGCCGAAATCGGAATTTCTCGCGCACGCGAGAAATGTAGCAATCACTTTTGCGTCGTGGCCAAACCAAAATTCGCTGTACTCACAGGCATATATCCCGGGCCTAGGGGGCGCATCGTGGACATGTTGGTATCTCAGCCGGATCCATTTCATCCATTGCCAAGAGTCGCTCTGCGTCGTTGTCCGCCGGCATTGCCCACGCTAGCCTGCGAGTGTTCGTCGGTCTCTGTGCTTGCGGCGATGGTCATCGTGACACCTCCCGCGATCGAAACATGGTGTACTTGCCGACGAGCTCAACGGGGAACGAGCCCTCTGAGTCGTTTCTCATTTTCGCGACGATCAGCAGATAGTCTGCCGAACCCTCCTTGGTCTGATGGAGCATGATCACACCATCTGCATCTTGCTCGATCGCCCCGCTGTCTCGTAGGTCCGACAGTCTCGGAAGTCTTGCCTTGCCACCCGCTTCACCGCCTCGATTCAGTTGCGATAAGACAATCACGACGATGCCAAGCTCGCGGGCAAGCTGCTTGAACGCCTTCGAGTTGGCTGTGACGAATTCGTAGTCTGTTTGTCGTGGCGATGACTTGGCCATGATCTGCAGGTAGTCCACCGCCAGCACTTCGATGCCCCACTTTGCTTTGGCCAATCGGGCTTGCGCTGAAATGGCCTCAATCGTTGCTGCTTTGCCTTTCGGCGCGGCGATGTGTAGCACGCTGTGCTGTGTGTCGGTGACAGTCGCGCGCAGCCGATCGAGGTCATCGGTATCCAAGGGGCAGCGACCGGTGTCGTCCACCTCTAGTAGTCGTCCGTCGATCTTCGCACGCTCTGAGAGGACTCGCGATGCAAACTCATGAGGCTCCATCTCCAGCGAAACGCACAGAGCAGCCCTGCCGCTGTCATCGAGCGCGTTGAGGATTTGCTTCAGCAGTGCCGACTTGCCTCGCCCCGGTCTAGCGGCAATCACGTAGGACCCACCACACCGCAGTCCTCCATACGACTCATCCAGGCAAGGTATGCCAGTCGGGACCAGTCGACCAAGCTCTGATGCCTCTGGGTTCTCGATCAGCTGCAGCCGCTGCAATGCCGCCTCGTACAGGCTCATCGTGTCCGTGGTCGTCGATGCGTAGGCTACCACATCGTCGATCTTGGCTCGGATGATGTTGGCCACCTTGATCGGATCGTCGGCCGCCTCAATGTCATCGGGAAATTGCTTGGCGATTGCCTTGAGTTGTCGGCTTACCGAGTGCCGACGGACGTCCAGGGCGTAGGCTGTCGCGTTAGCCGGCACCTCGTTATCCACGTATCGTTTGGCGAATGATTTTGGGCCGCCAAGAGCCTCCATCAGCCCTGTCTCTCGGACGTGAGACAATAGCCGTCGGATGTCGTCCGTCGACTCATTGGCGTCGGCCATTGCCGTGACGATCCCCC
Organism: Novipirellula galeiformis; assembly: GCF_007860095.1. NCBI lineage: Bacteria > Pseudomonadati > Planctomycetota > Planctomycetia > Pirellulales > Pirellulaceae > Novipirellula > Novipirellula galeiformis. The sequence continues at coordinate 114,852 of NZ_SJPT01000002.1, read as the reverse complement.
ACAGCCGACGATGGTGATAGCTCGCGAGGTCATTGGCATCGACGATTGCGGATACCTCTTGGATCGTATCGGGATCAGAGATCATGGCAGCCAGTAGGCACTGCTCGGTCTCTGCTACATGGTCATGGTCACTCATTGTCGGTTCTCGCGTGTCGTGGTGGTGGTGTCGGTGGTGTCCTCTGCTCGTGGTCGCCCGCTTGTCCTCTTTGCTTGTCCGGTCGGAACAATCCCTTCCACTGATTAGCCGTACTGTTTTCGAGCGACGAAATCGCGACAGCCTCACCCCATCCGAGTAACTTCCTCAGCGCTACTTTGGCGGCAGTAGGTGTCATCGGCTTCTTCTCTTCTCGCCTCATATCGCAGAAGTCGATCCATGCCTCTCGGAACGCGTCAGAGCTAAATGGCAGATCCATTTTCGCAGGATCAAAAGTAGGCTCAGGCTTCTTCTTAGGCATAGGCATAGGACTAGGTATGGAGGGCGCCGCTTTCGCTGCGCTATGCCTGCGATTTCCCTGCGCTAGACGCAGTGAATCCTGGTCCGTTGCCTTCGCTTTCACTGCGCTAGGCGCAGTGAATCCTGTTACGTAGTAGACCCCTGGATTACGCTTTGCCCCCCTTTCGTAGACGAGCAGCCCCTCAGCCTCGCACCTTTTTCTGGCGCGAATCAACGCATGCTCTGATGCTAGGCCACATCTCCGGGCAAGCTGGTCATTGTAAAAGTTAGGAGGTCGGCTGTATCGCAGCTCATCCTCCATCGCCACGACTGCCACGAGGACAGCGAACCCATTAACACCGATCTCGTGTGATATTCCGGACTCGCTAATCCACCGGATGTAGCGCATTGCGTAGTAGGGCGGACGCTCTGGGTAGTCGCTCATGCCTCACCCCCAGTCAGTCGTGTATAGACCACGGCGGCTAGGCTGTGATCGTGCCCAGTTGGGACCGTGTTGTAGCGGTGCAGTCGTTTGGCAAAGTGCTCAGCTCGGGTGCCCTCTACGTGTAGCAAGCCTTCATCGTCGCCCCAAACATTCGAACATTGGGCCATCGCACAAAGCACGTGATACGTGACGCCCAAACGAATGTCCTCGATGTGGTCGATCTCGTCGGAAGAATAGCCTTGTTCGGTCAGTAGCTGCCGTCGGCGGCGATGCAGTGCCTGGCGTATCGCGAGACGATCAGATGCCTCCATTTCGGCTATATGAAGGGCGATTTCACGCACGCGTCCTGCGATCCTGACCGAGCTTGGTCCATTTTTGGATTTGGCTCGGTCAGATCGTCCGCTATGATTTGTGGGTACTCGCCTGCCAGAGCGATCTTTGTGGGGGCGACGGTCGACTAACATGGGCTGTCGCTCCCATTTTCGTTGGCTGCCGCCAATGCCGCGACAACGGCGGCCGGCTGGTACAGTCGTCGTCGGCCGAGCAGTACGCTGGGGATTTCTCCCGCAGCCCGTAGTCTGTCCACGGTGGGACGAGATACGCCCAGCAGGTCGGCCATACGGTCTCCGTCCACGAGCCTGGGCTCATGGGACTCGGATAGCAGGGGACGCATTGCAGCTACCACGTCCGCCACAATAGCCGCGCGGTCCTCGGGACTGACGCTGGCAGTGATAGATAGATCAGCCACGGGGCACCTCCGTCGACTCGGGGGTGGTTGCCTCTAGCTCGATGCGCTCAAGCTCACGTGCAGTGCTAATCAGTAGCTCTAGCCGCTTTGCCTCCGCAACGATGACCCTAAGTTTGGATCGGAGCGTCTGCTCGCTGGGGATCGATACGATATCGCATCCGGTTTTCTGATTTTTTGCCATCGGTGTCCTCCATCTGTGGCGTTATGGGGGAATGCTATGGCAGGCGAGTTATCAGAATCTTCCCACGGAGTTATCAGGATTTTCTTTTCCTTGCTTTTTTCTCCTGATAGCCATAGCAGAGCCTCACGTCATTCGCTCCGTCTTTGTCGATGTGCATGTTCTTTTTGCTCTCTCGCAGCGCATCGTTGACGACCTTCTTAATGGCGGCAAATCGCTTTGTTTGGGGTGATCGATCTACACCCGGGATTAACGCATCCAAGATATCGCCGTAGTCAGTCACACCATTCGCTACTGAATCCGCCAGCCGATAGCTGTCTGTTCCGACCGCCCATTTGTGCCTTGCAAATTCGCGTAACGCGACCAGCCTCTTCTCTTCTGGCGTTTCTAGTCGGGGCTCACCCGACTCATCGCCGATCGGCTCGTCTGCCTTAGCCGCACCTTTTCGCGTCGGTCGCGTGTCGTAGATCGGATCCAGTGCAGGCGGTGGTAGCTCATCAGTCAGTCCGATCGCAAAGTCTCTTCTGATTTTGGCCTGCTCTTTTCGCAACCTATCAAGAATCAACTTCTGAACGTGTGGCGGAAATGGTTTATTGGATTGGCGGTCTCGGTACCGCTGCAATCGGTCGATCTCTTGCGGTGTTCGCTCCTCTTCCGGCTTCTCAGCGATGTAGCTTGCATCACGATAGTGGTCGGGCGCCATCAGGTTCCAGAACGCAATGCGGCTCTCTACGTCAGCGATAGCCTGCCATGCTGCTTGATACTCAGACTCAGGGACGATGACGGTTTCCATCCCCGGGTGCCAAGTGTAGTAAACAGGGTGGGACGGAATCGTGAATTCATCCATATCGTCTAACAGCGGCTGCATGCGATCGAACATGCTCCGCAGGTGGGCGTACCGGCCTTCCAGCCAATCCAGGCGTTCCTGGAGTAGCTCAGCCGTTTCGTCGATCGACAGCGGCTTACCGTCTCGCATCCACCAGGTGTTGGGCTCGGGCATCCAGTTTTTTGACAGCGATTCCACGACGAGTTCGGCAGTCTTGTATGCGTCGGCAGCGAGGTCTCGCCACGTCAGTTCGCGCGGTTTTAGCTCTACATCATTGTCAGCCATCAGAGAATTACCTTGTTTCAGGAAAGGGCCGACCCAACCGAGCGAACGCAAGGTAATCCCATCACTCGGTCAGGTCGTTCAGCGAGGATCAGTCGCTTACCCACATGCGTCACCGGATCAGTGGTGACATTGCGGTTATGTGTGGTTAATAGGACCACAGAACCCATTTTCCAAGCCACCAGGGCCGTGGCAAGTGCGACCTTTGTCATTCTGATTGCTTTGAGATCCTAGATGCCAAGTTGGAATCTGAGCATTTGCGTGGCAAGCCTTTTGACCTGAGACGGTTTCCACGTGCGGCGAATAGACACGTCTGGCAATAGAGCAGGTCGCAGCAAGTATCCTTTAGTGATCCAGAGAGTGCCCGCCTTTACCCCCGCCAGCCATACGTCGAAGAAATGCAGAACAAACCAATGAAGTTTCAATTAAAAAAATCGGTATTGGGAAGATACACCACCAAGTATCAATGTCCTAAATGCAAAATCGGCTTGAGCTCGGCGCTTGAAGAAGCTGGTCAACCAGACAATTGCCCCGAGTGCTCAGCGTCGTTCCAAGTGCCCGGGAAAGAAAAACTTGATGAGTGGAATCGGCATAAAGAACTAATGGCTTTGGAAGCCAAAAAGAAAGAAGCAGCCAAACAAGAGGAACTTCGAGTTGCATCTGAACAGGCTAAAGAGCAAGCCGAAAAAGAAGCTCTTCAGAAGGAAAACGAGAGGCAAATCCTAGAAGCGCAGATGCAAGAGCAAAAAGAGGCTCAAGAGGCTCAGCGTAAGTCCAAAACAACTGTAGGATTGAAGCAAAGCAACGCGGAACAGGCGTCGCGACAACGGTATCCGGCCCTCCATTCGTACATCAGGCTCCTTTGGATTCTCGGTGTTTTAACAATCGTTTTCGGGATTTTAGGTGGATCACTTGCCTTTATGCGAGGGTTAGGAACCGAAAACGAAATTTTGATAGGAAGCGCTTTTCTTACGATTTTCTCAAGCTTGGTCACCGGGGGTGGAATGATAATTTTATCTGAGCTCGTACGCGTTTTTTTGGATATTGAGTCAAATACACGAGAGAAGCTCTGAATGAAGCTAAACGGGAGTGGATTCGTCCTAAGCAAGTGGAGTCTTACTGACTTGCCTGAGCCCGCAAATTAACGGCCCAACCACGAGCCATTCACTTTCGCTCGCACTTGGTGGCGACGTACGTTTTTCCAGTTTCGTTCAGCTACCCGCGCGCCAGCCTTCCACTTTTTAATCGCGTTACACGGATTCTCGTCGGGGAGTGACGCTCGACGTCATCGATAACTGGTCAGGCTGCTTCCGTAGACGCAGCTTGAGGCATCGGACGGGTTTCCAGCACTCGTTCAGCTCGCGAAGCCGAAGCTAGCGGCGTCCAGCAAGAGCCGAAGCATGGCAACGGTTCTTATGACGTTGGAATTAATAAACCGTGCCAACTTTCCGCCGGCACATCTGAACCGCAGGGGCGACTTGGGTACTTTGATTAGCCCTGATGATTCCTGTCGGCGATTTAACGCATCGAGTGGTCAGCTCGATAGTGACGCGGATTTGGCTCGTAGTCGCGTTACGCGATGCGACAGAGTCCTTGTCGTGGCCGACCGCTCGATTCCCGCAAGCCGGATTCGCATCCGAGGCATTTTCATGGAGTGGTTCGCCGCGTTCAATACGGCGCATCCCTTTACCCACTCCGTCGTAGTCGACGCGATGGTAATCGTAGGGCGTTGGCGCGTCTGATAAGTTGCAATTTTTGGCTTAGTGGATCAACGCGACCACACAGTCACCGTTATCTCGAAAACACATCCAGCGCTGTTCTGGAGTTATTCCCAGAACTTATTGCCGTAGACAAAACGCGTGCAAACGGAGGCCAACGGTCAAAAAAAATGCTCGCGACAAGGCTGCACGACGGCAACGTCGCATGCGTCGGCTGGCTGGGTGAATCGATGGGTTGGAAGAAAGCCGTGACATATCCGCTAATGCAACTAAGAGTAAAATCAGAGTAGTGAGTCACCCTTCTGAAGATAAGGTTGCGCCCGCTTGTCCAGTGCATAAGCAAGTTGCGCCCAACGTAGAGCCTTAGCAGCACCAGCGAAGCCCGGCATTACCGTCGCGGGTGTGATCTCGAGCTGCCAGAGCAACTCGCAAAGGCCAGCGACCAATTTGGTCGGAAGTGTTACCTTCACAACTTCTCGATGTTCTGTTGGATGGATCTTATTGAAGGCATCCTCATTTTCACACCGCCAAGCAGCAATTGCTTCGTCTACACAAAGAATGGGTGTGTTGCCCAGAAAACCTCGCACTAAGGTGAAGAGACCTTTCTGCGCCAAAATATTCGGCGCCAAGGATCGAGGGACATGAACTAGCTCAACCGTATTGAGGTTAGATTCGTTACTGCCCCCAGTTGCTTTTACGGCAGCAACCGAAGTACACCACACTGCGAGTGACTTCGGAACAGTCGAATCAGACCAGGGAAGGTAGCTTTTATATGCCAATTGCAATGGATCAAAACGATCGCGATTGAAACCTAGCAAGTCTTCGCCGTGCTTGAGCTTAAAGGCGGTTGCGACATGCTCCATTGAACTCGTTGCAGCGAAGTATATTGCGATCATTGGATCGTACGTCCAATCAAGAAGCCGTGTTGAAACGCCATGGTGCTGCGCCAATGCGAGGAATGGAAGCACATGCTGACACGGCCAGGAACATGCGTGATTGGCCTTCCAATCGAAGGCAATATCGTTGTGGACGTAAATTGCTGAATTCAAGTCGTCGTGCATTGGAGGCAAAGGCATGCCAGAAATAGAACACTGACGAAGGAAAAAAATGAGGTCACTGACTTCTAAGTCGACATCACTTCGAGCAGGATCTTGGCGGAATACTGACGGGCACAAAAGATAATCTGAGTCTCCTACCCCGCGAAAGACGGAGCGTCCGCCAGCATTCGTCTCGCGTGGAGCCATGTACCTTGTGACAGTTCGATAAAAATCTTCAACCGTATTGCATTTGACGAGTTGATACGATGTCGGTTCTGGCTCATCGCTCATAGTTGCGTTTCTGTTAAGTGTCCAAATGATGTATTAGTAATACTGCTCGATGTAGCCATACGCACGGTCGAACAACTCTTGGTCGCCGTGGAGTTTGTATTTTAGAAGTGTACGCCGGAGTGCTTTCTTGACTTCTCGTTGACCAGCGCCGACCGCTTGCCAACCGTCAAAACGGACGATTCGTACGATGTCGTCGATGTCGGCGACGATCTTCTCGACCACGATCGGTGTCTTGTCGTTACGAATCTCTTCGAACAACTCTGTTAACGCCGCTTTGCCCTGTCCTTGGACTTCTTCCGGCGGTGTTTCCTTTTCCGCGTGGACGACGTCTTGAGCCAGACGCAAAATCTCTTTGAGGAATTTGCGACTGTCGTCGAGGCCTTGGTCGTGACGTTCTTTCAGTTTTTCCAGGCGTTCGCCTAGCTCGACGAACTTCGGGTCGCCAGCGTGCTTGCGTAGTCGTGCAACCAATTGCAGGGCGATCTTTCGGGCTCGGCCTTTGGCCTCTTCCACGGCTTCGATTAGGTCCGCGTCCATGACCAATGCGTCGAGGTCGTCGGTGACGCTTTCGAGATGGGTGTTGTCGTGAATTAGTTCGATCGTCTTCGCACCGAGGGCGTGCCAGAGCAGGCGACCGTTTCCGCTGGCCGGTTTCACCGACTCGTAGACTTGGCCAAGCCATCGGTAGTCGACTTCGTGTGGTGTTAAGCATGAGTCCGGCGAGAGGGCTTCCCACAAACGTGCGAGAACCGAAAACTCGCCAGCGAACTTGTCGCGGGTTTCGTTGTCGGGCAAGCAGTCCTGGGCTAGCAGCAATCCTTCGTAGCCATCGAGCGTGCGATCCACATTCGGAAAGAACGCCAAGCAGACCTTCAGCTTTTCGGGCAACTCGGCTTTCAATTCGTCCAGGTTCGTGATGACCGACTGGACCGCTTTCTCGTCGAAGGCGAGTGCCTTGGCGACGTCGTCGAAGATACCGATGTAGTCGACAATTAAGCCATGCGACTTGCCATCGGCGACACGGTTCGTGCGGCAGATCGTTTGCAGCAGGTTGCGATCCTTCATTGGCTTGTCGAGGTACTGGGCCTGTAAGATCGGCGCGTCGAAACCCGTCAATAACTTCGACGTCACGATCAGCAGTTTCAGTGGGTCGGTTGGATCGCGGAAACGGTCAAGTAGTTTTTCTTCGGCGTCGCGGTCGAGACGATAGTCGTCGTATTGCGTCTCGCCGGAATTGACCGACATCACGACTGCCGACATGTCGGGGTCTTCGGTGATCCGGTCAATCGCCTTCTTGTAGAGGTCGCAGCACTGCCGATCGAATGTGACCACAATCCCTTTGAAACCGTTCGGATCGACCTTCGATTGAAAGTGGTTGACGATGTGTTCACAGATGCCGTCGACGCGTTCAGGCGATTTCACAAGCACCGCCATCTTGGCTGCTCGCTTGCCAAGGTCATCACGATCTTGTTCGCTTAGTTGGCCGGTGATTTCGGCATAGGCTTCATCGATGGCGGCTTGGTCGATCCGTAGCTTGACATCGGGAGCCTCAAAGTGCAGCGGCAGCGTCGCCCCGTCGCGGATCGATTCTTGGAACGAGTAGCGAGTCAGGTAGCCGGATTTGTCTTCGTCGGCACCGAAGGCATAGAACGTATTCTTGTCGGCTCGATTGATCGGCGTGCCTGTCAAACCGAACAGGAACGTATTAGGTAGGGCTTCCCGCATCTTGCGACCAAGATCGCCTTCTTGCGTACGGTGAGCTTCGTCGACCAGAGCTATGATGTTGTCACGGGCGTTCAGTTCGCCATCGGCCTCGCCGAACTTGTGAATCGTTGTGATGATGATCTTGCGGACGTCCTTGGCCAGCAGTTGTTGCAACTTGCTGCGGCTTTCCGCTTTGATCGTGTTCGGCACATCAGCCGCGTTGAACGTCGCGGTGATCTGCGTATCCAGGTCGATCCGGTCGACAACGATCAACACAGTCGGGTTGCCGAGCTTGGGATGCATCCGAAGCTTCTGTGCGGTGAAAACCATCAGCAACGATTTACCGCTGCCCTGGAAGTGCCAAATGAGCCCCTTCTTGATCCGCCCGTCGATCACGCGCTGGACGATCAGGTTCGTGCCTTCGTATTGCTGGTAGCGGCAGATGATCTTGATGCGTCGGTGTTTCTTGTCCGTTGCGAAGACCGTGAAGTTTTGCAGAATGTCCAGCACGACTCCCGGTCGCAGCATGCTTTCGACCGTTTTGCGAACGTCGGCCAGCGATCCCTTTTCAAACGCGGCATCGGTCTTGGGCAAGCCACTCTTGGCAAAGTCTGCAGGCTTTTCGTGAACGCCACCCGCTTGACCCGGCTGCGAGCCCACTCGCCACGGACCCCAGATCGTCAGCGGCATCCGAATCGAACCGTAACGGTAAGCCCGTCCGTCGCTGGCGAAGCTGAAAATGTTCGGCACGAACATCGCTGGAACGCTTTGTTCATAGTCGTCGTGAATTTGGCTGGCGCCATCGACCCAAGTTACCGCCGGCCGCACAGGCGTCTTGGCCTCGCCGACCACGACGGGCAAACCGTTGATTAGCAGGACAATGTCGAAGCGTTTTTCTAGCTTGCCAACTTTGTACGTCCATTGGTTGCAAGCGATCAATTCGTTGTTCGCGGGATCGTCGAAATCAATCAGTCGAACCGTGGTGTGTTCGCCGTTCTGGCCAAACGGCATTGTTTTGTCGTTCCGCATCCATTCGGCGAGTGCTTCGTTGCTACGAACCAAACCGTCGTTTTGAACTGCCAGCAGAGTGGCCCTGAGCTTGTAGATCACCTCATCGGCGCGATCGGGCTGAGCGGCGATTTCCGGATTGAGTCGGATGAGCGCATCGCGAAGCTGTGACTCGACGAACACGTCCGCAGCCTGACGAGGCAACTGCGGCCCCGGCACGAACTGCCAGCCGAGCCCCTGACAGGCGTCGAGGATCATCTGCTCGACAGTGTTGGCTTCATCAAACATCGTTACCCCAACTCGATTTTGCATTTAAAAGAACAGCATTGAACTCCTGCCACCGTTTACGATCCACATCCTTTACGAATGCGACGAGTCCTGACAAATGATTGTGGAAACCGTAGGCTGAATCAAATTTGAAGTGTGACGCGGCCGCTTCAAACCCAAACTGCTTTGCACCGTACAGCAGCCTCTCGATTCTCTTATAAGTCTCTCGAGAAATGCGTGGCGTACTTCCATCAACTAGAAGGCCCAGCACTAGCTTCTTAGAGCCAGGCCCAGCAATCCGTGTTTTCTTCGGGTTCACGGCGAAATGGGCGCGTTTGATCAGGTCCTTGACCTGCCACAGCACACGTCCTCGCGCTACGCCCAAGCGACATGCCGAAAACGTGATGTCATCCGCGTATCGCGTATAGATTAGCCCATTTTTGTTTGCGAAATGCTGGAGTGACTCATCCAAGTATTTTGCTGCAAGATTTGACAACATTGGACTCGTTGGTGCCCCTTGAGGTAATGCTCCCAATCGTCCAAAACGCTCATAGTAGGGAAAGTTCCTAGACGTGTTGGGATTGACCGGGTTCAAGTCATCCTCGCACCAAATATTTTCCCACCGCAATTGTTCTCCATGGAATTCGGCACGGGGACACCACGCCGGTAGACGCGTCGTCGTACAGATCCGGGCAAGCTCAAATGCTAAAAGCGGACGATAACCCAGCCCTTTGAACACATTAAAGCAGTCTCTTTCTGAGACATCGTAGAAGAAGTCCACGAGATCGAACTGAAACAGCCATCGTGCACCGCAGTGGCGTTCTGCGCACTGGCGTATGCCTCCCTCCTTGTGAAAGGCAAACGACGCGGCGTGAGGTTTACAATTTTGTAGAAGATGCTGATTGATCCATTGCTGGACTCTTCCGAGTTCGTTACTCACAGAGTGAATATGCCGTCGACCGCCGGATCTCTTCTTGATCGCGAACATCCTGTAGTTTGCGACTTCCCGCATTCGATTGACCGTCTCGTGAAGAAACCAATACCGAACGCCCGAAAGTTCCGCGAGATGCCGCAGAGAAAAAATGACTGGGAGCCCTTTCGCGCGCAGTTGCTCTGAATACGCCTGCAAGTTTCGCGCAGCAGCCTCGCCAAGCGACGACTCTGCTTCTGTGTAAAGCTGGTGTGCTGACCAAGTTTCCATTCACGTCTCACTTGAGCCGAAAGGGCCATGTCTGTCATGGCGCTCCCGAGGAGGCAACGTCGAAGGAACTTGCGTCATGACAGACAAGGACGGCGGAGCCGTCTTTGCGTCAGTTCTTTCCAGAGAACCCATTCCGGATTCCCCATCTTCCACTGGCAAGCCAGTTTCCGATTCTGACTGAACTTGCCCGCTTTCGCGATCCAAGCCAGTCGGCTGAACGGTCTCCCGGCCAGCACACCATGATTTGGGTATGTATAACGAAAATTCGGTTGAAGGATCTTCTCGCTTATCCTTGTTGCGGCGCAGATAAGTTCTTCCCGCATTTGTCAGCCGATTCTTGATGGTTAGCAAGCCGCGACTTCGCAATGTAAGCATAAGGTTTGCAACCACCTTCCGATCAAGACCGATATTCCAGGCGATCGAGTATTCGTTGCGTACGCCTCGTTGGACGGCTGAGAGGATCATGAGCAACTCACTTTCCGCGCGAACATCGTCGGAATCATCTCTAAGTTGCCGCGTAGGCGTTTTCCCTTCGAGTAATTCATCCAGCCAAGATGGAAACGTTCGTCTCGGGAAAAGTGCGTTCCAGCGAGGCGAGTCAAACCAGAAAACTCCCGGGATGTTATTGGGGACGCTGTGATAAAAGACGACGTTCGCTATCGTCTCACCATATCCGCGGCGACGGTCCCGGCGCACTTTCTTGACTGTGTCACACAGATCCAGAATCCGTCGAAAACCATGCCCCCATCGCTGACTGTAGTTGTTTCGTTTGTATGCGATGTGCCCGTGAAATCGAATCTTTGTATGTGCTGGATAAACTCGCTTATGGTGAACTGAGCCAATCAAGGAATCCAGAACTCTCGTTTCAGACTCAAACGTTCGGGCATACGAAAGCACTTCAATGCGGACCTTTCCGTAGCTCCACAAACTTAGGAACGACTTGTGATTCATCATTCGCTCAATGAATCCGGCAACGCGATCTCCGCTGCCCATAGAATCATCTAGCAAAACGATCTTCTTGATTCGCTTCGATCGGATTGTCTCGATTCCTGGATGATCAAGCACCGTGTGGGCGTTCTTTTTCAGGTAGTTCGCGACGACGGATTGCACGAGGTCTTCGCTACCCTGAGACTCGGCCGGTCGTTGCTGAGTGTTGCCGTCATCGTCCCATATGCACGTCGTTTCGGAATCGAACTTCCGCACGGCGAACAATGCCATTGGTTCACCTGCAAATTCTTCGAGACTACTCTTGAGCCACAATGAGTAGGTGTCACGAGAGATGAAATTAAGCCGACAGAGCATTTCAATCGCAACCGGTCGAAATTCGCTGTCAAACTGATCCAACCATGACTGTATTTCATCGCTTCCGAGGACTTGCGAATAAGAAAGCGACTTTGGGGTCAGTGACATTTGCGGACGACTCCCATGTATTCCCTCTTGGCATCGTGGGGTGAAGTAGGCTCGAACTCGTACATCACTGGATCGCAGTGATTTTTCAGGAAGGGATCGGTCCACAGAATTTCCTGCGCCCCGATCCGGTCGTTTTCGAGTTCTTTTTGAACCGAGCTGATGAAGACGCGATACCGACTCACGCATCGGCTCCCATTAGATCACAATTGCCGCTAAGAAGATGGTTCAAGAGTGAACGCTTAAGTGTCTTGCATGCCTCGGCATGACAATTTAATTCGGCGTGCTTAGTGTAAAGTCCTTCGATTTCATCCACGAAGTCCTGCTGGTCTTTTAGCGGCGGCAACGGAAGCACCTGACGTTTGATCCCCTTCGTATTCAGATTGTAGTTTCCAGCGCTGGACCGTATTTCGTGTCGCAACGTGCGTCGAACTCTTGGTGATGCCAGTGCCACATGAAGAAAAGTAGGCAAAAGTTTTGAACTGTCACATCGAAGTCGAATCAGGTAGCTTGCGAATACGGTATTGGGAGGCAGTTCTCGAACGACAGCAGTACGCCCCACGTATTCAGGATTTCCATTGGTCCTGACGATAAGTACATCGTCGTTTTCGAGGTGGTACTTGTCTTTGTCGGTATCCGACAATTCTGTGTGTGATAGGTCGGAAAGATCAATCGACCGATCAACGACATTCGGAATTCGCAAAATAGGAACTGTTTTTTCGGACTCGCTACACATCTTTTTCGAGCTGCCGTATTGTAAGTCGGTCAGCAGTTCGCCAAGTTGCACTCCGTCCCAACCTTGGCGCAAATAATTTACCGATATGACGTCGATTACTTTCAACAGCCTTTCAGCGGATTGTTCATAGCCGCGAATCGTCAATTCAGTGTTGTTGAGGATCGAGGCAATCTTATGTTGGATGTCTCTAGGGGGCAGCAGGAACGGAAAATCCTTGAGTTGGCTCCATCGCGTACGAGGCGATAATGAACCAGAAGACGTATCAAGTGCATGATCAAAGAACGCATCGGATTGAACGATGAACGGCAAGAGTTCTGGAATCAAATCTGCGTTCAGTGGCTTGAACGTCAAAATGTCACTGGAACAAATGCCGTCAAAATCCGCAACGACTACCTTGCGTTGATAGGCGCGACGTTTCCCGAATAAAACTTGGCCTTTGCGAAATCTCTTCGTGAAAGAGACATCATCTTCAAACAAGCTTCCCCACTCGGAAAGTTCGAGGTTGTTGGGTGTCATGTGCTCCAAGCCGACATAGAACTCAAGCCCAGCAGCAACAGGTTCGCGTTCTGATTCCTTGACGTCTTTTACGACTTCGCCAAATGTGACGCTTTTCCATTCAGTGTCGGTAGTTAGGTCGATCGTAGTGTCAGATGTCATGAATGGCCTTTTTCCAAACTGCAAATCATTGAAAACATGGACGAACGAAGCTTTGCAGAACTAGATTGCCAAATAGCGACGCTACTAGCGACATCGACTTCATCGACCTCAGTTGAGTCATCATCGGGCCTGACATACAGGGGGATGCTTAGTTTGTATTCATGTTGCTCCAATTCGCCTGTTTCAACGAAGCGGGAAAACTGGTCGATGCCATTTGACGATTTGTATGCTTTTAGGATGCGGGCGATGTGTTCCGAAGCCAAGAAGCTTTGTGCCTGCTCGCGACCAACCTCATTCACCGCGTTGATCATCAGAATCTTGTTCTTCCGCTTGCGGGGCTTGTTCATCCGGCAGACGACCACGCAGGCTTCCATCGGCGAGTTGTAAAACAGGTTCGGCCCCAGACCGAGCACGCACTCGATCACGTCGTGCTCGACCAGCTTTTGCCGCATCTCGCGTTCTTCGTTGCGGAACAACACGCCGTGCGGGAACAGGATCGCACAGCGGCCCGTCTTCGGATGCATGCTCTGGATAATGTGCTGCCAGAAGGCGTAGTCGGCTCGGCCCTGCGGCGGCGTGCCGTAGATGTTGCGGCCCCACGGATCGGCGGAGAAGGCTTCGCGATCCCACTGCTTGATCGAGTACGGCGGATTGGCCAGCACCACGTCGAACTGCCGCAGCCGGTCGCCCTCGACGAACTTCGGATCGGAGAGCGTGTCGCCGCGGACGATCTCGAAATCCTCGACGCCGTGCAGAAAGCAGTTCATACGGGCGATGGCCGATGTCATCAGGTTCCGCTCCTGCCCGTACAGCCGCACGTTCCGCCACTCTTTCTTCTGACGCTGCAGATGCGTGATGGCCGACAGCAGCATGCCACCGCTGCCGCAGGTGGGATCGTAGATCGACTCGCCCGGTTTCGGCTTCAGCAGCTCGGTCATCAGATGCACGACGGTGCGGTTGGTGTAGAACTCGGCTGCCGTGTGCCCGGAATCGTCGGCGAATTTCTTGATCAGGTACTCGTAGCCGACACCGAGTTCGTCTTCGGGGCAGTTGGCAATCGATAACGTTTGCGAACTGAAGTGCTCGATCATCTCCTTGAGCGTGCGATCGGGCAGGCGGTCTTTGTTGGTCCACTGGGCGTCGCCAAAGATGCCATACAGTTTGTCGGTGTTGGCCGACTCGATCTTGCGCATCGCGTCCTGAATCGCTTTGCCGACGTTCTTGCCAGTTTCCCGCACGACGTTCCAGTGGGCGTCCTCGGAGATCACAAAGCGATGGTTTTCGGCGAACGAGGCGTAGTCTTCGTCGCCGTCGGATGCAGCCAGTGCAGTCGCGTATTCTTCATCGTATACATCGCACATGCGTTTGAAGAACAGCAGCGGAAAGATGTACTGCTTGTAGTCGCCCGCATCAATGAACCCCCGAAGCAACGTCGCCGCGCCCCAGAGGTAAGATTCGAGTTGGGATTGGGTTATGTGAGTCATTCTTCCGCAGTTGCCTCCGCAGGATCATCGGTCAGTTCACCTGCGATGAAGCGATAGTGATAATTCCACGCCACCTCATCTGTTGCCCGTGTATCCAATTCTTGAAAATCAGAATGAACTCTCTCAAGAAACGCCTTCAACGCTGCGTCCAAACGCTCGTGTGCATTGTCATATCGCGAGTAAAATTCCTGGTCCATCTCTCGTCGGGCAAATTGCCCATTGCCGCCTGGATGGAAGACTTGATCGCCAAGGTCGATCGCTTCGCCCCAGCACCGACACAAGTGAAGTGTCCGTTCCTGGAGAACTTGGTCATAAAATCGAAAATCTGGAGATGAAACTAGAGCGCGAAACGAATGCCAAAAGAATATGACGTCGTAATGCAAATTGTAGTTTGCGGCACGCTCGAGAAACCTGAATAGCGTAGGTGTGTGTATTGTTTCAAGTGTTTCTCTCAATAGTCTGGAGTCGCGTTCATGCCGAAGCTGAGAACCAGAAAGACTTGGGTCAACCACACCGCGGCTAACATCCTGTAGCGTTACTCGAATCGCTGCGGCTAGCAGGCTTTCAAGTTCGGTCCTAGCGGTGCTGCGCTGCTCGCGGCTCTCGCAGTGATATTTGCTGATTCTCCGATGTCTTATATCAAACGGCAATTGCTCGGTCGTGCACGCGTCATCGTTGAACAAGCAAACCACTTTTCCCCAGCCAAGCGCCTGGGCAGCCACGCCGACCTCAAGCATGACATTCGGATTCGGGTAATATCTGCCGTGCTCCTCATCTTTTAGGCAAGGCGTCACGTCCGCAATCATCATCGAGCTGGCGCGAATCTTGTCGATGATTGTGTCTGCGATTGCTAAAGTTCCACTTCGCCCACTCGTGTCGGAGTCTACTCGCAAAACGCAATTGACATCTGAAGGTATGTCTTCTTGGACTCGCTCGATCGCCCGGTTTAGAGCGTCACGAATCAAAAAGCGGTGCAATGCACGATCAAGATGATCTTGCCAGCAATAAAAGATTGCAAAATCGTCGGGTAACAGCGTTGGGTCTTGAATTTCGATTGGCATTGGTGGAGTTCTTAGTTGTTCAGCAGGCCAGCGTTGTTAAGCAATCCCTTGAGCTTGTCCTCGGCAACGTAGGCGGCATCTAGACTCGCCTTAAGGTTCCTGATTGCCTCTGCGACGGTAATCGTTTCCTCTTCAATGATCGGTTCGATGTATCGCGGGATGTTCAGATTCCAATCGTTCTCCTTGATCTCATCGAGTGGGACACAGCGGGCAACGCCTTCGACATCCTTGTAGTCGCGATACCACTCGAATATTTGATCCACATGGCTCGAATTCATCTCGTTTTGGGCGCGGCCTTTCTTGAATTGTCTTGATGCATCAACGATCAGAACTTGCTTCTTTCGCTTGGCCGGCTTGGTCTTGCGGAAGACCATGATGCAGGCGGCGAGTCCGGTTCCATAGAACAAGTTCGGTCCCATGCCGATGACGGCGTCGAGGATGTCCATGCTCAAGAGTTTCTTGCGGATGGTTCCTTCTTTGCCCATCCGGAAGAGTGCGCCGTGGGGAAGCACGACAGCCATGCGCCCTTTGCGAGGTGACATCGACTGGATCATGTGTTGGACCCAAGCGAAGTCGCCGCTCTTGGACGGCGGCATGCCAGCAAAGTTACGGCCGTATGGATCGCTCGCCCAAACGTCTTCACCCCACTTCTCGAGCGAGAAGGGTGGATTGGCGATGACGCAATCAAATTTAGATAACGCATCGCCGCTGTGGAATGCGGGCGTCCGTAGCGTGTCGCCACGAACGATCTTAAAGTCCTCGACGCCGTGTAGGAAACAATTCATACGAGCGATGGATGATGTGGTCAGATTCTTCTCTTGGCCATAAAGCTTGCCCCAAAGCTTGCGAACGTTTCCTCCGTGCTCTTTGACATGTTGAATTGCCTCGATCAACATACCCCCTGTTCCACATGCCGGATCGTAGATCGTCTCGCCTTCTTTTGGGTGGAGAATGCGGATCATCAAATTGACCACTGTTCTCGGCGTGTAGAACTCACCAGCTTTCTTGTTAGTCGCGTCGGCAAATTTCTTAATCAAGTACTCGTAAGCACCACCGAGGATATCGGCTCTGGCCGCATCGTTACCGAGCGGAAGCAGCGAAAAATGCTCCACGAGGTTACAGAGCAATTCGTCGGAAAGACGATCTTTGTTGGTCCATTGGGCGTCGCCGAAGATGCCGTAGAGCGTGTCGGGGTTAGCTTTTTCAATCTCTCGCATCGCACGTTGCAGGGATTTGCCAACGTTCGATGTCTTTTTGCGGACGTCGTCCCAGTGGCATCCCTCGGGCACCTGGAAGCGATGATTCTCGGGGAATTGAGCATATTGCTGGTCGCCATCGGATTCATCAAGCGCGTTTTGAATTTCCTCGTCGTAAACGTCCGAGATGCGTTTGAAAAACAGCAGCGGAAAGATGTAGGTCTTGAAATCGGCAGCATCAACCGGCCCGCGAAGGATATTCGCGGATTCCCAAAGGTGATTGCAAAGAGTTTTCAGCTCTAGGTCGTTGCCAGTCACAGATGTCGATCATTCTCGATTCGTTTTGGAATAATCCATAGTCATTGAATTATCCAACGAACGGTGACATGCTTCGCGTCAATCGCGAGCTTTTGCCGTTCTTTTGGGGTGGTAGCTTTCCATATTGCGTTCGCAAACAGAGAGACGATTCGGGGGATTCGAAACCGCTACTCAGTTGCGTTTTGCCGTGCTAGTCTTGCACGACATTGCAACAAGATGAACCAGTGTAGCTCATCCTCTTGGGACGTGTACTCCCAAGGCGGCATTGTCCACGCTTTTTGCGGCACTTGTCAATAAGTAGCGTCTTTCCAAATCCTGGATCAAGCGTTACGACAATTTACACCGCGTTTCTTGCCTTTTGGATATCCCGATACCCATGGCTCGTCGTTTGCTATGGACTACGCAACCCGATGCAGCGAACAATCACTCAGTTTATCGTGCCATCCGAAGGTGAATAACAACTTTCAAGTCCGTATCACTGGACTATCCGAATCGTAGATATTTCGCGAATCTGCGCGGTGATTCTTTCTGCTGCGCGCGAAACCATTTCAGCAAATCCGTATTTCGCTGGGAAACACACGTGCGGTCTGGACCGACCGGCAATTCCTCGGCGCCAAACAGTTGCTCTCGCGTTCCCATCAACTCTAACGCCTTGCCCCACACCTCTTCGATATGCCCATTAATGTCTTCATCAAAGATAAACAGGCATCTGTAGCGTGCTTCCGAAAGCACCGAGATTGTCTGTGCAGTGACGGTCCCCTCTCGCACGATTTCGTTGAAGAACGACTGCAAAATCTCGTAGGCGTCTATCCGCTTCTCGAAAAGATCGAATCGCAGCTTGTCACGATTTATTCTGTGCTGCTGCCACGCGATGTATACACCTATAGAGCCCAACACCAACGTTATAAGCGCCGGCGTAAGCTTAACGGTAAGTTCAATCCATTGTGTCATGTTTCAGTCGGCGAAAGTCCGCGTTCACTGGACGGGGAGAGTGAAGTCAACCAATAGAAAAGAGCCCGCAAGCCCGGCCCCGGTGCAGTACGCCTAGCATGGGCGTGATCTTGTGGGGTGAAAGTCCCCTGTACTTAGTTCCGGTTTCTTTCAAGGAGTCAGTGTACCAAATGATCATCTAAAGAAAGAGAGTACGAGGCGAGGGCAACTGCGGGGAGGTGACAATCCGCGGGCAAGAACCATCCCGAAGGATGATTCAGCTCCGCCGGCCATCGAGAAACCAGCCTTGGCGATGATGCTCACAATCTGATGGAAGCGATTGTCGATGAATTCAACATGCAGATGGCTTGCGCAAGGATGAAGGCCAACCGTGGACCCACCGGGCCCGATTATCGACGAATTTCCCGCCGGCAGATGCTCATCAGACGCAAACCATCTCATCAGATCGAGGCTCGATCTACGCAGCACGCGAAGTCAATCGCCTATTGGTTATTTGCGTTTATTCCGTCTCGCAATTTTTTGGCATTTAGCGAGATATTCGCGGAACCGTGTGGTGTCTAGGTCGCCT
The DNA here is from genome assembly GCF_007860095.1 of Novipirellula galeiformis. Taxonomy (NCBI): domain Bacteria; kingdom Pseudomonadati; phylum Planctomycetota; class Planctomycetia; order Pirellulales; family Pirellulaceae; genus Novipirellula; species Novipirellula galeiformis. The sequence continues at coordinate 96,336 of NZ_SJPT01000002.1, read as the reverse complement.
CTTGCATTGCCGCAAAATGAACATTCAGCGTGATAGTCGGTGTCAAAACCCCAGCGTATCCCGGCAGTAAGGTCCTCTCCGCAGTATCCGCAATTGCTCCATGACACGATATCTTTTACAACACGATCCGCGCGTTTTTGCCCACGAAGTCGTCGAAATGAAGTTAGAAAGCAGTTCCATCGTCCGGAATGCTTGAGCCACTGACATTCAACCTCATGCATTGAATAGCGTGACATCGCGTCGTCTAGATAAGTAGGAAAGAGGATAGGATAGTATCGTGCGGGATCATCGAACGGAACGAACCGCATCTCGTGGAAGTCGCATGTCTTTCCGCGTCGATTTGATGGGAATTTTTTTGCGTTAATGTAATTGCCCAGGTCGACGAACCCACGGACTTCCAGAAAAGCCTCGTTCCGGTTCTTGAGCGTTTTTACACGTGGTCTGAAATATGCTTTGCCATTAAACCCAAGTGATGCAAGTTCCTGTGCAACAGATCGTGTCACGTGAATTCTATAACGTTCCCAGCAAGCATGGATCGGCCACGGCTTTCCGGGGTAATCGAACATTGCGCATCCACCGTTTTCATCACGATAGAAGAATACGTTGTCGCCACAGTTGCGACATGTGGTATTGAACGCCAAAGGAGTGGAAAAATCAGTGATTTTCCCAACTTGAGCAGTAAGCCGCTGGGTAGCCATCTCCTCGCTCTCCGCGACGACCGAACCGCGGCGTCGCTTTGGCCTGATCCAGGCATTTCCTCGCCAGTGGGGTTTTACTTCGCAGCCACGTCGCCTGTGAGCACGCCTAGCGGTCATTGGAGGGTAGCCAGCAGGTCACGATTAGCGATCATTTCAGTCGGCGAATTTATATTTCTGCGGTGGGTGAGGGTGAGAATAAGTCGTTGTAGGGAGGTCTCACCACGAAGTACGACCTGATCTTGCGGTGTCCCCCCTTTTCAGAACGGCCGATCGCGAATCCTATTCTCACCCTCTGCAGAACTAGCGTCAAGGTAGTTCTAACTTCCTAGTGCATCCTTAGCTGGGGGCTGCGGTCAAAGACTGATACTCAAGGGACCAGAATCCTAAACCATCGAAGCAGGGTATCGCTTCACCAAAGGAAGGGAGGAGGTCGATGACATCCCGACCCCAAAGCGGATCCATATGCACGATCGACGGACACGGCAGTCACAGCGCCCCATGTTTTCGCCCAAACGCACTTTGTTCGCCATCACGCGTTTGGTTACCCCAAGTCGCCCGAGGCTCCGCAGCCTGCATCGAGGGCTACGGTGAAACTCCCTAGCGTCAGTTGCCACAATTTTGGTGGACTGACGCGTGATGTTGCAACTGCGTCATCGAGGAGGCCTCTTTGCTAAGCCCCTCGCGACCGCCAGCAGATCGGCTTGAGTGCCGATGTCCATAGACTTCATTATCGCAAGCGTTTCAGACTGCAGATCGTTCAAGATTACCACTGATTGCCCCTCCCATTGCCCCTCGAAACACGCTTTTTCGATATCGGACAACGCCTGCGTTTGTGGCGTCGCGTCCTCTGGGGTGTACTTGCTGAAAAGCCATGAACCGAATCGGTTTATGGCTTTTTTTGTGCGCTCATCCGGGAATCAACCGTTTTTCTGATCAGATCCCATGCCAGCCCGTCTCCTTTGGCAAGCACCGTAGCGGCTGCGGTGCCCGTGTCCAATCGAGCACGACTCCGGCAGGAATGATTGCCACTCGAGTGAGGCCTCGTCGCATTGGCCACCGCACGCAACACTTCATTTGCCGTGGCTAATGCCGGCCATCGCTTTCGCGGCTCTCCGGTCTGCCAGTCGCATCGTATCAAGTAGAGATCGCCGATTTGATATCGACGCTGCATCTTTGCCCGATGCTGTCTACTGTGAGTCCAACGTCAGTTGACCCGCGAATCACGCGAACAAACGCGCATCAAACCGGCTGAACAGAACCATTCGCGTGGATTCGCGTCATTCGCGGGCTATCCTTTTCAGAACATTCCCCGAAAGCGATCGTTCCTGCTCCACCCATTCCGCAAAATCGCAGATCGTCAGCTCCGCAGCGATCGCTTCGCAGGCAACCATGATTCATCCATCCTCTGCAGCGTATGACAACGAAAGCTCAGATCAGGCTGGAGTCGCGGGGCGGTTGGCACGGGAATCATGTTCCCTTGTCGGCTCCATATTCTTCCCCGTACGGCGTCGATAACATCTCCGTGATCCCTAGCGTGTCACGGAGAAGGAAGACGACGGCAACCACCAGGCACAGGCAACCGAACGCGACCAAAACGCTTACCGATTTTGGCAGATTCTCGGGCAACGCGGCAACTTTACGTCGCCTCTTGAGATGCTCCGCATAGAGGTCGCAGAGGGCCAGCACGAACACGGGTCTCAGGAAGAGCATCACGACAGCGACGGCAGTCAGTAGAGGAACTGCGACCCAAAAGTAAATCGTATAGATATGGCTTTCGACCCGCTCGTGCCTTGGTACCAAATCGAAAAAACTGAACATCAAGATTGTGCCGACGTAGGTTCCGATTCCAACAATCCAGCAAACGGCTGAATACCCAGCTCGGAGCTTGGCGACTTCCCTGAAGTTCTTCTTCACGAAGTCGACCGAGTTCAGGCCGGACTGCCGCAGATTGTTGCCCGTCACAATACTGGGAAGAATCCCAGAAACCCCAAGCTTCCAGGCGTAGTACAGACTTTCTCGCGTCACGCGATCCGCGATGGAATTCGGTTCATCGTCCGACGGCAGTCGCTGAAAGATCTGACGCACCGTTATCCAGCCATCCAACCAATGGAACATCCACAGGGCCCCACTTTGCGGTAGCACCAACCGCATGCACGAGGCGACGCTGGACTCCCGCCCTTGCCGATGCAAGAAATGAGCCGCCCCGATGCATCCTGTAAAAATGCCAACCGGAAACGCAGCAAGTCCAACACAAATGAACGACCAAACCAGCAACACGATATCGGCAATGGATCCCTCGCTCGATTCATCGGTGCTCCGCCATACTTCCTCTGGAATCCAGTCGAGCATTTGAATCCAAAGCAGGTAGGCGGCTCCGATCGAAGCCCATTGGAGCAGGCAAAAAAAGAGAATCTCCGGCTCTTTCATCATCAGCATGAGCGCGGCGCCGATTCGTGAACCAAAGGCTCCGAGTCCGCCGACCGGCTTCTCATCGATGTGTCGAAGGTTTTTGATTCGATCGCGAACAAACTCGATCTGGTTGAAACCACCCACGTCAGCTCCTCGAATTTGCGATGTTCGTGCCCCCTTTCTGACCAACCAAAGGAAGTCGTTCGTTGGCAGCGAACCGACACCCAACACCGGCACACCACCGATCGGTATGCTCCGTTTTGCACTTCATCGCAATCGCCTGTGATGCTGTATGACGCGACATTCGGGATGTGAGATTTTATCACGTCGTCTCGCGTCAATCCAACTGAAACGGGAAAAGAGGTTCACGGTAGGGACGGCGGTTGTCAGTCGTCCCCACGCAGATCCGTACTGGAAGGATTGCACCTTACGGCTGCTCCGTTAGGTCAAACGATCGCATCACATGGACGCTACGCGCCGGTCGTGATTTGCCACGCATGTTCGGATGAATGCGTCATCTGGTTTGGTGCCCTGCACTTCGGCAACAATTCGGCAAAAAGTCCTTTCGGTCAACTCCTCTCAATTCCGAAACCGTTTTTATCCCGGCGCCCCCTGACTCATTGATCCTTTACGATCCATGAGAGCAAGCTTCTGGCAAGAGTCATCGCCGTACACGCGAGACCTCGACGGATTGGCCACCGAGCGAAACACTTCATTTGCCGTGGCCAATGCCGGTTATCGCTTTCGCGAATTTCCAGTCCGCCAGTCGCATCGCGACGACAAGAGATCGCCGATTTGATATCGACGCTGCCTCTTGGCTGATGCTGTCTACTGAGAGTTCAAAGTCAGTTGGCCCGCCTATGACGCAAACCAACGCGAATCAAACCGGCTGAACAGAACCCTTCGCGTCGATTCGCGTCCTTCGCGGGCAACCATTCCTGGAAGCATCACCCGAAGTCAACCATTCCTGCTCCATCCATCCCACTAGATCGTCGAGTGCCAGCTCCGCTGCGTTCGCCTCACAGGGCCCCATGATTCATCCATCCTCTGCAGCGCTAACCGCAGAGATTGGACAGGTTGAGAGGAGACTGGAGTAATTGAAGAGTTTGATGGGTGGCACGAATTTTCGGAGAGCCGTCACCTACCGTTGCATCAGCGTCTTTAATCCGTTTTACGCTTGCGCAGGTCTTCAGCCAGGTACTTTGCCGTTTCTGCGGCGATCACATTGTAGCCCGCCAGATTGGGATGGCGGTCGCCGTACCAGCGAGGTAAATGCCCGAGGATTCCGTCCAGTTCGTTATCGAGAACCACGACGCGGCCGTCATGAACGTAAGGAGCGACAAAGGCATGAAACTTTTCAGGCACGTTCTCGATGGGATAACGCCGGTAATTCAGAGAATTGTGTCCCGTCGATTTTAGAACTTGGTCATACAGAGGGTAGATGTCGAACAGCGGAAGCTGTTCCTGCTCTGCGACTTCGCGAATACGCATGTTGATCGCTTCGCCGATCGCAGCGTTCTGGTAAGGAATCACCGTCATCAGCACAATTTTGGCGTGCGGATGATCCTTGCGAAGCCGAGCGATTAGCCCGTAATAATCGCGAGGAAAGTCCGTGGCGAAATTTTTGCAACGACCATAGTCATTGATGCCATAGCGAACGAACACGTAATCAATCCCCGCTAATCCAGCAACCTCTCCGGCGTATCGGCCTGACTCAACGAACCGATCGATCGTATCCCCGCTCAGCCCGTTGTTGATGACATGCGTCGGGGGAAGATCCCCTTCGGCGGCCAACAATTGTTCGATCACTTGCTCTAGCTGCGGCGCTGTCGGTTTAATCAGACGTGGAATCCCGCCTTCGGTGGTGCTATCTCCCAACAATAGGATCTGCAGCTTTCCCTCGTGCTCGGCCTGCGCAGGAAGCGACAGCCCCGCTGCGATAACGATCGCCGCGAACAGCGTCAGCAGCCGAGAAAAATGGCACCGGGTCACAAGCAAACGACAAATCATGAGTCACGTCTTTCTTCAGAGTTACTTTTTAAAGTCGTTGAATGCCGTCAGCAAACGGCATTCAACGACACGGACGTCCGCTATTGTTCCAGCACTTGCTGAATCACCGGGATTAATGCTTTTGCAGTAACGGCGTGCCCCGCGTCGTTAGGATTTACGCCGTCCAGCAACAAATCGCTGACGGACGTCCCCTGCGCTTTCGCCGCATCCAGAAAGGCTTGATGCACGTCGATCAGGGGGACCTGCATTTCCTTGGCCAGATCTCTGACGACCGCGTTGTATTGCGGCAGAAACAGACTCTCCAAACCATCTTCCGCATTCACGTCATACGGCGGCTTGCCATAAAGCTCCTTCATCTTCTCGCCCCAGCGAATCGGATTGGTCGTCATCAGGATCACTTTTAAGTCATTTTGCTGAGCCACTTCGACAATCTTCCGCAGGTTCGCTTCGTAAGCCTTCAGCGCCACACGAGGTGCTGTCGCCGGAGGATTCTTCCAAACATCCACAATCGAGTCATTGATGCCAAATTGGACCACCACCAATTTCGCGTTTAGCGAACTCGCCTCGGCCTGAAGTCGCGCCAAGCCCCCGGCAGTGGTCGAAGACGGCACGCCTCGATTGATCACGGTCAGCGGAGACCCCGTTTTGCCCAATGCCTGGGACACCAGATTGGACGTGACCAGCTTCACCCCACGACGAAAGGCGGTCGTCGAGTCGCCCAGCATCACGATGGATTCCGGTAGCGGAAATTCGGCTTTGGTAATGTCGGCTGCTTGAATCTTCATGCGCAGATTTCCCTGCATCGTCGTGATCCAAAGTTCTCCAGGTTGTCGTTCGTACAGATAGGGATAAGAGACTCGCGTCTCGTTCGGGCCTTCGCCGCCGCGCTCATACCGCGTTGCGATCACAGTGCGATCTTCCCAGGTCTTGCCGTCATCGTTTGAAAAGGCGATCGAAAGCTCTTCGCGACTTCGACGATTCGTGGGCTGACTCCGCAGCGGATGATTCCACAACAGCACCGCTCGACCGTCCGCGAGTCGGTACATATTTCCGCAACAAGTCACCGAAGGCACGTTCGACTTTCGGAGGTCGACCCAATTCAATCCGTCCTCCGATTGTGCTTCGTAGAAATAGCCCGATTCCGTCCGCAACAACAAATGCAATGAATCGTCGGCACGTTCCAACACCGTCGCTTCGCAAGAGCCTGCATGGTCATGCCGGCCGGCGCCGTAGTCCAAGATGTTGCTCGTCTGCCAGGTTTTCCCTTGATCGTCCGAAACGTAGATCACCGTCGCATGACGCCACTGCGGAATGACCGTTTGACCGACCAACACAATGCGTCCGCTGCGGGTTTGAATCAGCGAATGAATGCAGCCGCACCAGATATCTTGCAACCGGATCGGCTCTTCCCAGGTTTTGCCATCATCCAAACTACGGCAAACGTAGGTCGGCAGATTGAAATCGGTAATTTTCTTGTCCGCCCCGCCCCAGTCCCATCCCGCGGGACTGCGCCGCTCCTTCAAATTCATCCAGGCGGAAATGATCGTCCCTTCCTTGGTTCTCAGCAGCGCTCGCTCATTGCTGACGTCAAACTTCGTCGGGTCTTGAAAGAGCGGAACCGCTGACCAGGTCTTTCCCTCGTCGACGCTGTGATGGGCTTGCTTGGAATCGATGCACAGGATGCCGCCGTCACCGGTCGTAACGAACGGCCCTTGTTGATCCGTTGGCAATGGTTTGCCGTTGGGATGCAGCTGCAGCGGGCCGGCCGTCACGCTGCCGGCGCTGATGCTACATGACGCGGCGATCACGACGCACAATGCGACCGTACGCAGGCAAAATTTTGAACAGAGACGCACTTTCATCATCGGATTCGAACCTGGTGGTAAAGGGAGGGAAGAAATTGGGCAGGGAGAAATGGGGCAGGAAAATATTCATGTTGCGTTTCAGCAAGCGGGCGGATCACGAACGCCTACTGGGTTAGCCGCCGACCAGCATCATCAAATGCCGTCACGCATTGACTTTTCAAGGTCGAAGTCGAGCGTCATCGGTCCGCTTTCGAACCGCTGCAGTGTAACGCATCCCCAATCGGACAGGAGCTACTAGGGAAACTACCGCTAGCCCGCGGCTCCAAAGCCAAAACCCGCGGTGCCCGCACCGGCAAAGAATAAGAATCAGCTCGCTTCAACAGCGAGCCCGGACAGTGCACTTGATTGGAAGTCAGCAACTCCCTGTTGGGGACAGCGATGGCGTTTGCGCGGCTTGGGCATTGCCCATCGGTGTGACTTGGCCCCAATCCACAGTCGACCTCAAACCACCTAACGAAGTACTCTGTCCCCGAAGCTGTTAACAAGACTCACAGCCCAATACCATTTGGATGTAGCCGAGCAGTTTGGTTTTGATGAGCGTGCCGGCGAAGGCTCGAATCTCGATCCGGTTGCGACCCCGAGCATTGTGCGTCAGGATCAAAAGGTGGTAGCGATCTGCTTCGCAGTTTCGCCGATGCGTTGCTTCGACTACGCTCGCGACGTCAGGAATCGAATTAGCTCTTTCTCCGTCATCACAGGAAACGGCGGGGCAGTGAGGTGACGCGAAAGCAGATCGGAGTCTAGCACGAGTAGCGGTTCAATTTTCCAACTGTCAGCTTCACCAGGATCGACACCAAATTCCGAAAGAACGTCGCCAAGATTGCTTTGCAACCAAGCGACGCGCTCAAGGTGGTGACTGACCGCGCACATCTCATCTTCGGTGTCAGTAAATAACGCGTCGAATTCGTTCTTCACTTCGCTCGGAGTTTTGGCCAAAGTAAAGGCTTTGGCCTCGATCGGAAAAATCGTATGCGTGTTGGCGTCAAGAACGAATACGTCGACATCGCCAATCGGATTTCCATCGGCGCGTTTTAAGCGATTTCCACTAAACTCGGTCATGGATGGCCGAGCCGTATATCCGCTGAGTGCTGACACTTTGCCCGCCAGTTCTCGGTCGTACTGTTTTCCTCGCCGATTCGCGAGCGTTCCGCCCAGTTTCTCCATCGCTTCACTCTTCGGCGATTTGATGCGGCCCGACGTGACGAGATCGCACAAGTAGCCAACAGATTGAATCAATGACCGTCGCCCCCACGTCAGTGTGTCTCCCCGCTTTATTAAGGGTTTTCGCAGATAGGATAGTGCCCGGTTGAATTTCCAGGGCCATAGTTCGCTTGTCGTGTATGGCTTAGGCGGCTTCAGGAACGCCTTTCGCGGCGAAGCGGCAAATTGTTCGACGACCTGCGCAATCAAATCTCGGCTTATACAGGACGCACCGTCAAGATAGTCAATAAGTTCCACTTCGCTGGCCGACCCAATGCCGTTTGCGTTGGTGAACTTCGAACGGCCGATTCCACCGATTAGGGTTCCAACTTCCTCTAGAAGCATGCCAAACTCAGCCAAGGATGCGTCGTCAATCAGTTTGTCGATTTTGTCTTCATCATCGGGCAGTCTTTGCGTTTCACTTTCGTGATCCTTGGTGTCTCGATTTAGGCTCGCATCCGCCTTTGAATTGTAGAAGTCGTTGCGGATTTTTTCGGCAGCATTCGCGTATGCCGACTCGCCGAATTTCAGTCGTTGCGATGCGGTCATATTGACTTCGATCTCAGATAGATTGTGGTTCAGCCCATCGCTCAACATGCCACACTCGACAATCTCAGCCGCGATTGCCAGAACGCGGTCATAAGCAGAAGTCGAGAATACATCAGAACCCGAAGGTGGGATCGCTGACACGTATTCCATCAAGAATCGACTCGCCAAGCTGGCCTTTCTCAGTTCTTCAAAGTCCTTTTGCAACGACTGACGATTTTCTACGGTGTCTCCCATCGCGGAAAGATGCGAACCAACAATGCTTTCGGTTCGTCGGAGTTCTGCGATAAGCGATTCGTGTCGCGAGATCAAATTGGGAAGCAATTCTTTGTCATCAAATCTCGCGATTTCGGCTTCCAGCTTGTTGAACATCTCTCCCACGATGTCGTTGTGGATTTTGTGCGAATCACGTGTACTAAGTTGCTGGTCTACGGCTGCCCGCTTCGTTGCTACTTCGCCGGACTCATCGCGAATTCTCTCCATCTCGAACGATTGAACGCGACGAACCTGAGGAAGCCCACTGCTGTCAAGGATCAATGCATCAGATTCACTGAGCGTTTTCATTCGGCGTTTCAATCCAAGTGGTGCATGGGTCGCTATCGCCTCGTCAATTTCTCTTGGTTTCACGGGACAGGCGAGACAAGATGAAACGTCAACAAGAAGGCTCCGCGCCAATTCTCGCTCCACGCGATTGTTCGCTTCAGAAGCACCAAGGGCGAACGCGGAATCGAATTTAATCGAAATTCGATTCTCCTCCACGGATGACCTAAAGCCGGTCGCACCAACAGCCGAGTCGGTGTCAAAGAATGCCTCCGGACTCTCAACATGGACACCAATCACAATTTCATTCGGCAGGGTATCTGCTGCCTCACACCACTCAATGATCGTTGGTGTAAGCTGCCAAATCCAGAACGCGATCACGTCCGCCAAGTGGAAGCACACGCTTGAGTTCTCGTCAGTGACGTCTGCCCCATCTCCTGGCGCTATCACCCAAACGGGCACCGGAAGCTCTTCGACCAGCAAACGAACTGGACCAGCTTGCAGAGGATCCGTCATGAAAATCGGATAGTCTGAAATGCTTTGTGCTCGATAGACTCGTCCATGCGCGTTTCGATCAGGCATCCGAACCAAGTGCGGGTCGAGAGCCTTTTGAGCTTCAAGACGCACATTTACACCTGCGCCAGAAAGAATGACCATGTCTGGGGTGCCACCGTCCCCAAAGTAAAATGAATCGCGTTGTCGGTACTGTGCATACTGATCGAGGAATCCGCCTCCCAGCATGCTAACCATACCGTGTTTCGATTGCTTGCTTTGCGCAAACTGCCAAAGCGCTAGTGGGTCACCAGATGAAAGTTGAGAAAAGACCCGCAATTCATCGAGGGTCAAACACACGGTAGGACATCCAGACGACGATAACTCCGGAGGCGAGTAAATGTGATATCGCCCGGAGCCATGTATCACCACAACGTGCATAATCTCAGTGACGCCGTCCGCGCGAGCTCGCAGGTCTTTCTCCACGCCTGTAGCGGATGCCCGCACTCGTTCAAATTCGCGTGATAAATCCCAATGACATTTCTCAGGCTCTCGACTTCCTTCCTTAAGGTCATCGACCAGTAGATGCACGACAGCAATCTTGTCGTCATCGAATTGGAAAACGCCAACCTCTAGGCCGTTGTTTGAGTTCGCACGGAGCCGCCCAACCATCGCCCACTTTTGAATTTCAAAGAATCGCATGAGTCGCGTCCAACCGCGTACCTCGACGGATTTCATAAATTCCGCAAGAACATCTCGTTCCTCTGCCAATTGAAACACAGCATCACGGATCGCTGGCAAGAAGTTCGTTGGAGCGACAACGATCAATTCTTCGTCGGTTGTCGCGATAGGTCTCGAAAGGGTGGGATTGGCCAGCGAGTGTGCATAGTCTGCGGAGATAATACCAAGCTCGAATGCCAGTCGCTCGATGCCTATCGGCCCAAATCCTCGTCGTTTCAGCTTGGCGACAACCTCTGCCCTGTTGAACGTGACCGCTTCCTGCAGTTTCGAGGCCAACTCCGTGCTAGGCCAGCGAATTTCGTCATTCTCGGATTCCGCTGGTTTGGTGGTTCGCGTCAGCCCGGCGCGGACGATGCACTGATGGCTAAGGTATAGGCCGGTTTGAATAATTCCCGCAGCCTCTCGCCTAAAAATCGAATCGCCTATGAGCGTTGTGTCAACTGTCGCTTCGGCAAGCAGTTCCAAAATAAACGGGTCTTCCGGATTCGCACTGGGAATCGTGAAGGACCCTCCACCGTAGAAAGGAATTTCAGCGATGAACAATCCTTCATGCGGATCGCCAGGCATTTCAGGACCACCGTGCATTGCTTCGCCCGAGTTGATCCACGACCGCCAATCGTTGCTGGTCATCTGGAACAATGCAGACTCGTGCTTGAGCGAACCAATGACGGCTGCTGCACGCGTCAGCTCAACGTAGTAGTCTGCGTTTTCCGGGAGTAATTGCGCTCCGCCAACCTTTTGAGCGAGGTCGCGCAGGTCGTATTCAGATAGGTTGTTTGTGATTATGTAAACCCTTTTGCTTGTGCGATCATAGCGAAAGTTTCGCTGTGAATTGCTTGGCAACAAACGTTTATGACGACTTTTGCGGTCTTATCGTCGCATCCTTGGTATCAGCACCATTGTTGGACCAATTCGCGTGAGCGTGGGTTCGCTATGGGTATAAGGTGATCGCGTTTTCCCGATGGCTTGCCTTCGGTCTTTACACATCCAATCTCACGAAGCGAACCGCACCGGCTTGACGCAAGGTGTCGTGCCGCAATAATAATTGCGTATCGGATTTGATCTGTCAAGCGAACCTGAGATTGCGAAATGAGCCAGAGTATCCCCGCTAAAGGTGAACGAAACTCAGAATTCATCAAGCTTGTTCAAAGACTCAAGGATTTAGGGCAGACCCAAGAGCAGATCGCAGGAACTCTCAGGGTGTCACCCAGTCACGTGAGCAGAATCAAGAAGCTTGAAAGGCCTGCGACTGCAGGGCACCTGAAAGCGTTGCGTGCGAGCTTTCGCAGGATTGCAAAGGAACGCAGCGCGTTTGCCGACGCGTCTGAAGGGCCTCGGCTGCTCTCGCCGTTTCATGTCGACGAATTCTCGTTGCGTCGACTTTCAGCTACTGGGGCCGTTGAGGCGTTTCGCCTTTTGTGTTGGGCACGAGCGCACGACCGTGGTTTGCCCACAACTGCGGTCAATGTCTCTAAGCGAGTATTCGTAGCAGACGGGGGTGTCGACGCATCCGTCCGCTCTACGCATAAGAAACACGTTAGGGGCGACGACATTTTCGGCGTGAGCACTGGTTTTCAGATCAAAACAGGTGATTTTTCTCCCTGGCAGCCATCAGTGATCTACAAAGAACTGTTTGGAACCAGCAAAACCAAGGCTGAGCTTCAAAACCTCGGCTCGGAAGTTCAGAAGCTTTTAAAGAAGCGGCAGCGATACGTAATGGTTTGCTTTGGAGTTGACTTGCTTGCGAAAGAGCGTGCAGATGCCGTCCTTCACATCAAAAAGGCGTTTGCAAAATGCGGATACGCCAACGCGAATGTCGACGTTTGGGGCCAGAGCGAACTACTCGGCCTGTTCGCAAAATACCCGTCGCTTTGCCTTCGCCTTCGCGGACGTGAGTTTGACGGAGTTTGCTCTCGCGACGCATGGGCCGATTTCGATGACATGAGCCAAACGCTTCGGCAAAGCCCTGATGTGGCCCAACTCTGTGAAGATTTGCGGGACCAGCTACGCAGTGGCGAGGTGCGCCACCTGCGACTACTAGGCGAACCAGGCATCGGTAAAACTCGCTTTGCACTGGAGTTGACCAGTGCCGACGATCTTGCCCCTGTGACGATTTTCGCGAGGGGCGGCGATGCAATGTTGAAGAGTTCGCTTTTTAGTGAGTTGATCCAGCCAGACGATCACCGTGTTGTGCTTTTTGTTGTCGATGAATGCTCGCAGGCGGACGTTGCCAGTATCTGGAATGTTCTCAAAGCGAAATCTGAACGCATTAAGCTAGTCTCGATCTACCACGGCGAAGACAGAACCCGCGACGACCAGACTCGCCGTGTCGAACTACCACGGACAGATGAAAACGAAGTCGTTGCCATATTGAAGGACCACGGAGTTGGGGAGAACGAAGCACGTCGATGGGCGAAGTTTTGTGACGGGTGCCCACGAGTGGCGCATGCAGTTGGAGCAAACCTTCACTCGAAGTCCGGGGACGTGTTGACGTCACCCTCGGCGTCACTGGTTTGGGACCGATTCCTTGATGGCTACGAAAAGACTGAAACCGATCTTCACGAAACGCGAAAGCTTATCTTACGCCACGTTGCTCTTTTTGAACGATTTGGCTTCAGCGCCCCTGTAGAGAGTGAAGCCCGCTTTATTCAGGAAATGATCCAACGCACTGCTGACCGCGATGTCACATGGGGCAAGTTTTGTGAGGCCATCAAGTTCTGGCGAGATCGCAAGGTCATTCAAGGCTCGACGACACTTTATATAACACCGCGATTACTACACGTTTTCCTTTTCAAAGACTTTTGGAAGCGATACGGCAATGCATTTGACATTGCTGGCGAAATGAATCGGATGCCCGAGGCCCTTCAACGTTGGTTTGCTGAAATGTTAAAGCATGCCCACGAATGCGAACCAGCGATTGATTCGATATCCCAACTTCTGGGGCGAAAAGGCATCTACCCAGACGGCTCGTTCCCAGATACCGAGAGCGACGGAAAACTGCTGATGTCATTATCAGAGTCCTGTCCGGATCAAGTGCTTTCCTGCCTTCGACGCACGATTGGGGAGATGGATTCCGGTTCCATTGCGACACTGGTAACTGTGCGACAGAGAATTGTCTGGACACTTGAGAGAATTGCCGTTTGGGACGACCATTTCACGCGTGCTGCTGAACTGCTGCTTCGGATTGCCTCCGTTGATGAAACCAATTTTTCGAACAACGCCGTAGGAACTTTTACTGGTTTGTTCCGCCTCACTCCGGGGCTTGGGGCAACCGCAGCATCACCGAAAAAGCGATTGAGAGTTCTTGAGTCTGCGCTGAATTCCAAATCCGAGGCGGAAAGCGACATCGCCGTGAAGGCATGCGAGACGGCGCTTTCCACTGGACCTAATTCACGAATTATCGGACCAGAGCACCAGGGGCATCGACCAAAAATACGGTTTTGGATGCCTGAAACCTATGGCGAGCTTTGGGACAGTTATTTTGCTGTTTGGACTCTGCTGAACGACTACCTTTCGCGTTGCCCAAGCAGTGAGCGAGGAAAGGTTGTCTCGGCAATTGTCAAGGGAAGCCACTGGATGACTCACCTGCCGCGATTCGCATCGAAGATCGCACCGACCTTTGACAAACTTTCGCGTGACAACGACGCAGACGCAAAGAACATCATTGCGTTTCTCCAATTCTACTTGCAGCGTAACAGCGAAAAACTGCCGAGCGGCGTTGCCGCCCAGTTCCGCAGCTTGTTGGCAAGACTTGATGGAGACGATTTCCCAACAATATCAAAGCGTTTTATCCGCGACTTGACCTGGGAGGACTGCCATGACGACGATGGGAAGAAACGTCTGGACGAAAAGCTCGACTGGCTTGCATCACATGCGATCGAGAACCCTAGGGAACTCGAAGCGGAGTTGCCTTGGCTGATTTGCGAGACATCGAACGCTGCATTCTGGTTTGCAAGACGCGTGTGCGACAATGATCCGGATCGCGATTTGTTGCCGTTGATACTTGATGCGTATCGAAAGCAAGATCGTATCGAGTCGACAACGCTTCTATGCGGCTATCTCTCCTCGATCGGCTGGACAAACCTAGACGAGTGGGAGGCGATCGTACTTGAACTCGCCGCAGAGCGGCGCTTCGCCGAGCATTTTTCCGAGATCGTGATTCACTCGGGAATGACAGATGGTGTCGTTCTAAAAGTCATCGAACTGTGCGAATCTGGCATCTTGCCGAAAGTGAAACTTGAGAACTGGTGGTTCACAGATGCACTCAAGTCAATCAGCGAGCCCGTCTTTCGCCAGCTCATTGAAATGCAGATTGCGAATGCGACCGAGGGACGTTGGGAGAATTCACTGAGAATGTGCAATCAGTACTACGTCGATGACCTGGTGCTACCAGAGTCACTCATTTTCGAGTTGCTTGCTGAGCCAGAGTTCAATGATTCAAGGATTGGCAATTCGGCTGGGTACTATTGGACTGAGTTAGCGACGCGTTTTATTGAGGCTTACCCAAGTCGTAAATGGGACATTTTCAAGGGAGTTTTGTCGCAAGAACGCCGAATGCTGCGCTGCATCGAACATCACCGTGAAGGATTGATGGCGCAGTGGATGGCGGACGATCCAAGCAAGGCATGGGAGTGCATTACCGAAGTACTCGACAAGCATGAAGACGGCAGATGGGCCATCACGTCGTGGCTGTCAGGTGCAATGACAAGCAGTTGGGGAGATAGCGTTTCCGGACCAATTCAACACCTCCCTTCCGCCGATATTTTTTCGTGGGTTGACGTGGACCGAGACGGTCGATCGTACTGGCTATGCCAAGCCTTGCCAAAGACATTAGATAAGTCGCCTGCTGGACGTTTGACCCGTGACTTCGTAGCGAGGTATTGCGATGACGAAAGCGACCACAATTCCCTCCTATCACATTTTAGATCGAGAAGTTGGTGTGGCAAGGCAAGCGAAAACTGCCGCAAACTACGCGACGAAGCCCGTGAATGGCTCAAGGACGAACGTGATCGAATCGTCATCGGCTGGATCGAGGACTATATCGAATCTCTCGATCATGAAATCGAACAAGCAGAAATCGAAGAGGAACGTGATTTCAGGTACTCGTAGTAGAATCACGACAATTAGTGATCGAGCCCTGAGGTCCACCGAGAGCGTGAGGGTCCACAATACGCCGTGATTCTCGACGAACTGGGAAGCTATCCCGGCGAGCTTGCACTCGCGCTGGTGCAAACTGTTCGTCCGCCTTTGGGATGGCTATAGCGACTTCACGCTCGCGTTGCTTGACACCCCAGCCAGTTGTCTGACCTATCCAAGCGATGAGGTGTTTTGAGTAAGTGAACGCTGGAATTCGGATTCGCTTGAGCTTGAGGAAGAAAATGTTCCAAGACTCAAAAACAGGCAATCACGCGAGGATCCGCCTAAGGCAAGGCACCGTGAGCCGACGGAACTGGACAAGCTTCTCAGGCCGCAGTGGGCTTCGCCAGCTGACTAGCACGCCCCGGCGGCGGACACGAATGGCACGGGAAAGAAAAAGTACGCGGACTCTTTTCCTGTTCAGCAATCGCCTTATTTGCTTGACCGAACCGGTCAAACCACTTGTTCTTTGTCAACTTCTTGATCGGCGTTTTTCGCCCCGCCGTTGTTGTCACGGATAGACTTGCTCTGACAACGAAGGCTCACTGCGTAACAGGCCCGCCCGACGCAACCCGAGTCGCGAAGCAACGACAGGTGCCGATCCCCGGTGGTCCATTCGCGCCTACATCCGTGTTTCCTGTCGTCGCGTTGCGACTCCGGTTCGCTTGGATTTCCCAAGCCACGGACTCACGTCCGTGGCTTTTGCATGTCGTCACTTCGTGACTAACCAGTCGCAATACACTGGACAGCGAGCCCGGAGACAGAGCACTTGAATGGAAGTCCGCAACGCCCTGTTGAAGAGCAGCGATGGCGTTTGCACGGCTCAGGCATTGCCAATCGGTGTGACTTGGCCCCAAAACACAGTTGACCTCACACCACGCGAAAAAGTGCTATGTCCCGAGGCTGCGTCCAATTTTCATAGCGTTGAACACCGAACACAAGACCTGCACCCGGCGAAGCCTTTTTTATGAGCACGGGAGCCGGTAAAACGGAAACCTTCGGAACGCCGTCATGCCAGATCAGTCACACCCGCTCCAATCGCCATCGAACACCCCTTCAATTTGGTCCAGCAATGAATAAAGGAGGTTCGCCCGTCTTTGCAGGAGTTCAATGTCTACGTTCGGAAGCCTTTGAAGATTTGCAATTCCTTTCGGGTCCGTGGCGTAACGAAATAAGAATCCTGAATCAACTGTCTGAAAATCTTTCAAGATTTCCTCGATTTCGGGAATCCTTGGATATTCAGGGTGCGAGACAAATCGAGATTCAACGTGTGGTTTGAGTCTACGCCATAGCATACTTAGATCGTGGCTCATCTCAGGCAGCTTAGGGCAGTTTTCGATCAAGGATGAGAGCAATAGCGCAGTCTTAAGTTTAAGTTCAAAAGCATGTCGGAAGCTGAACGCTATGGGAAAGATTAGTGTGTCCAAGGATGATTCATTTTCCAGGGCTTGAAAGGCGAGGATATTCGCAGCATCCCGAAATCCTTCCGCGATCAACTCAGCTTGTGCGTAACCAATGCACGCTATGTTTGCCGAATCAAATGAGTCGCTAATTCCAAAAGTAATGTTTGCTGATATATTCATGTGGCAATAGACCGTATTTTTCCCGCGTCGGTTCGCAAATCCGACCGGGAAGCGTCCCAATAATTATTGAAAGTTGAAAGATGGTCTCCCGGAGAGCAGACTCTGCTCTCCGCAACTTTCCAATTTTCGTCGGCTGCAACCGACGGGGAGACCATCATGAATGAAGTTAGTCATTTAGAATCACTCGGGCAAGTTTCTGCCTCGGAAACCGGTCAAATCTTTCGTGACTTCCTGCGAGGTCACGTGCGTGAAATGATCTGTGAAGTCATGGCCGCCGAAGTCACCGAGCTTTGTGGCCCTAAGCACGATCCATCATCGAGCGATCACTATCGTGCGGGCTCCAGTTCAGGCCGCGTTCTGTACGAGGGCCAGCGAGAAGAAGTCGTCCGGCCTCGAGTACGTCAGAAGTCCTGCGACGGCTCCAGTCACGAAGTCGAGTTGAGCACCTACCGCGTTGCTAAAGATCCCCAGCAGCTGCAGGAACAGATCGTTCAAGCGATCGTCTCAGGCGTCAGCGCCCGGGGCGTCGAACAGATCAAGCCAAATTCCCCTGGTGTCAAAAAGTCCAACGTTTCGCGGCTTTGGCAAGAGGCTGGCAGTAAGTTCATTGAACGGCTGCGAGGTAAAGATCTCAGCACAATCACTTGGTGTGCATTGATGCTCGATGGCATCCGTTTGAGCAAGGATCAGACCGCTGTCGTGGCACTGGGATCGATAGCGAGGGTTGCAAGCATGTCCTGGACTTTGCACTCGGTAGTAGCGAAAACCTGGTAGTTTCGCGAGAACTGATGAGTCGAATCGTCAACCGCGGATTCACTTGTGAGCACCGCTTGTACGTGGTTCTCGACGGCAGCGATGCCCTTCGCGGAGCGGTGGTTGCGTTCTTTGCCGATGCGGTCGTCCAGCGTTGCTTGGTCCACAAGGAACGAAACATCAAAGGGAAACTCTCGAAGCGTCATTGGGGCGAGCTATCGCGTCTGTTCACACGTCTTCGCAGCGTTCAGGGAATCGAAGCTGCCGAGGAAGTCTTTGGGGAGCTCAAGTCGTTTCTCAAACCGATCAACGCCGAAGCGTATCGGAGCCTGCACGAAGCCGGTGATGACCTGTTAGCGTTGCATCGCTTGGACGTCCCGAGCACGCTTCACCGTTCACTGCTGAGCACCAACGCAATCGAGAACTCGTTCTTGAACACGCGTCGCAAGCTTGGCCGTGTGACGCGGTTTCGGGCTGAGACGGATCAGGCAAGTCGTTGGCTTTCGTATGCGTTGCTGGAGGCGGAGAAGGGCTTCCGTCGGATCTCTGGCCACTCGTCCTTGCCCGCACTGATCGCAGCCCTGGCACGCCCCATCGCCGTTTCCAAGTAAACCGTCTTCTCCCCTCGTGACTTCGCCTACGGCGAAGTCACGAGGGGAGAACTTGTTGCAAACTCAAACCCAACCACCTACGCTTTCACCAGAGAGACCATCAAGAGTTTTAACAATTAATGGGACATCCCCTCCGACCGTCAAAAACTGCTAAGCGACAGAACATTACCCTTCATGTCAACTTTGGCGGTTACGTTACTTAGAATCTTTCCCCCATAGGCGTTCTTCCCACGGAATTCCATGAATATCGTGAGTGAATCCCCATGGTCACGATAGCGAGTCTCGACGTGCTCAAATGATCCAGCGTCATTCATCTGCCGCTTCACGGCCTTCACAACATTGATATGTGAACCGTTCCAGGAATTAAACTGACGTGTTATGCGGTCTTCGCGTCCCTTCCTTGCATCGGCCTCGCGTTGCCTTACGGCGATTCTCGCATCAGCCTCGCGCTTCATTTCTGCTTGGAGTCTCCTTTCCTCTTGTTCTCGCTCCCGAAATTCAGCTTGCACTACTTCGAAGATTCGTTCTTTGTCGGGCGGAACGGGCTTGGACCCGGCTTTACTGAGCTTCGCTTCCAACTCCTCGATCATCGTTGACAATGAATTCGATTCGGTGTGATACTCGGCCAACAACTCCTCTGATTTTTTTCTCTTCTCCCAGAAGCTTTGGACAAATGCCCTGTCTCCTCCGACTAAAATCTCTTTCTTTACGGAAACTGTTTGACCATCTGTCTTCCGCAACGTGACATTCTCGTTGTCCGTATCGACCAAGGTTGCTTTGGTTGTGATGTTGGAGCCCAGTGCCGTCCACGTTCGTTCTGTTTGCGGCTTTGGAGCTTCTGGAACTGGGAGGGAATCTAGCTCGTATTTCTTAACCTCCAACTCTTGTGCTAGTTCATCTTCGTTCTTTGCGAGCTCCTCCCACTCTCGGTGTTCCTGTTCATACGTTAAGACCTCAAGATCATACATCGATTCTGCATAGATCTGTGCCGCATCTTTGGGTTCCTCCTTTTCCTCCTTTTCCTCGTCAACCACACGCAATTGTGTTGTTACTGGTGTAGTATGCTGATCGTAGTCGCTTGGGCTGAACAATGCGGAAATGCCAAGGCATCCGCCACATAGTAGCATCAAAGTCAAGCAGCCCCCTGCCGCTCCTCCGGCAGCTCTTTCGGCGTCACTCATATCTGTCTAGCCAAGAAGGTAATATTTTCGCAGATCTGGTTTGTCGTTGCGCCAGTTCGAATAGGTGGGTGTCGAGTACTGTCGGACTAGTGTACCCGATCGGAATCACCGCGACAGCGGACACCCGGCCCCCAATACCAACGCTCCGCATCACCGCACTAGACGGAAAGAAAAGGAACGCGGACTCTTTTCCTGTCCCCGAAGCTCCTTATTTACTTGACCGAACCCGTCAAACCACTTGTTCTTTGTCAACTTCTTGATCGGCAATTTTCGCCCCGCCATTGTTGTCACGGATGGACACGCTCTGAAAAAGAAAGCTCACTGCGTAACAGACGATGCCGACGCATTCCGAGTCGCGAAGCAACGTGCGATTTATAAGTTGCGGAAGTTTTGGCGGGCCGAAGGTCCAGCCGCTTGCATAGCCAGGCAAAATGTAGCGAGCTTGCGAGCGAAGTGCAGGCCTGGGTTCGGGCCCAATGTACATGGTCGGCACCCGCGGTTTTGGCGGCATAGCCGCCAAAACCGCGGGTGCCGACGCGTGCGGCGCAAACGCAACCCAGGGCGACGTCAACGTTCGCTCCACTCGCGTTGACTTGCCCTGGGCTATGTAAAGAGCTGGGCCTTTGGCCCGGAAAGAAATTGCAAGTTCCCTGTCGTCGCGTTGCGACTCCGGTTCGCTTTGTTTTCCCAAACCACGGACTCACGTCCGTGGCTTTTGCATGTCGTCACTTCGTGACTAACCATTCGCAATACACTGGACAGCGAGCCCGGAGACAGAGCCCGGGGACAGAGCACTTGATTGGAAGTCAGCAACGCCCTGTTGGGGACAGCGATGGCGTTTGCGCGGCTTGGGCATTGCCCATCGGTGTGATTTGGCCCCAAACCACAGTTGACCTCAAACCAACCAAAGAAATGCTCTGTCCCCGTGGCTTCCTGTCCCCGAGGCTTCCTCTGAATCCAGCGGTCGCGGAGGGCACGGTCATCCAGATTTCGATCCAGCGCCGTCAGATCAAGACCACCTTCCGCCGAAGCCCCGTCATGACAGTCGAGACAGTTGTCTTCGATGATCACGCCCAGTGGTTCCGGCACGTCGCCAGCAACAAGCGACTGCGTCAGCATGCCGAGCAATAGCAACAAGCCGCAATTCAATAGGCCGCAATTCAAGCAATTCGTTTGGGCGACGTCTGTGCTACCTCGCACGCGAGTATCTCCACGATGATATCGCCGTCCATATCGGTAAAACACCGATCACGGCCGTTCTAGTTCCAACTCCGCTTTTCAATTTCACAAGCGAGCATTCCTGCAACACTTTAGCACGGATGCCCCCCCATCGTCGTGCGCCAACTCAGTCAGGATCTGGTATAGTACGGACCGCAATGATCAAGCTTCGCTGAAAAGCAATCGCAAGGATCGTTGTCCCGCTCTGATCTAGCCAATCAATCGAGAGTTCATTCGATGAAACGTCGTACATTCGTTCAAACAGCCGCCGCTGCTTCGGTTGCCGGATTCGCGCCCACGGGTGCTGCTGCTCATCCGGCTCTCAGGCACAAAGCAATCCGTGGGGGATCGTTTGCGATTGACGACAACAAAGTCACGTTTTTCACCAACGCCGTGACTCGCCCGGTCAATGTCATGATTGTCGCTGACACTCACTTGTTCACGGATGACGAACGGGGCCAACCGTACCAGGAATTCAGTGGCCGAATGGCGAAGGCGTACAATTCGACGACTCACGTCAGAACCGGAAAGCCAACCAATCCGGAACAGTGTTTTGAAGAAGCTCTCGCCCGCACGAAAACAGGAGACATTGATCTGGTAGCACTTGTTGGAGACATCTTCAGTTTTCCATCGGAGGCTGCAATCCAGTGGGTTACTCAGCGACTTGCCGCTATTGAAACTTCATGGTTGTATGTGGCGGGAAATCACGACTGGCACTACGAAGGCATGGATGGGACGTTGGAAGAACTGCGAGCCCAGTGGATTGAACGCCGATTGAAACCAATGTATCAGGGGAAACATCCTCTGATGGCAACATACGATATCAACGGAGTTCGCTTTCTGGCGATCGATAATTCGAACTACGAGATTCTACCGGAACAGCTCGAATTCTTCCGGGCGCAGGTAAGTCTTGGCCAGCCTCTGGTTCTACTAATCCATATTCCGTTATCGGCGCCGGGACGTTCCATGGGATTTGGTTGCGGAAATCCGGAATGGTCCGCCGCGACGGATCGCAACTTCGAAATCGAGCGCCGCCCCAAGTGGCCGGAATCCGGGCATACTCAGACGACGCTCGACTTCCATCGCGAGGTCTTTGACGCCGACAACCTGATGGGAATCTTTGCCGGTCACATTCATCGGCAGTCCGTGGATGTCGTCAACGGAATTCCTCAGTTTGTGACCAATGCGAATGCCGTTGGAGCGTTCATGGACATACGCTTTGAACCGCAAGTTTGATTCGCTTGGGACGTCGATTTTATTTCTGAAACATTCAACGTAGTGGATCTTGCTAAAGATCCCTGCACGATAGGATCTTTAACAAGATCCACTACTCCAGTCATTGATTTGACGTTCCTCGCGAATGCCCAATCATACTCGTTCAATTGAGTTTAGAGTTGCCGCCCGCGATCAAAGGAAATCAATGAGCGTCATTTTTCGCACCCTGTTGCTGTTGGCTGTCTTGCAACCAACAATCGGACTTGCACAACAAGCACAAGAGAAGCAGCTCATTACACTACAGGATGTCCCAGAAGGCTTGCCGGAAATTTCGGCGGACGAGCCGATGGCGGACGATTTTTCCGCAGCAAAGGCGGCTGAGTATTTGGATCGTTCCGCTCTGAACTGGGTGAAAACCAAAAAGTGTGCCACGTGCCATACCAACTTGTTCTACATGGTGGCGCGACCGGCGCTGCACACCATCCTGCCGGATTCGGGCGAGGTCCGCAACTTCTACGAAGACTATCGCAAGGTTCGCTGGCAGAAGAAGGGACCGAGTGAAGCTGCGGGCTTCTGGCCAATCGTGGTCGGAACCGGGCTGACGTTTAACGATGTTCAGACAACCGGTCGACTCAGCGACGTCGCCAAGGACGTGTTGGATCTGATGTGGACGGTGCAGCGCGCCGATGGCGGATGGAACTGGCCGCACTGTGATTACGCACCGATGGAAATCGATGATCACTATGGTGTGACTGTCGCAGCACTGACGATTGGAATCGCCCCGGACGACTATCAGAACACGGCACAGTCGGTGGCGGGTCTGGACAAGATGCGGACCTATTTCAAAAACAATCCTCCTTTGTCGCTGCACCATCGAGCGATGCTGGCGTGGTGTTCCGTCCGAATTGACGGGATCGCCACGGAAGAAGAACGGCAACAAACGTTGAAAGAACTGCTGGCCCTGCAACTTGATGACGGCGGTTGGTCGACGGCCGGCTTCCTCACCGATTGGAAAGGACTCGCGCGAGGCGACGGTGAACCACTCAAGACCAAAACCAGTGATGGCTATGGCACTGGCCTGAACATTGTGCTTGCCCGGGAACTTGGTGTTCCGGCCGACGATCCTCGGCTGCGGAAGGGCATCCAATGGATTTACGACAATCAACGAGAAAACGGCATGTGGTTCACCGAATCTCCCGTCAACGATGCCGGCAATCTGATCTCCAATGTTGGCAGTGCGTATGTCGTCCTGGCGTTGCAAGCGTGTGGTGAGCTACCTGGTTGGCCGTTCTCTTCCGCCCAACCTGACGGACAGTGACCTGCAACAAGAATCGCCTCCGACTTCGTCTCCTTTCCTTTCCTTCCTCCTTCAACGTCCTACCAAGCGAACATCATGATGCCTCCTCAACCTCACAATCGCCGACGATTTTTGACGACCGCCGCCGCCACCGCCACCTGCGGCGCGCTGCTGAACCCCAGTCTCGCCCAACTCCGTGCCGCTCCTGCGAATGCGACCGGTGAAACCGATCACTTCTGGTACCGGCTGGCCCCGATCGCCCCTTACATCGATTCACAGCGGGATAACAAGGCGTTTGGATTTGACCAGGAGAACGTTTTTCTGTCCGAAGACAACGGCCACACGTGGGCTCACCACGCGGCGGTTCCGGATGCCGGAAACATCACGTTCAGTTCCATCCTCAAGAACGGGAACATTCTGTTTGCGACCCGCCAGAAACTGTTTCTCAGCACCGACAATCTCGCGACCTACCGTCCGATTACTGTCACGGATCCCAGTGGCCAGGACTACCTTCCTCATACGCCCGTTGATCCCGATCAACCCGGCTGGTATTTCCATCCGCTCGACGGCGAACACACCTGGGACGTCGAGGGCAAGGAAATGCTGGTGTGGGGCAATTACTGCAACGTCGTCGGCGGCGCTGTCCCAGTGAATATCTACTACTCGACCGACAATGGACAGACGGTCAAGATCGCATATTCGTTCGGACAAAATCCAAAGTTTCAACAAAAAGGAACCGCCCCCAACGCGATGCTCGGTGATGCCAAGAATCCGCTCATCGCCCGCCACATTCATGGGGTGACTTACAATCCCGAGGAAAACGCTTTCTACACCTGCACCGGTGACATTGATCGCGGCTTTGGCAACGAGTGCCACTGGCTGCGTGGCACCTATGATGCTGCGTCCGATAGCTGGGATTGGAAGGTGCTCGTGTCGGTCAACTCGGATTCTCGCTTCAAATCCGGAGGCATCAACTTTGTCGATGGCCAATTGTATTGGGCGGCGGACGCGAATGGTCCCAAGGTTGGCCCAAAACATGATCGAGGAATTTTCCGTTGTGCTCCCGAGGACATCGCGAACAAGGCCGCCCACACACGGGTGTACGATATGGAATTCGAATCCGCCACCATGATCATTCAGGATGACGTGATCCTGGCGGCGCTGTACGCGCCTGCTTCAACATCGAACTGCGGCTTTGTCTATTCCCCGGACCTGGGGAAAACGTGGGCAGAATACGACTTGCGAGAACTCGGGCCACGATCGGGATGTCGCTTTTCAAAGAAAAACAGCGACGGCTGGTTCCGCGTCGATCTCAGGAAAGGCTGGATCGACTACGCGGATGTCCTGTTCATCAAACCGAAACCTTAAGTGCCTGTTGCGGCACCCTCACGCAAACGCCCTGAGCATGACTTTGCCTTCACGATCCTGGACGGCTGTTTGCTTGTCCAACGAGAATGGGAAATCTGCTTGAGACGAATTGCTCCGTGTCGCCGGAGATAACCGGAAGTGGAAAAGGGTGAAACCGATGGGGACCTGAGATCACCCGTCAGATCTGAAATCAGGAGTCCAGCGTTTCGACGACACGACGGGACACCAGTTCGCGAGGCTGCGGCGTGATCGCACGGCCAGGAAGCGTCGTCAGCACGACACAGACGGAATCGGTGGTGGGATCCGCCCAGCAAATCGTACCTGTCGAACCGCTGTGCCCGAAGACATTGTCTCGGGCGGAGCCTTTTAAATCACTTCCCAGATCGAATCCAAGACCACAAGCTTTCAGGAACGAGCCTGGGGACAGAGCACTTGATCCGAAGTCAGCAACGCCCTGTTGGGGACAGCGATGGCGTTTGCACGGCTTGGGCATTGCCAACCGGCGAGACTTGGCCTCAATACACAGTCGACCTCAAACCACCCGAAAAAGTGCCCTGTCCCCGAGGCTCGTCCCCGAGGCGCCTTTCTGCAGCGCAACCGCAAAGGTTGGACAGGTTGGTGAGTGTTTGTTGGTGGGTGTTTAGCACCAATTTTCCCAATTTTCACTGGTGGCACCAATTTTCACAACTCCCTGCAAAGAACTGATCGGGAGGTCACCGTCCTTCACGAGATAGCAATATACTTGTTATCATCTCCCCCTCATGGCGGTGAATCGAGCACGGCCTAGATCGGAGCTTTCCGGTCGTACTTATTTTCTGGAGCGGTGGCAGCCGAAGTGACTTCGCTACATTAAGGAGATCTGAATGAGCGGCATCGTGGGTACCGTTGGTGATCAGCTGGGTTCTGAGCCATTGCGAGCAGAGCTAAAGTCCGCTGGCTCCTTACTTTCGCAGCTTGTCGAAAACACTGCATACGTTGGTGAAGTTTATTCACTCTCATACGAATCTGCTTTGGTCCAAGTGCATGATCGCCACCGGATGGATGTGGGTGGAATACCAGCTTTGTCGTTTTTGATTGCGACAAGGATTGATGGACAGCAGGAAACGGATCCGACAAAAGAGGACTCTTCGATTGTTCTATTGCGTGTACTCGACCAAGCAGACCTCCCGAATGCATCGGAAGCCCTAAGAGTTCGCGTTGAGAACGCACAGCAAGTAAGTGGGGAGCTTGCAAAAAACTGGGACCATCGCGACGTCATGGATTCCACGACGCATCATTTGCTCAGCTACGCTGGGGTTCGATGTCGGGTGGTTGGGACATTTTATGTTGCAGAGTCCGAAACTGATGAAGGCACCGGCTACGAATTATCATTCGGGTCCGACTTGAGCAATTACTACCCGAACCGCGGCCTGAAGGTGTTTAAACCGCGTGGTGATGTCTTGGAAGCAATCGTCAACTTTCGTGAAGGGGCGTCTAGATCGAGCAATACTATTGTTCCGATTGGAGCAATTCGGTACGCATCTACAAACCGGCCGTTTCAGCAAGTTGG
Source organism: Novipirellula galeiformis (assembly GCF_007860095.1). NCBI lineage: Bacteria > Pseudomonadati > Planctomycetota > Planctomycetia > Pirellulales > Pirellulaceae > Novipirellula > Novipirellula galeiformis. The sequence continues at coordinate 69,924 of NZ_SJPT01000002.1, read as the reverse complement.
GAATGTCAAATTTGGAATAACACCGACGGACTTGCTCGGTCAGAAGTCGGCTTTGTTTGGCATGACGCGAACGGGAAAGTCTAATACAACCAAGATTATTTTAAAATCGATATTTGCGTTGCGATGGGATGCCACTGAGCCACGAAGGATAGGCCAGATCGTCTTCGACCCAAATGGGGAGTATGCAAACGAGAACGTTCAAGACTCGTCGAGCAAGCTTACGCCCACGGCGATCAAAAACGTATGGGCGTGTGGTCCCGCAGCGGAACAAGATGCTCTCAAAACCGATGTGGAGACATTCGGAATTACATCGCACCCGAGTGATCCAAACCGGCGCTTAATGCTGCTCAACTTTTACCTGGATGACAATTTAGAAATTGGCAAGACGATAATTGACGAAGCCCTCCGTGGGGAAGCATCGAAATACGCCCAGAACTTCTGCGACGTGAGCTTTGACGCTCCAGATCAAGCGGACAGATCAGCTGCGACTAGATTTAATCGCCGGACGCTCTGTTACCGTGCGCTGCTCGCAGACGCCGGCCTTAAACCTCCGACATCAATGCAGCCGAAAACGACAGGGCTGTTTGGCAAACCATTGCTTCAAGCGATGAGAAATTCAGAATCCGAAAAAGCAAATGAGTACTTTGCAGCGGCGGGCACGCTAGAACGACCGAGCAATTGGCGGCAACTCGCAAACGCACTTCGTTCTCTGCGTGAATTCATCAGCGACAAGACAAGCGGCTACCAAGCGTTTGACCGTGAACAGATGGACGACAAGGAACGCAAGAGAAAAGACCCAACGCCATGGGCTGACCCAGATTTGCTCAAAGTATTGGGCATGTGGGAATATAGTAATGGTCCTCGACTTATCGGACGGATCGCCGAACAGCATACGCATACGACTTCATCAGACTACGCTGAAGACATTTGCCGTGCGCTTGAAGCTGGCAAACTTGTAATCGTTGACCAATCAAGCGGAAGCCCTGAGATGAATAAGTCTGCGGCTGACCGTGTCGTCAGACGCATTTTTGAGACGAATCAGCAACTATTCCGTAACGCGGAGACTCCACCCGATATTTTGGTTTACGTAGAAGAAGCTCACAATATTCTTCCATCATCAAGCGAGCTAGACACGACTGATATCTGGGTGCGAACTGCAAAGGAAGGAGCAAAGTACAATATCGGTCTAATCTATGCGACACAGGAAGTGAGTTCGATTCAAAGAAACATTCTACGAAACACATCAAACTGGTTTATCGGACATCTAAACAATACGGACGAAACTAAGGAGCTTCGGAAATTTTACGATTTCGCCGACTTCGAAGGCAGTATTCTGCGAGCTCAAAACAAAGGGTTCCTTCGCGTTAAGACTTTGTCAAACCCATTTGTTGTTCCAGTTCAAGTGGAAAAATTTGCCATCGAATCGGAGGCTTAATAATGCCGTACGAAGGAGAGTTTGCGCGATACCGATCGCTGCGTCGAATCGCTGATGCGGAGCAGGTCCAAAAGCTTTTGAATCGTTCTCGGATTGCAAACAAACATCCGATCGAACTGCTCACAGAGCCCTGTGAGGCACCTTTGTGTTGTGATCCTATGCCAGCCTATATTTTAGCCATCGACGGAAGCTACCAAGAGGTTGATGTGCAGACTGGATACCCTGGGGCGAAAGTTGGCTATGTAACCGTTGCGAGTGTTCTGCTTGATTTAGCAAAGATTACTGAACTTGACGAACAAAGGCCTGTCGATCCACGTGAGTTTCGGAAAACGGAACAGGCCGACACGATTGACGCCGCACTACCAGGCTCCAACGTTGTTACGATTAGCCACACGAACGCCCGAGAGTCTTTCAGACAGCAATTGTTTGAGAGTTTTCACGACACAATGTTCGATGACGACAACCATACGCGACTGTTAAGCACTTACGAATCACTGCTCGCTCATAAGCCGACAAGCAGAGGACAAGAATGCCCCTACCGTGAGTCTCATGGGTGTGATGGAAACTTCATTGTTGCCGCAGGGTGCAGTTCGACACCCTGCTGTGGACGTCCCGTTTATTCAACGGATGCACTTCGGATCCACGAACGCTTTAATGATGTTGGTACAAACGGTGAAGCGTTTGGGCTTGTCATGCAGGTATGGGAACGAATTTTGATGATTCACCTACTCCAATGTTTCGAGCGGCAAGGAATATTAGGTAAGATCTCGCGGCTTGGTTTTTTCATGGATGGGCCCCTTGCTCAATTCGGGCCACCAGCATGGCTCAGTCGAGCAATTTCGATTGAATTGATGAGGCTGAATCGCGAGGTGCGGGAGGAAACCCAAAGAGATCTGCTGATAGTGGGGATTGAGAAATCCGGGAATTTTGTTTCCCACTTTGAGGAAATTGATACTACTGAAGAGCCTGGCGAGCAACGATTCCCGCGGCGTTCTTATCAACTCCTGACGGACAGTTACATCAAGCGAAGGATAATTTTTTCCGAAAGTGAAAAGCAATTTGGAGCTGACACCTACTTCGGACGAAAGTTCTTTTACAAAACCGCATGCGGAGCGAGGATCGTTGCGAATATGCCATTTCTCACTGAGGAGCAAGATACAATCGCAACTGGCTCAATTGACCAATATCCTGAGTTTGCTCTCATCTGCAAGCTTCTCGACAAGTTGGTTTCGTCGCGATTTGAAAATGCCGTTTCACCACTGGTAGCTGCACACTCCCACGCTGCGATACCTCTGCATCTAGGCACGAAAGTACTGAAGCGTTTGGCGAATGCATTGATGGGAGATAGATGACCACCTTGACTGGACGATATTCCACGGCTGAAAAACGTTGGTCTGGCGTGGGACCTTACTATGCAATGTTCCCAAGTAGCTTCGCGGAACAGATAATACTAAAGTATACATCAGTCGGCGACCGCGTTCTTGACCCTTTCGCAGGCCGCGGAACCTCAATCTACAGCGCGGCCATCAATCAGCGAATCGGAATCGGAATCGAGATCAATCCTGTCGGGTGGGTGTACTCAAAAGCAAAGCTGAATCCCGCAGGCAAATCGAGTGTTCAGAATCGACTTGAAGAAATTGGTCGAAATGCTTTTCGCTACCGTCGGGCAACTGCTGAAATGCCCCCTTTCTTCAGGCATTGTTACACTGAGGATGTACTTTCTTTTCTCTTGACATGTCGTTCATGGCTAAATTGGAGGCAGTCTAAGACAGACTGGACATTGATGTCACTTCTGCTTGTGCACCTACATGGAAAACGCACTGACTCATTTTCTAACCAAATGCGTCAGGCGAAGTCGATGTCTCCGCCATACGCTATTCGCTGGTGGAAGGAAAATAACCAACAGCCTCCGCAGATTGATCCCGTCAAATTTATGCAGAAAAAACTCGATTGGAGATACAAGCGAGGCTGCCCGGTCACGTCCAACAGCGAAGTCTACCTTGGGAACAGCATTGTTCGTCTCGGCCACATCGCAAAGAAACTCTCCGCCGCTAGCGAGAATGTAAAGTTGCTTTTTACTTCGCCGCCATACTGTGGCGTAACTGACTATCATTACGATCAGTGGCTAAGGCTTTGGATGCTTGGTGGAGAGCCTTCGCCATCCGCGCCACAAGACTCGCTGCGCGGAAAGTTTATTGATCGAGAAAAGTACAAAAAACTGCTTCTCGATGTGTTTCGGAATGCAAGCCGGACACTTGCCGACGATGCAATCGTCTATGTGAGAACTGATAGGCGCAAATTGACCCTGGAGATAACAAAAGAAGTACTTCAGGAAGTATTCCCACATCTTCGGATGCGAAGTTATACCAGACTTTCGCCTGAAAAGACTCAGACGGATTTGTTTGCGAACCTTCCGGCGGAGCGAGGGGAAACAGATGTGGTGCTGTACCCAAGGTAGTTTCAACGTTTTCTAGCGACATCGGGAAAGAAACGTTACGCGGATTCTTTTCCCGTTCAGCAATCGTCTTTTTTGCTTGATCGCACCGGTTAAACCACTTGTTCTTTGTCAACTTCTTGATCGGTGTTTTTCGCCCCGCCATTGTTGTCGCGGATAGACTTGCTCTGAAAAAGAAACTCACTGCGTAACTGGCGACACCGACGCAATCCAAGTCGCGAAGCGGCGACCGGTTTTGATTCCCGGTGGTCGACTTGCGCGGGCATCCGCGTTCTCTGTCGTCGCGTTGCGACTCCGGTTCGCTTGGTTTTCCCAAACCACGGACTCTCGTCCGTGGCTATTGCAGGTCGTCACTTCGTGACTCACCATTCGCAAAACACTGGACTGAGCCCCAGGGACAGAGCACTTGATTGGAAGTCAGCAACGCCCGGTTGGGGACAGCGATGGCGTTTGCACGGCTGGGGCATTGCCAATCGCTGTGACTTGGCCCCAATTCTCAGTGGACCTCAAACCACGTGAAAGTGAGCACTGTCCCCGAGGCTCCCCGCTGGTGTTGATGGGCGCGACTCCCACTGGCCAAAAGGATCTCATTGCGGTGCTCGATGGCTACCGCGAAAGTGAACAAAGCTGGAGCGAACTTCTGATCGATCTGAAGCAATGCGGACTTGCGACGTCTCCCAAGATCGCCGTGGGGGACGGTGCCCTGGGCTTCTGGGCGGCACTTCGTAAAGTGTTTTCTGAGACTCAAGAAAACGCTGTTGGGTACACAAGACGGCCAATGTGCTGAACAAGGTGTCTAACAGCGTTCAGCCCAGATTGAAAGGCGATTTGCAGAGGTCTGCCAAGCGGAAACGAAAGAGGATGCCAACACAGAGTTCGATGCGTTCATAGAAAAATTCAGCGTCAAGGACGCAGCGGCATGCGAGTGCTTCCGCAAAGACCGCGACATCTTATTGACGTTTTACGACTTCGCTGCGGAGCACTGGAGTCATCTTCGGACGACTAACCCAACTTCCCAACTGCGTTTCCGATGCGTTAGAGACGAAGTGCATTTGAAAGTTGCGACGCGACACCACCTCCATAGAGACGTGCTCTAGCACGCCCAGCCACTTTTGTTCGGTGCAACTTGAAAGTGATTGTCTGCACAATTAAAATGCGGATTTGTCCGAAAAATTTGATCTGGGAAGGGAGAGTGACTAGGCTGTCAAGCTTTATCCCTGTCACCCTACATTGTGGGTCGTAACATTTAACTGGATCTTTCGATGCGATTTTTGCTCGCAACACTTTTACTCACGTTTATACAAAGCCAAAACCTACAAGCTGGGATTCTCCTGTCGGAGGACTTTGATGGAGGAACGGTCGGTGTCCAATTCACGACCAGCCAACCAGATGCCGGAAGTCTAGCCGGCAACGACTATTTTGGCGTGTTTAATGAAAATGAGTTGGGCAATGGAAATTCGATTTTCTTTAACAACACCGAAAACAACTTCTACGCTGCCCAGGACATCGACAGTGCTGGTGGCCCCAATCCGTTCATGATGAATTGGGCTGGAATTGATATTTCGACTTTTAACAACCTGAACCTCAGCTTCTTTATCGCCGAAGACGACGCAATCTCCGGAGAGGACTGGGACTCGGATACGTCCTTTCGCGTTGAAGTGAATATCGATGGTGGCGGATTCTTCCCGATCTTTGCAGTCGAAGGTACTGGCGGCAATACCGAACCGCTGGTCGACACCGATTTCGATGGAACTGGCGACGGTGCCGCGATCACGAACGTGTTTACGCAGTTCAATGCGCCAATTGGTAACGGAAGAGCTTTAGACATTCGTTTTGTGATGGACAACCTAACGAGTAGCGACGAAGACATCGCGTTTGACCGAATTCTGCTCACTGGCGACGCGGTTCCTGTTCCTGAGCCCGCAACGTGTGGCATCTTCGCTTTCCTAGGCGGAGTGGTCGCCTTTCGCAAGCTGCGAGCCGGCAAGCAAGCTGAGTAAGCTTACTCAGTCGCGTCCCAATGCGTCTTAAGTAAATTGTTTTTCGTTTCTTCCATGTTGAAGTCCAAGCGTCGTTAAGCCTTTCCACACAGTTTGCGAATATTGTGAGAGCGAGGCACAGGTACCATTTTCTCGTTGGAGTTACACGCGAACCTACAAAAGCAAGGGACGCTTTTCCAGACACGCATCGTCTGTGATCAACACGACGAAAAGAAAAGTTACGCGGACTCGTTTCCTGTTCAGCAATCGCCTTTTTTGCTTGAACGAACCGGCGAAACCACTTGCGCTTTGCCAACTTCTTGATCGGTGTTTTTCGCCCCGTCGTTGTTGTCACGGATAGACTTGCTCTGAAAAAGAAACTCACTGCGTAACTGGCGACACCGACGCAATCCAAGTCGCGAAGCGGCGACCGGTTTTGATTCCCGGTGGTCCATTTGCGCGGGCATCCGCGTTTCCTGTCGTCGCGTTGCGACTCCGGTTCGCTTGGTTTTCCCAAACCACGGACTCACGTCCGTGGCTTTTGCATGTCGTCACTTCGTGACTCACCATTCGCAAAACACTGGACTGAGCCCCAGGGACAGAGCCCTTGATTGGAAGTCAGCGACGCCCGGTTGGGGACAGCGATGGCGTTTGCACGGCTGGGGCATTGCCAATCGGTGTGACTTGGACCCAATTCACAGTGGACCTCAAACCAGCCAACAAAGTGCTCTGCCCCCAAGGCTTGCTGTCCCCGAGGCTTGCTATCGATCCGTTCGGGCACGTCAGTCGGTGCGAATGTTGAAGAGGGTCAAGCGTGCCAGAGCCGAAAAGATTTCCGGCTCACATACAACATCGCGTGCAAAGAAGCACGCCAGACGCTGTATTGACTCCGCCTTATCGCTGAAACCGATTTGGTTCCAGCTGACCGACTCCAACCGATGATGGATGAATGCAACGAACTGGTCGCGATTCTGACTTCAATCGTCAAAAAGCTTCGCGACTAACTTTTACCATTCACCCATCACTCTTCTTACTTCTTTTTTGCTTTTCGCATTTGTTTCCAAAGCGAACGACCGTTGTCTCGGTCAAGCCGGACAAGTTGTTGCTGTCGTGTGTCGAAAGCGACCAGGTTGCCCTTGGGTCGCTTTGCGTAAACGAATGGCAAGCAAACCGCGACGACTTTGTGCGGTTCGCCAACTGCACGCGGCAGGTAGCGAGTCCGTACGGGTTCGTCGATGGGTTGTGAGATGCCCGAGCAGCTCCATAAGTAGGAGGGAAGCTCAATGATCTCGCTGAGGATGGTGACGTAGTCACCTTTGGCGATGTCTTCGCCAGCGATCCGGGCCGCGACGGTGGTCACGGATTTGGATCTTGTTTCGGTTGTGGTTTTCATGTTTCCGCTGGTCGTTGAAAGAATGAATTGTGCATGTGTGTTCTCTGTTGGGCAGCGAGTTTTTGATTACTCGCGGCCGGTCGTAATGGCGAAACAGGAATGTAAAACACGCATAGTTCAGTCTCTCGAGACGATTGTTGAAAACGCGGCTGACAAAGCGATCGGAAGTTTGAAGAGTGAAGTTAGAAGTCTGAAACCGGGAATCGCAATCCTTCACACCTCACCCTTCAAACTTCATCCGTGTAATCCAATTAGGCAGTCATTCGTGTTATGGGGGAGTCTTGAGTCTTGAGTCTTGAGTCTTGAGTCTTGAGTCTTGAGTCTTGAGTCTTGAGTCTTGAGTCTTGAGTCTTGAGTCTTGAGTCTTGAGTCTTGAGTTGTGAGTCTTGAGTCTTGAGTCTTGAGTTGTGAGTCCGGAGGAAAAAGGGGAAAGTTATGCGAGATCATCGAAAGCTACGAGCGTTCGAGTTGGCGGATGAACTTGTTATGTCGGTCTACTCAGCAACAAGGACATTCCCGAAGGATGAAATGTTCGGTCTGACGTCGCAACTTCGCCGAGCATCCGTATCAATCGCATCCCATATCGTCGAAGGATGTGCGAGGAACTCTGAACCAGATTTCCTGCGTTTCCTCGACATGGCATTCGGATCCATTCGCGAGGTCGAGTATCAGCTGACAATCGCACGGCGGCTGAATACACAACCGGCGAGACCGCCAAACAACTTGCAAGCCAAGCGGATGAAACAGCAAGGGTGCTCGCTGGGCTCATCCGCTCACTTCGCTCGTCGTCCTGATCCCCTCACGACTCACGACTCATCCCTCAGGACTCATTCCCTAAAAGTAGTCATCGCGATTGACGCCATCACAGACGCCCCGATCGTAGGCAGCAACGCTTGAATCGCTGGCCGCTGCCACAAGGGCACAGGTCGTTGCGCCCGAGCTTTTCCTCGAGTTGTTTGCCTTGGATGATTCGGACTCCGCGTTTGACTTTCGTTTCCGACGGGTAGCCTTTACGACGTTTGCTCATCGGCTCGAAAGCAAAGGTCTTCGTCGCAGTCATGTTGGTTGTCGTATCGCATTGGTCTGATCCAGTATGAGTGTGAAAGTGTTGAGGTTGTGCAAAAGCGGACCAACGAAGGGACAATTCAGATGGTTCACCTTTTCAAGATGTAACCCGACCCTGCAGTCGATCAGTCAGAATCGCTGGTAGGATTCGCCCCCACTTCGACCGAGTTGGGGCCGGTTGCTTGGCAATCTGGCTTCAGCGTTAAGATAGGGGTGAGTCTCGAGTCTCGAGTCTTGAGTTGTGAGTTGTGAGGAAGAAGGGGGAAGTTATGCGAGATCATCGAAAGCTACGAGCGTTCGAGTTGGCGGATGAACTTGTCATGTTGATTTACTCAGCAACAAGGACATTCCCGAAGGATGAAATGTTCGGTCTGACGTCGCAACTTCGCCGAGCATCCGTATCAATCGCCTCCAACATCGTCGAAGGTTGCGTTCGGAACTCTGAACCAGATTTCCTACGTTTCCTCGACATGGCATTCGGATCCATTCGCGAGGTCGAGTATCAGCTGACAATCGCACGACGGCTCGAATACACGACCGGCGGGACCGCCGAACAACTGGCAAGCCAAGCGGATGAAACTGCAAGGGTGCTCGCTGGGCTCATCCGCTCACTTCGCTCGTCGTCCTGATCCCCTCACGACTCACGACTCATCCCTCACGACTCATTCCCTAAAAGTAGTCATCGCGATTGACGCCATCACAGACGCCCCGATCGTAGGCAGCAACGCTTGAATCGCTGGCCGCTGCCACAAGGGCAAAGGTCGTTGCGCCCGAGCTTTTCCTCGAGTTGTTTGCCTTGGATGATTCGGACTCCGCGTTTAACTTTCGTTTCCGACGGGTAGCCCTTACGACGTTTGCTCATCGGCTCGAAAGCAAAGGTCTTCGTCGCAGTCATGTTGGTTGTCGTGTCGCATTGGTCTGCTCCAGTATGAGTGTGAAAGTGTTGAGGTTGTGCAAAAGCGGACCAACGAAGGGACACTTCAGATGGTTCACCTTTTCAAGATGTAACCCGAGCCTGCAGTCGATCAGTCAGAATCGCTGGTAGGATTTGCCCCCACTTCAACCGAGTTGGGGCCGGTTGCTTGGCCATCTGGCTTCAGCGTTAAGATAGGGGTGAGTCTTGAGTCTTGAGTATTGAGTCTTGAGTCTTGAGTCTTGAGTCTTGAGTCTTGAGTCTTGAGTTGTGAGTTGTGAGTTGTGAGGTGTGAGTTGTGAGGTGTGAGGTGTGAGGTGTGAGGTGTGAGGTGTGAGGTGTGAGGAAGAAGGGGGAAGTTATGCGAGATCATCGAAAGCTACGAGCGTTCGAGTTGGCAGATGAACTTGTCATGTTGATTTACTCAGCAACAAGGACATTCCCGAAGGATGAAATGTTCGGTCTGACGTCGCAACTTCGCCGAGCATCCGTATCAATCGCCTCCAACATCGTCGAAGGTTGCGCTCGGAACTCTGAACCAGATTTCCTGCGTTTCCTCGACATGGCATTCGGATCCATTCGCGAGGTCGAGTATCAGCTGACAATCGCACGGCGGCTCGAATACACGACCGGCGAGACCGCCGAACAACTTGCAAGCCAAGCGGATGAAACAGCAAGGGTGCTCGCTGGGCTCATCCGCTCACTTCGCTCGTCGTCCTGATCCCCTCATCCCTCAGAACTCATCCCTCAGGACTCATCCCTCACGACTCCAAAGTGCTCTCGCCAGGAATCGAACCTGGTCTACGACCTTCGCAAAGTCGCGTGCGAATCCGGCACACTCCGAGAACAATTTAGGAAGTTTGAAGTAAGATGGGTGAAGTGTGAATCCTCGTCTGCGGTTCTTCAGACCGCCGCTAGACCGTCTCAGCTACCAGCCCAAATTGGGTTCGTCGTGGGGTCGCCCGCCGTTCGATGCAGACACGAAAAAAGGCTAAGGTGTCTGGCGTGACCCCCGCGCCTTTTGGAACAGTGCCTTCATAAAGAAGTCGTTCGCTAATGAAAGCGAGTGTCACATCAAACGCGGATACGCCGGGGCATTATCTGTATTCAACGGGCTGTCACTATGGATAGGGACGCCGAATGGATCGCCTTCGTGTATCTATGCGAGTCGACTGGATTGGATTTTCATTTGCAAAACATCAGAAAGCTCGTTACTCGCTCGCGGCGTGAATGTGACTTGTGTGTTCGGAGAGATAGACGCATTGGCGTTGCAATGGTTCGCGTCAAATCTCGCATTCATAAAAATAGAGATGCGCGGAATCGTGTTCCTATTTCACAAACGCCGAGCAAGTCAAAAGATACTCGCCACAATAACTTCAACTGAAAAGTTTCTCGCTGCAAAAACCGATGCGTTTGCACACGGATCGGCATGCCCAAATACGGATACAAGGTCTTCAAAGCCCTGCTCGCCTCCGGTCGCGAAGCCAACCCCGGTCAATCCAGCCCTCGACGAAATCGAAGGCCATCGAGAGTCCCCGTCGATCTCTGACTTGCCTCTGGTCCCCGAAGCCTCGTCGATAATTACACCGGACAAGGTTACTCGCCGATTCGCCATCGTTGCGACCGCGGCAGGTGTGAAACGCATCTGGATGCACGCCACGTGGCACCAATATTCCACTTTGATTTCTTTGTGCTGGGGCCCCCTCGCAACTGTTTTTCTATAATTCGTGTTCTCGTATCAGCTAAACGCAGATCGATACCGGACACACTCTTTTCGTCACACTTGCTTGAATCGAAGGGCATGTTCCGGCAAACGGATGGTTGAATTTGCTTTCGCTAATGCTGCGTAAAGCTTGCCTCGGTTGTAGTTGTAGTTTTGTAAGATCTGAATCCTTTCGCCCGACTTCATGTGCATCGTGATTTTGCTGAACCCGGTATGCGTCTGGTGAGTTTGACTGATCTCAACAATGTCACTTACCGGGACAGAAAACGAAGCCGCCTTTGAGAGGGGATCGGAAATTTCAAAGCGGTCGCCGTCCACCGCTATCCTGAAAGTTCCATTTTGAACCCAGAAGAGAACGGCCACAACGAACAGACAGAGTTCAGCCAACGGCAAGGCAATGTTCAACCAATAAAACAACTGTTCGCCCGCCTCGGTCGGCTCAATAAACTTACGGGCTGCCAAATACATTGCCAACAGTACGCCCATGTTGAGCAGTAGCAGCATGGCGGTTCGCCGCTGCCTTTTTTCGTAAAGGTATAAATGACTCATGATGACAATTGCCGTGTGAAAGATTGAGGCGGGCGGTCGTCCGATGGGAAAGTGATTCCAGGACTCGAATTAACAATTAGGTCCGCGTTCCTTTTCTGCATCGCGTCGAAAAGCGAAAATATCGTGATGGATAAGCACCGCTACCGATCCACGTAAACCGATCATCCCTCTCGAACATGTTTCAATAGATCGTAGCTCCGGTTTCAACCGGCTCGTTTGTGATGGCCCGGTGGGAACCGGCCAATCATCCCACATCCATTTGCAAAATGCTCTCGACACCGTCCCTTTGAGAAGCTGATCAAACCAATCGTATTCCCTCCTTTTCAATCGTAATGATCCTCTGTTTATACAGGGCACCGATCGCTTTTTTGAACTGTCCTTTGCTCATCCCCAACAGATTGGAAACTTGAGCAGGAGGAGACTTGTCATGAACGGGCGCAAACCCGTTGTGATCGCGTAAGTAATCCTGAATCACTTGACTATAGTTGTCACGGATTTCCTGACCGCTTTTCAGGCTCAAGTCAATTCGGCCGTCTTCGCGAACCTGTTTGATGTAGCCTTGAATGCTCTGCCCAAAACTGAGCCGTTGATCAACGTCCGCTTTGTACAGCAATCCCCAATGGCTGTGATTCACAATCGCTTTGAACCCCAGTTCTGTACTGTTTGCGATAATCAAATCAACCTTCTGCTGCGGATAAAAATCGTGTTCGTCATCTTCCAGCACAACTTTATCAATCTTTGATGTCGCCGCGATCCGATCTTGGTTATCGAGATACAGATAGACGATGTAGGAATCCCCCACGGTCATCGGTCGATGCTGTTCCGCGAACGGAACCAAGACGTCTTTGTCCAATCCCCAATCTAAGAACGCGCCGATATGAGTGTTGTCTTTGACTTCCAAATACGCGAATTCGCCAACCTCCGCTTTGGGAGTCTGAAAGGTCGCGATGGGGCGATCTTCCGAGTCCAGGTAAAGAAAGACTTCGACAGTGTCATCGACACTCAATCCGTCTGGAGCATGCTTTGCGGGGAGCAAGATCTCGCCTAGATTTTCGGCATCCAAATAGAATCCGAATTCAGTGTCCTTGACCACTTGTAAATCATACGTTCTGCCGATTTGAATCATGGCTTCAATGTGTTTCGCGGTTGCTGGATCGAAGTGGTTGGCCGAGTTTTTTAATCGGGGACAGCCTGACCTACCCTAGCCGAGCCTGTATCAGACTCGCCCCCACAACATGAGAGATAGTTTATCGTCCGAAGCAGTCCTTGACGATCTGGTGACTCGGGAAATGCCTTCGCCCAGAGGCGGGTTAAGCACCTCTGCACAACTCATTGGGCTTAACGTAGCCTAGGCTACGTTTTGCAGCTTCGCCGCTTTGAGGAGTTATGCCCAACGCCTTCTGCCGAGGTGCTTAGGTGCTCCGTTTTTAGATGGAGTGTGCCTTCGATGTCCTGGATTGCTTGCCGAGATTGCTCTGATCTCTCGCGACAAGACCTTTCTCGACGTATTAGCTTCGACACGCTATCGGGGCGTGCAATTCGTAGTCGAGTGGCGAGATCCGCCAGCGTCTCGCTCGTCCAGCGCCAGAATCAAACCGCGGTGATGTCTCGACATTTCGCTCCGAACGGTGACTCAATCGGGGTCCGGCGCGTCATTGCGTCGGCCGCCGAAATTTGGCTCGCAGCCGCACGCGCCAGAACCTGCGCATTCAAAAATCCGCACCCCGAAGCGATTTGCAACCCGATCGAGTCCCAGCCCGAGCGGTTGATGCGATTTCACCCCACGATTCCTACCGGCCAGCCTAGGACGGCGCGGTTGCCTGGTGATCTCATTCACTGGCGTAGAATTCCGCCAGCGTTTCGTACGTTGCCGTTTGAGGTCGACGCCGGATACGACCTCCATTCGAATGATCCGCTCCAGCCAACTTTCATGTCATCGGCTGGAAACAGCGGCGCAAAGCTTCGTGATCTTTGCAACCACAATTTGCGACCAAACCTCGAATGAAGCTGATTTCAGTTCGGCGTCGTCCAGCGTCTTTCTCGCACTCGCCCAGACTGCATCATTGACAATGTTGTCGGCGAATTCCTGTCCCGCCCACGTCAACGCCAAGTTTGCCTTGCCGTAGCGATCTTTCCGGGGGCCCGTGTCGATGCCGGTCACCATCGCACCTTGGGTCAACAACTCGATGTGATAGCCGAATACCCCATCGTCGACATTGCCAATTAGATGTTGTACCTCAGCGGCCGATGGCCGCGCTTCGTGATTGCGAATCGCAAGCACAATGGCTCGAATCAAATCCATGTCGCGTATCATCTTCATTGCTCGCTAGGTGTTGGGGTTCATCCTTCATGCGAGCAGCGGAGCACAATCCGCATTTGGTGACAACATCAATCGCCTAACGGTCTGCTAAAAACGCATCCGGTGTAGCGGTCGATTCGAACCACGGAGAAGTCCGATCGGCCCCGTAACCACGTTGCATGCTCGACAACGAGTCGTGAAGTCGATCTCGGTTGGGTTGTTTTGGACAATCCGCCGCAAGCTTGGTGGGTGCCGCATAAAACGGGCCGAAGCGAATGGGCCAGTGCACCCCAGCTAACGCCTCACCAGGCATAAAGGGACGGGTTGCAGAAACCGTGCAATTCATCCAAATGAATGATTTCATTCCGCCAGCCTGGAGTCCCTCCTCAGGAATGGGCAGTGTTCCCAGTTGGGAGGTTCGCTTTTTGCGTGAAAGTTATCTCCAGGCTATTGTGTTGCCAATCATCGCCCTAGAATGACGCTATGTGTGTGCGGTGATTTCCTCAGCAACATCGTGCATTTTAATTCCCGCAAGCTCTACATAGGAATTTGTGAACGATGGATGAACTGATCAAGCAACTGACGGACCGCCTCGGCATTGATAGTGCAACCGCGAAAGGGGTCACTGGAAAAGCGATGGGGATGATCAAAGAGAATATTGATGATTCGACCTTCTCGAAACTTGCCTCTTCATTACCCGGTCTCGAATCATTGATCCAATCCGAGAACGATGGTGAATCGGCGGACGCGGGAGGTGGGATGCTGGGTAGTCTTGCGGGCATGGCGAGCAAAATGCTTGGCGGATCGACTGGCAATTCCCTGGAATTGGGAACGGCGCTGGCGGCGAAAGGGCTGCCTCTCGAAAAGCTTGGCGAATTTGTAACGATGCTCGTCCAATTCATCAAAGAGCACGCAGGCGAGCAAGTATTAGATCAAGTGCTTGCACGATTCCCAATGCTCAAAGGCGTGTTAGATCAAGGCAAGTAAGCACCGCGTACGTTTCGCTCGCTCGGCGGATTCGGACAACGGGCGTTCGTGCCCAACGAACCGCTAGAGCGACGATGGAGTCCTAGTCCGTTTCGTCTCTGGATATCGCTTTGGGAATTCTGTCAGCTGAGTATGGCGGCCGAGCATGGCACTTGGGGGGGAGGCAAAGGGGCAGGGAAGGCGAAGGGGAAGGCAAAGGGACACAGCACTTTTTAGGAGTACCGAGGTCCATCTCAGAAACGCCGTTTTGGATCAACCGACGCATGCTTGATGGATGTCGCCTTGAATACGCCCAGGCCGCGTGCCAGGCAGCATCACCCCCAGGGCGAACGAAACCGAGCCACTCATCGAAATGAGTAGTTCCCCTTGGCCACTCTAAAGTCACCCTCTAAGGAATGTGCTGTATTCCCGAACCTTTCACGTGTTCTGAAGCCTTTCACCGCTGAAGCCTCAATCGCACCAGGAGGTCGTTGAGCCGATCGCGTGCCGACGGCATTTCAGGCAGAGCGGAAGCGTCATAGGCCGCTTCGAGTTCTCGCGTCAGCCGTTCATATTCGCTTTGGTGAAATCTCAAATCGGCAGCGTCGAGCGTTCCCTGCTCCGGGCCTTCGCGCTTTTGCGAAATTAGATCGTCGATGTACGGCAATTTCGCTTCTGCGTTGAGCGTCACCAAATTGGCTTCGACAACACCCGTCCGCATCAGATGGATGCCGGTCAACAGCACGCGATAGACGTACAGCAGCGGTTTGACACGTGGCGATGATTCCTTGCCAAATAGCTTCCACTGCGTCGCTGCGAACCCCAGGTAGTGATGTGCGTGATGCCGGGTGATACAATTCGCGGCGATCGACTTGAGTTCCGCATGTTCAGGCGTGGTGAACACCACTAGCGGCGAGAATATTTGTTCGAGCACGTAACCATTGCGTCGCAGCATCAACTTGAAGAATTTTTTCGCATCGTGAGTGACGAGGTCAATTTCAAGTCCGTCGTAGATGCCTTCCTTCTCGATGGTTTGCTCGCCATCGTCCAACCCAACAACCGTCTGCAGCGGCAACCGATGCACACCGCGAAGATCGAAGTCGGAGTCGGGCGAGGGGAAACCGTAAAGGTGGGCGCCGCTAATCGTGGCGAACACCAGTGGAAACGGATGCGTTCGCACATGCTGCATCATTTTGTCGTTGTCGATCACGGTAAATCTTTCTCCATCGCGCGGCCCCGAGCGTCCACGAGGAACGCGTTCACGCGTTCGTAGTCGGGGCGATCAGGAAGCTTCGTCATTTTAAATGCGGATTCGAATTGACGCTGCAGTTCGTTTCGCCATTGGTCTGCTTCGTTGAAGGGCATCTCGCCACGCTTGATCGCCAGCAACTGATCCCGGTGCTCGCCGACGTCAACATTGACGCGGCCATGAGACAAGACGTGCGTTCCCGATAGCAGCAAGCGAATCAGATGCATCACGTGCTTCCATTTGACGCGTCCTTGATTGCGGAAGTCAGTCTGCATCTTCTTGAACTGCGACGCGACGTATCCGGAATAGGTTTGAAAGACGAGTTTGGATAGAAACGCGTCCTTCATCGCCAACAATTCTTCGCCTAGCGGTGTCACCGATTCAACGATAGGCGAATAGAGGCACTCCAAAACGTTTGGGTTCGCCTTGAGTGCCAGCACAATGAACTTCTGCAGCTCCCAATAGACCTCCTGGGTCACGTCGTTCTCCAGTTGCTCTGGAACTCCGTATAGCGACCAGTGCAGTTCCGCGGGCGGCAAATAGATTCCTCGACGATCGGTGTCCGAACTATCGTCATCCAGCCCATAAGCACGCGAGCCGATCACGCACCGATAGATCACCCGATCGAATAGCCCCGCGCTCATCAACGGCGAGTGCTCATTGCGAATCCGCTGGCTCTTGAACTCCGCAAGTCGCACCATTTGATTGTGATGAATTGCCGCCTCGAATCCGTCGCTAAATTTGACGCGGTAAGCATGAGTCCGATCTTTCGGCGCACGCACAATCACTCCAACGGCTCCGGCCGGATGAGCGATACGATCGTTCGAAGTCATCACCTCTTTCTGCGCCACGACCTGAGTTCCGACGGAGTAGATCAACGGTTGAGATTGGTCAGTGGACACAGTTTCGATTTTTTCAGTGCGTTGGAAAACAAGCTTGCGGTTAAGATGGACGGCATGAATGCAAGACACATTATAGCGGTCTATTTGGTGGTCCAAGCGGTCGGCACGGCTGCGTGGTGGGGCCTGCTGTTGTCGATGCCGGCAAGCGTGAAATGGTTCCAGCCGGAAGCATGGCCCAACAATGCATTGCTAGGGTTTTGGTTAGGCGACTCGTTGTTGTTAGTGGGCGGTTCAATAGCGACCGCGATCGTTGTCGTCAAACGAACGTCTTGGGCTGCGGTCGCGGTCTGGTCCCTTGCCGCGGCGGTTTGGTATCCGGCGTTGTATTGCATCGGGGTCAGTTTGCTCACCGACGAAGCTTGGATTGCTGCTGCGATGATGGTCAGCATGGCGGGACTGACGTTGGCCATGGCGACGATCCACGGTAACGCAGCCCAGTCGCCGGCGACCATTCGCGTCACGACGATGAGCAAGACAACGGCGTTGTGCTGGACGTTCGCTCAAACGTTACTTTTTTGGAGTCTGTTTTTGTGGATACTGCCAAAGGGCATCGTCGAGTTGGAGGATCGCATGGGATTGCCGGCGTTCACCCACTCCGGGCAATCGGCATTTTCGCTTGTGTTGTTTGCATTCGCGTCTGCAATCGGAGCCTGGAGCGGCATTGCGATGGCGATTCATGGCGACGGGACACCGTTGCCGACCGCAACCGCTTCTAAACTTGTGGTCGTCGGCCCGTACCGGTTCGTTCGAAATCCCATGGCACTGGCTGGCATCATGCAAGGCGTCGCGGCGGGTTGGTATTTTGGAAGCTACACGGTGATCGGTTATGCCCTCGCCGGGGCATGCGTCTGGCACTGGTTCGTGCGTCCCGTTGAAGAAAGCGATTTACGAGCACGTTTTGGCGATAACTATGGACAATACAAGCTCGACGTGCGGCTTTGGGTGCCCACGATTCCATCACCACGCGGATCCGAGGTTAACGCGTGAGTCAAATCAAGAACAGGAAAAAGGAATGAGACATAGCACTTTCTAGGAGCACTGAATTCCACTTCGGTAGCGCCGTTTTTGATCAACCGACACATGCTTGGTTGGCGACGTCTTGAATGCGGCCGGGCCGCGTGCCAGGCAGGTCATCTAACGCCTGCCTAGAGTTGAAGATACAGAGTAAAGAAACCGTGCACTCCATCGAGATGCGTAGTGCCGCTCCGCCAGCCTATGCTCATGTGTTAGGAATGTGCTGTGTCTCCAAACGCAATGTCTCCAAGCACAATGTCCCCAAGCGTTTTTGTTAGCTAGGTTTGGGCAATCCTACCGAATGGACTCTCTTAACTCGCGGGCGACGGTGAGGTAGTAGTTTCGCGCCGTTGCGTTGACCATGTTACTGGCGAGCTTGGTCAGCGCGTCTGCTTTGATTTCCTTCGCCGCAACGTTGTCCTGGTCAATTGCCAACAAATGGTCGGCGAGCTGTGCGGCCCATTGGTTGTCATCTGCGGCAAGTGCTTCTTTGGCTGCTGCCAAAAGCTTGTCCGTTCCTCCGGCCAACTTTGCGACATGCTCCGCTTCGGACTTCAACGACAATCGGAACAGATTGGACGGGTTGCCGTCGAACCAGCCAAAATATTGACTGAAGATTGTCCGCACGCCCCACTCGGGATGTCCATAGAACGGTTGCAGGTATTCTTTGCTGGCAAGTTCTTCGGGAAGCTGTACGTACTCGACCAGTTCGTCGGGCGTCATTCCCTTGTTCATTCCCTCAACGGTTTTGTCGTGAATGAACTGCACCGCATCGCGGTAATCGCCGAGGACTTGTTTCACTTCGTCTGCTCCGAGCACCGGTTGGGTGTGCCCACCGACTAAGGCGACCGCGTTGTTGTTGGCTAGCTTGCTAAGGCTTTCGGCCCATAGGCGAACGCTGCGGTTGGGAGTACCTCGAATTGCGTACAGATTTGGAAACGATCGGTAGAAATTATCGCCGGCGAACAAGGCTTTCCCCGCTGGATACCAGACGTACAGTTCGTCGTTCGTCTCACCGGGTGACGACACAAGTTCAAGCTCAACCCCACCCACGTTGATCGTTTGCCGTTCAGCTTCGAGGAAATGTGACGGCGTGGCCTCGGTGGCTGACGCGAAAGCATGGCCACCGCTTTTGGGATATCGAACCGGGGCGACGCCGTTGTTGATCCGTTGCTCCGGTGGCAACTTGAAGCCCGCTTGCCGTGCTGCTCGCACGGATTGAAACGTAACACCCGCAGCCGTCAGTGGACGGTATTCGCTGCCAAAGTTTTTGTGAGCCCAGATTTGCGGTCGCTCCGCTCCAAGAAACGCAGTCACTCCGCCGGTATGGTCGCCATGGGAGTGCGTAAAGATGATCGCCTTCACCGGCTTATCGCTGATCTTGCGAAACTCGGTCACGATACGTTCAGCGTCATCTCGCGTCATTCCCGTATCAACAATGACCACCCCGTCGTCGCCAACAATCATCGAGACGTTAGAGACACTGAAGCCGACCGCCGTATAAACGTTGTCAGCAACGTTGACGATCTGCTCAGTGAATTGGGCGTTTTGTTTTCTCAGCCGCTCCGTAGCGCTCGTCACATCCTGAGCTAGGCTTGAACTTGCACCAAGCAACATGAGGCTGAGAGCAAAGATGATTCTGTTCACGAGATTATCCCTCTGAAATGTGTTTCGTTAAGTTCGTTTGCATCTTTCGCAGTACGTTTTGAGTGGCGCCCAGCTCCGACTTTGAAATGCCCTCGAGCGCAGTTCTCCGTAAGTCGTCCAGTAAGGGGAGCACCTTCGTAAGTTTCTGTTCACCACGGCGATTCAGGGCAATGATCACGATGCGAGCGTCTTCACTCGATACGTTCCGATCAACAAACCGATGTTCAACGAGTCGATCCAATTGGCGTTTTACCGTCGTTGGATCACGAATCATCCGCGATGCCAACTCGTTCATGCTAAGCGGTTTGCCGGCGTCCAACAAAGTGATCAGTGTCTGAGTTTCCTCCGGCGAAAACGGCCAACCAGCCCCCTTCAGCACCGCGGCCATTGCAGAACGAATTTGATAAGCAACACGCCCGATTGCGAATCCAGGCGAAGACTCTGAGTCAAAGTGCATGTTCGCCTCCGGAAGAATCCTGAATCGAAGCCGTCGTAGGCCCAGCAAAAATCGGGCGATACCAATCAAAGTAGCAGTAGATCAGCAAAGCACATGCCACGAAATCCAAAAGACCGATCACGAGGTATTGATGAGCAAAGAAGATCACGTACAGCAAGATATTAAACGCATAGGGCAGCGACATCAGGATCGCGAGTGGCGCAGTCTTCGGGAAGAACATCAAGCCGCCAGCGACCGTCTTAAGAAAGCCAACCCAGAAGATGAGATAGCCTGTCTTCTCAAGCGCGAGCATGAATTGATCGAGTTCAGTCGGCGGATCGCCAACTGGATACCCGTTAACGCCGAAGCCCATCGTCATGATCCCCGTGCCAAATAAGAAGAGTGCAAAGAGTATCCGCGTCACGAAGGTGAGCCGTGGAAGCCGAACGCTGCGTTTTTCCAATGGAGGCATATCACTAGGTTCATGCGAGTTGAATCGGCACATTGGCTCATCGGACGCGTGGGTTAAGCACACGCAGTCACGAGAGCATTTCCATTACCTGTACAGTACAGGTAACGAGCGACCTGTCAATACTTGCGGATGAAATTTCTCATTCGCAGACGCGCTGGCTAGTCGAGTCTTGCCAGCAAAATGAGATTGCAACTGCCTGGTTCCACTAGCGGCGACACCTTGCCTCCTTGAGCGCCATTCATTCATCCCCCGCCCCGCAGCGGAGCGCGACTCCAGTCGGCTCTTCTGTATCATCCGCGGCTCCGCTTGGGTGGCCCGGCTTAGGGCGTCTCGGTTTGGGGTGGCCCGTCAACATGCCGCCCGCATCGATTGGCACTCCTGAAACTGGCCCCCCTGAAACTTGGTCGAGCGGAGCAGGGGTGTAAGCGAATAGCATTGGGTGCGCACGATAAAGTCATCCTCTCAACAGCTCGACTTTATGGCGCGATTAAAGAGTTTGCTACTTGGACTGCGAAGCTGCGCCGTCGATGGCAAGTGGGAATTTGTTTTCATGCCTGACTTCGCTGGCTGGCTTCATTTTTGGGTCAGTCTCATCCCCAGCAGGGGACGGCAGCACCGGGCGTAGAACACTGTATAGATCCGGGTCAATCGCGGCCGTCGATGCAAATCGATCTGAACGCAGTATGACGCGATCGACTGTCAAATTGGTTCGATCCTGCCAGTCTTGAATCGCGACCCGAATTTGATGTGGCAGAGGGAACGGATCTTTGCGACCTGCAATCGCGTCGCGAATCGAACTGACATCGTACATCTCCGTGATCGGGTCGCACCGACTGATTCCGTGTGGGATGTCTGTAAACAAATAACAGTCCTCACCGAGTTCGTAGATGGCAAGCACGGGAGCGGGGGAAATGGGTTTCGCATACGGCCTTCCTGTGGTTGCTTCGGCCTGAAGTTCGATCAAATCCTTCACGCGAATGGCTGATCCAGCGGTCAGCCTCGCTCTAACGATCGCATCATAATAGGGTCGCAAGTACTCACGCAGTTCCGAGCAGGCTTCGCACGTCGCTTCAGCCGGGCTTTCGGCCTGGCCCCGTTTTCGCGACGCCGAAGAATCGGAAAGTGCAACCCGACAAAAACTATGTAGCAATTCGCCGTTCAATTCAGCGTGGTAGCGATCTGACATCGTACAGTCTAGCAATACCTTTGATGCAAATAGACAAACTTCTAGCTGATCGCGGTGTGGTGCCGTACCAATGACATCACGATACCGCAGTAACCCCTCTCGAAGCTTCTCCGATTGCGAGGGTGAGTCGGTCACGAACTGATTTCCCCTTGTCGCTTCTCTTCTCGCTTCAACGATCAACGTTGTTAGTTCCCCAAGCGCCTGCCAGGTCCCAGAAGCTGAACGTTTACCGCCCAGTTCAAAATAGATTTGGTCTGAATCACGACACATTCTCAGGGCCAATTCAGTATCTTTGATGGACGAATCCATGCACAGCGCGAGAGATTGCTTGTAGAGCAAAGCGCTCCGACGCTTGTCTCTCGCTTCGTCGTGCTGCGTTGACGTGTCTTCTTCATCGGATGTTCGTCGAGAGAGCAAATGAACCAGACTCAACGCGCGGCGATAGTCATCAAATGCCTCTCGCGGGTCAATCTCGATGGGGTCACCAAACAAATTGCAGTCGCCTAGCCGCTCGCGTGTATTGATCAGACGATCAATGAAACTCAACAGGATTGCGGGGTCATGGTCATCCGACGCTAAGAACTCACGATAATTATCTTGCACCGTCGAATCGAGATTCAGATAGGCCTCGGTCGCCAGCAAAGTGTCCCCCTTGAATCGGGTGAGCATGGCAATCCCGTGTTGATTGTGCAGATCCGTGATTCGTGCGTTGTGATTTAATTTCCCATTCTCCTTAACAAAGTGCTTTTTGAGTATTTCACTCGACCTATTAAAGTCACGCTGTGCGTCCGTCAATCTCCATCGTTTCATCCGCAGCCAACCGCGGCGATTTAAAATATGAGCGTGCAGGAGGTGTCCGGGAAGATCGCGTGCTCCGAGTTCTTCAGCCTTGTCGAAGAGGTCGCCGGAAGCTCTCCATTCGCGGAGCCCGGCTTTTGCATCGGCTTGCCGACCGGTCGCAAACACCTGGAAGAATGCCGAGTAAACTCGGTTCGTGCTTACCTCTTGAACAAGTGATATTGCAATGGCGAATTGCTCGACGGCTTCCTCTTGCTCAGAGATGGAAACCAGGAATTCCCCGTAATCGGCGCAACATAATGCTGCAGTAAATGTGAGCGCATCCTGTTCGGAACGCGTACGTTCTTCCTTATACTTCTCAATCGCACTGATGTAGGCGACTTTCGCTTCCTCCGTCTTGCCCAGCTTGTGAAGGACGACCGCCCGCAGGTGACTATCTTCGGCCACCAATTCGGTCACCCGTTCGCTCAGGTCTTTCTCGATCGTCTCCAGGGCCTTTTCGAGTTGCTTCGAATTCTTGACCTGAAAAAGCAATCCGGCGTGCTTGTATCGAAGCGAGGTTAGGTCGTCGCCGATTCGTCGGTCCCTGATTACGGCATTGGCCGTTTTGCGAAGTTCGTCTATATCGACGAACGCGGCAACACCCGCAGATGACCTCTTCTGAGGAACTCTCGTCGAATGTTGCTTGATCAGAAGTGCACGAATACTGGGTATGAACCATGGCATTTCATCAAACCACCATTCACCCTGACAACTTGCAATCATTGCCTGCAGCTGGAGTTGCCCACCGTCACTGAGCTCCTCCTCTGCGGCGGCCGTCAACTTCGCAAGCCCTTCTGTTGTCGGGGTAAAACAGAATTCACCGCCATGATTTCCGCCGCTATCGTTACTGAGGCTACGACAATCGGGTCGTTGTGAGTCATCAGACCGCAGTCCACCTTGGACATACTCCAGTAATCGGTTGGCCCATACTCGCGTGTCGCGTGATTTGCCTTTGCGAATGGGTAGATACTTGAGCCCGTCAAGAAAGACCGTCATGAATTTAGAATTTGCGCCGCCGTACTGGGGCGTATCTCCGGCAACTTGATCATCTCTGCAAGAGGCGATCGCTTGGAAAGATTGCACCAGCTGAAGCGAAGCATCTGACCTCTCACCTTTTGTCTGCGGCTGAAAGGTAAACCGACCGCGTGAATTAAAGATCTCACCTGAATAGCAACAATCCAACACGATTAGATTGTGTTGACAGTGAAAGTCAGCCACCTGCTTAAAAAGTTGATCTGGAAGCCCAACACTTACCACTGGCTCGCGGTCTTTGAATTCGACATCAAGCGGTAGCAACGCAACCTGTTCCCCCACCGGCGCTCGCTTGAGCTTTTGCGCATGACCGGCAAAGAACACCAGAATCGAGTCATCGTCATCGACTCGAAGACGCAGATTCTTGATATGCTCATTTATCTCGGGCAGATTTGGGTCTCCGTCGTCTTCGTCGGGCCCGTCCGTTAGCACGATGGTGTTGGCTCTCTCGTAGCCGTAGTAGTCCATGAGCACCTTTGAAAACGCGACCGCATCATTCGCCGCATTGCTCAGTGGCTTCAAGCCAGATTTTGAAAGTTCCGCTTCGCGTTCGGTATAGTTGACTCCAATTAGCAGCGCGTACTTCTCCGACGAGGTCAGGGGAAGGCTTGTGGTGCCAGAATTTGCTGCGTCTTGACTCGTCGCCGCCGTCGCAGCAAAGACCGAAACCATGCCTGCGAGCAATAGTGGTAGCTGAATGAGATTCTTCATCGCTTTCCCTTTGGCTTGCATGTGCAAGCGACTGTAGGAGGCCTCATTTCCACCGCCGCAAAATTGCACGAAAGCCCCCGCATTGATCGGATTTGTTTGGCTACGGCGGCGATACCGTCCATGTCCACGTGAGTATCTGTGGTCTGTCCAAACCTTGTTGATTACGAAATTTGGTTGGAGATTTGAGTGTACCGTTTAACAGTCGCTCGAACTCAGTCGTAGGCGACTCCGTCGTATGACGATTCACCACCGCACCAAAGTTTTCCTGTCTTAAAAAACCAAAATTCGGCGTGTGAGGATGATCGCGTGTGTTCATCGCGATGACGATCAGCCCGAATGATCCTGATGCATCGTCGTTACATCGGAAACGATAGATTGGTTGTGGTCGTGGCGGCGCGGTTCGAGGAGCATGACGTAACGTTCCCACTCCCAATCCATTCTCGCCCCCAACCAGCCCGATTCCGTAGTGACTGTTGAGTTGCAGAATGACATACCAATAGTCTCGGCTCAAATTTTTGTTTGTCGCACGAAGTTCAACGATCTCGCCTGGCTTCAATTGGCTATCGCCGATCAACAATCCATCAGCCGCACGCGCCTCAATACGGACATCTTGATTTGGATCCAGTTCGGCTCCGGCCGCAACCATCAACTTGTTCAGGTTGCTCCACTTTTCGACCTTTGTAAGATTGCTTTCGATCTCCGCAGCGATTTTCGCGACATCGCCAAGATCGGATTTTTTGAATCTAGCTTGAGGAATCTTTTCCAACGAAGACATGCCGTTCTGTAATAGTCGCTGCAGTTCTTCGCCGAGGACCAGAACGGCATCGCCGGTTTCTTCAAGCAAGACAAACGCCCAGTCACAATCATTGGATTCATCGTTGACAAGAATCGACGAATCCTTGAACTGTTGGCGGATTGCTGTGGCTAGCCCTTCGGGGGGCAACGGTTTCAAAGCGGAGCCAGACAATGCCAACAACGACAATCGCAGCGGTGTACGATCACTTTCGTGGTATAGAATTCGGCAAGAACCATTGTTGGGCCAATTAGCCGCAACCGACGATTCGGTAGGCTCGACGATTGCGGATGTGGCGTTTACCGTTTTAACTTCAACCGTTCCAATCGGCGTTTCGTGTGCCTTGTCACTGGGCGCAAAAACTTCAAGGACGGTTCCCTGATTCAATCCAGCCAATCGGCCACCCGAGACGACCAACGCGTCGCCCTCTCGGCTCAGGAACATTGGCTTTTGTTCAGGCCAAGATCGCAAGCCGAAGACTTCACGATTAAGGTCCCCCGCCCAGAACGGCGATGGGTGTCGGCGACCGTCAGCCTGATAACGGCTTATTAGTGCACGGCTCAAATCTCCATAAGTGATGCCGGACTTGCGTCCTCGTAACTCTTGTTCAAGATGATACGCAAGCAGCCCGCGTTTGATTCCTGAGTTCTTTGGGCGGATCAACTCGGCTTCCGTTTGGTGTGCTTTCGCTGCGAAAAAGGCCACGACACTTCCCTTTGATTGCCTCGGTTTGGCCAACTCCTTCGCTTCGTCTTCACTCGAAACGTTCGCCCCCTTTTCAACACGTTGGCGGGCTGCTTCGAGAACTTCCGCCGATACCCCCACTACGCTCGGCGAAACGTACCGAGGCACCTCGTCGCTAGCGCCAACACTCCGCGTCATCGTTCCTGAGTGACAACAATCGAAGACGATCCAAACGTGCGAGCCTTTCTCTTGGAGTTGATCCAGCCACTGACCGATTTGGTCGTCAAGGATCAGATTCTCATCCGCGTGTGCGTCAGCAGGAAGGAACGCCTCATTCAGCCCGTCAGGTTCGGGATTGGACACATCAAGAAGATTCGCCTGGGACTCCGGAACTGGAACGTTGGTTCCGTGACCTGACAGTAAAATGAAGACCTGAGAGTCGAGCGATGCAGATTCAATTAATTGCTCGAAGGCATCGTGGATACGATCGTGAGTAGGACGCGTTGCGACGTCGTCGGTCCAGCCAGTAAGCGTGGTGACTCGGTCAAAGTCGAGTTCGTTTTCGAGGAGTTGCTTGAACGCAAGAACATCATTGGCAGCTCCCGGCAGGTCGTCTATTTTCTCAGACTGATAGTCGGAACACCCGATCAAAAGAGCGATGCGTTCGGCATGAGCAACTTCGCCTGATGAAACAACAGTGAAGTACAGAGCCATCCACAGAATTAAGCGATTCACTATCATGGTCTCGTGCTTTGAACTCTGATAGAGAAGCCCCCACGCAAAATCGCATGAGGGCTTGAGAAGTGAAGTTCAAATTTGGCCTACTCGTCGATGTGCCAAGTCAAATCGTGATTGTGCCCACTCGCATTTGCGTGTCGGATCAGGTCACCATCCGCCATGCAGTAAGCGTCATAGTGATTATGATAAGCATGGGCGTGGACGTGCATTCGTCGTGTTCGTCCTGAACGAACACGACCAACAACATGCCCGTCGACCATAATCTTCAGGTCATGGGGAGTGTGATTAATGACGGTCAGGTCTCCATATTGTGACTTTGACGCTTCACCGGGTTCCGCCGCAGAATCTTCGGCAAGCTCCACGAGTTGATTGAGTTCCGATTTCGTCGTCGCATCGGTTACCAGTTGAGCAATTGCCTTGAGTTCTTTCGCATCGCCACGCATTTTGGCCAAGTCAACGGCTTCCGCCATGACCTGTGAGGCAGTCACCTTCGCTTGCTTTCCTGTGGCGGCTTCCGCAGCAGCGAGACTGCGCGCCGCAACCGCAATCGTTACGGGATCAGGAGTGATTCGAGCTTGATGAATTTGGCTTCCCAACGGTATCAAGTATGCAAAATCGGCCCCCAATTCCTTTTGAAAATTAATCGTGCAAGCACCCAGACAGGGCGTGGTACTCCCCTCTTTTGAAAGGCTGGACCGGATTTCTTTGGTCTCCCCCTTCTTCGCTTCTTGCTTCGCGTCTTGTGCGAAACATACCGACGTACTCGTCGCGATCAACGCCGCTACAACTGCAATGTGATTCAAACGCATTCTGTGTACCTCGTGCCCTAAGGCGTGAAAGAAAGAGAACCGTCCATCGACGGTGATACCCATCCTGGTGAAGGATCAACACGCATGCCTTTGTCAACCCACCCCCTGGCAATCCTAACGCCCCCCATACTGAGGTGCAATTAAAGTTCTCTCGTTTTTTTGTTTGGCAGCGAAGCCTTCCCTGCACGAAACGCTGCGATTTGCAAAATCACAGCAGCAGAGAACTCTGTAAACCACGGAGAAACCGCCTCGATAACGTCACGCAGGCCGATGCATTTGCGCCCCTGAGGTAGCGGGTAGCGTGCTCGCCTTGCCATGACGGAAGTGTCGGTTCGGCTCCCATGGGGCGCTTGCTCAGGCTTCAGGAGCCAGACTTCAGGGAACGCAGCAAACGGTTGAGGACGCGTCCAGTTTCGTTGGCGACCGAAATCACGTTGGCAGCGACCTTTTCTTCGAGGTAGGAGAGTCCTTGTGCTAGCGAAAGCTGGTACTCAACGTCGCAAACCGAACCGTAAGCGATTTGGAGAAAGCGAACATAGTCGGCTTGTGATCATTTAGCGTTTCCTTCAACGATGATTGATGGACCGGAAACGGCAGCGCGGCGAAGCTGTGAGCTTAGCCTAGCCCAAACATTTCCTCTTTGGGAAACGTTGATGTGCAATTGTAGACAGCAATAGCCAGTTGATCGGCCGACTCAAACGCTCGCAGTTTCCTGTAGTCTCGCATGCATGCTTTCCTTTCCTAATGCCTGAAGTCTGAAACCTGAAGACTGAGTTTATTCCGGTGTGGCCCAATGCTAAGGCGACTCACGGTAAGCAGACGCGTGAAGGTGCGCGTACTCACGCCGGAGCTTCACCGCAGTCGAATCCGTCAAACTCTATCGTGGGATAAGCATCCTGCTTGTCAAAGAACACAGGTTAGAAGCCGATGCTACTAGTAAGACGTTTTTCGTGGTGATGTGGGACAGATCGTCTCGCCAAACTCTGATGCGGAACGCAGGTGCTCAATGTTGACGCCAGAGTGGTTGTTCAAGCGTAGAACGAAGCTTGACACCAAATCATCTTGGGCAAACCATGACCATTGCTCATGCCCCTTTACTCGCATCGACGTCGGTCACACCGAATCCGACGCGAAAATCGACAATCACGCTCGCCCTACGAGGACGCCAACCTTCGGCCGCATACTTTAGGGCCACAGACTTTAATGCCATCCCCACCTCGCAACCGTTCCGGCCAGCCACGCCCCTAATCGATCTGATTGAACAATTGCGATACCGCCGGCTTGGTCACTTTGCCCATTGCGTTTCTGGGGAGTTCTTCCACGACGAGCAACTTACGTGGGATCTTGTAGGGCGAGATTCGATCCTTGCACCACCCTCGAAGCGACTCAAGTTCCAGTGCCTGGCTGTGCTTCAGCACGACGGCAGCCGCGACGGCTTCACCCCACGTATCGTCTGGTAAACCGACGATGGCACACTGAGTGATCGCTGGGTGGTCCAACAGAGAGGCTTCGATCTCGAGAGCAGACAGCTTGTAACCGCCGCTCTTGATGATATCGACACTGCTGCGTCCCATGATACGAAAGTAGTCGTTTTCAATGACGGCCATATCGCCAGTACGAAACCAGCCGTCGACGAAGGACTCGCTTGTTGCATCGGGTCGATTCCAATATTGCTGGAAGACGTTCGGGCCGCGAACCTGTATCTCCCCTGAAACACCTTCGTTGGTGATCGATTCACCACATTCGTCCTGTAACCGTATCTCGACACCGGGCAGTGGCTGACCGACTGCACCGGGGCGGCGTTCCCCGTCATAGGGATTCGATAACGCCATGCCTATTTCGGTCATCCCGTAACGTTCCAACAACTTCTGGCCCGTCAGTTCCGACCACTTTTCATGCACGCTAGCGGGCAAGGCGGCTGAACCGGAAATCATCAATCGCATGTCGGCAAAGCCTTGCACGATCGGATCACATTCGGAGCTCGGCATGGCCTCCAACGCTTCGATCACCTTGACGTAGATCGTCGGCACCGCCATGAACACGGTGTAGGCATGATCGGCGACTCGGCCCAGGACGGTATCAAGATCGAATCGCGGAAAGGTTTCGAGTTGTGCTCCGGACCATAGCGCGCACGACATGATGTTGATGATGCCGTGAATGTGGTGCAGCGGCAGGAACAATGGAATGCGGTCGTCCTGTTGCCAACGCCACGCGTCGACCAGCGATTCGATCTGAGCCTGAATGCAGGCGTGAGTCGTGACGACGCCCTTGGGTTTGCTGGTCGTTCCACTGGTATAGAGAATCATCGCACGCCGCTCGGTCGAAATTTCAGGTAGTCGAGCGGTGGGCGTCGATGGCACATCATCGACCGACAGCAATCGGATGTCGAGTTGTTTGCAAAGCGAAGTGAGCCGCGGAATAAGCTCACTCGTTGCAATCACCGTGCTTGTCTGCGAGTCGGTGAGCGTGTACTCAAGCTCTTTCTCGGTTGCCGACGTGCTGAGCGGAACGGCGATCCCGCCTGCGCGCCAAATCCCCCACTGCGTCTGGATGTATCCTTCTCCGGCAGGAACGAGATACGCGATCCGAGCTTCGTTCAGGTCGTCGGCTCCCGCGAGCAGCGTCGCGGCGGCCGATTCCGAAGCAGCGACAAGATCACCATACGTGGTGGTGCCCGTGGCGGAGCAAACTGCGATTCGTTCACCGTGTGCCATGGCACGTTCGATAATGGGTAGTTGTTTCATTTCATGGCCCTTAAATTTAGATTCATGTTCCAACAATGGCTCGAATGACGATAAAAATAACCGAGGGTCCTAGCAGACATCCCAGCCCGGTGTAGAACGTGGCCGTCATCGCACCGTAGGGGACGAGTCGCTCATCGGTGGCTGCAAGACCACCGGCAACACCGCTAGTCGTTCCCATCAGCCCACCAAAAATGAGTGCGGAACGCGGATTATCGAGTCCAATCCACTTTGCCACAAAGGGTGTCAACGTCATCACCAGCATCGACTTTACTAATCCCGCAGCAACGCTGAGCGCGATGACTTCGCTCGTCGCTCCTAGTGCAGTTCCGGTGACGGGCCCCACGATGTAAGTCGCCGCTCCTCCGCCAATCGTGGTCATGCTGACGGCGTCTCGATATCCGAAGCCATAGGCAATGATCGCACCAATCAAAAACGACATCAGCACTCCGGCAAGCAGTGAAACGACCCCACTGAGACCGGTCTTGAGAAACTCATCTAACCGCACGCCGAACGCCGTCGCGACGATGGCAAAGTCACGCAACATCGCGCCGCCCATCAAACCGATCCCTGCCAAGCATTCGATGTCAGCAATCCCCTTTTCTCCGTCGGTCACTACGCCACCGATGCAGGCTAGCAGCAAACCAACCAAGATCGCAATCGCTGAACCGTGCATCCGATGGCGCGTTACTTTCGCCGAAATTCCGTAGGATATCCACACGATGGTGCCAACCACGGCAAAGGCCGTCACCAACGAGTACTTCGTCAGTACGGATTCGATAGCTTGCCATAGTTCATTCACGCGTCGTCTCCTGTCGAAGCGGATTCAAGCGTTGATTTTAAATGGTCATTCGATTGTCCGATGCGACTAATCAGCGGCACCATTGCAAAACTTGCAATCACCACCACGACGCCGGCGATGATCGCGGCTGTCCCACCACTAAGCGCCGCGCGTACGTTCTGGCTCGCCGCCATCGCCACCACGATGGGAATGTAGATCGAACTCCAGAACAGCACGCCATTCTGCGTAGGCTTGGCCATGAATCCACTGATTTGCAAGCGACCCGAAATCAGGATCAGCAACAACATCGCGATGCCGACACCGCCCACATTGGCGTCAATACCAATGGCCAACCCGATCAGCTTGCCAGCGATCAAACCGGCGATCAGACATAGCGATAACAATGCGGTTCCGTAAATGGCCATCAACACTCCTTCAATGGAATTTGTCAGTCGACGGATACGATACACTATTGAGCCGGATCATAGGGAGGCAGCGGGCTTCGCTTGGAAATTCTCTTGATATTGACTCCCAGGAATGCAGAAAACGGGTCGTTCTATCTGACTGCTGCAGATGCATTGACCGCGCAGTCCGGCGAAACGCCCTGTAAAACATTCCCTCATCAGCGCCGCCATTTCGGCCTCTGTCATCGCTGCACCTTTGGATGCAGGCCTACGTAGGCAAGGCAAACGAAAAGGCGAAGGAAAAGGCGAAGGAAAAGGCAACGAGATAAAGCACTTTCATTGAGCATTAAAGTGCAGTTGAACGCTATGCCAAAATTTCTTGGATGACGTGACCGTGCACATCAGTGAGCCGACGATCGATGCCGTTTTGATAGTAGGTCAACCGCTGGTGATCGATCCCAAGTAGATGTAACGCCGTGGCGTGCAAATCGTAACAGTACGTGGGCGACTGGATCGCTTTGGATCCGAGTTCATCGGTCGCACCATAACGGACGCCGCCGCGAATTCCGCCGCCTGCGAGCCAAGCCGTAAAAGCACCCGCGTTATGGTCGCGGCCTTTCCCCTCCTTGCCTTGCGCCCCCGGTTGGCGGCCAAACTCGGTGGTGCAAATCACCAACGTGTCGTCGAGCATCCCGTGAGCCTTCAAATCCTTCAGCAGCGCCGAGGCACCGGAGTCCAGCACGGATCCCCAATAGCCATGGTCGCGAACGATGTCTTCGTGACTGTCCCAATTGGGCCGGATCTTCTTGGCCGTCGTGTTCTCTGCTCCACAATAGATCTGGACAAACCGTACACCCCGCTGGGTCAATCGACGCGCCAGTAAACACTGCCGACCAAACGGACCGTTCTCGGGATGATCGACCTCATACAGACGCCTTGTCGACTCGCTCTCGGATTGAATATCGGTGACTTCGGGGGCACTGAGCTGTAATCGCGCCGCCATTTCGTAGGCCTTGATCCTCGCATCCAACTCGCTGTTACCGCTGCGAGTCTCGCGATGCAATTGATTCAATTTTTGCAGAAAGTCCAATCCTGCGTGTTCCGAGGACGGGCTCTGCTCCGCAAATTCCGCTGGCGGAAACAAATCGGCAATCGGTTGTTTCGAATTCGATGTGTCCAGCATCGTCGCTTGGTGAACGGCAGGCAAGAAACCGGCTCCCCAATTGATGATGCCGCCCGGTGGCAAGCCTCTTGGATCGGGCAACACGACGAAGGCAGGTAGATCGTCGGCTTCGCTGCCAAGTCCATACGTCACCCATGATCCCATGCTGGGAAAACCGGGAAGCGTGAATCCCGTATTCATCATGAAGCAGGCCGGACCATGCAACGCCGTTTTGCTCTGCATCGAGTGAATGAAGGCAATGTCATCGACACACGTCGCCAACTTGGGCAACAAGTCGCTGACCCACATCCCCGATTCGCCATGTTGACGAAATTCCCAATGACTCGGCTGGCAATTGCCTGGTTTGGACGCAAAGAACTGTAACTTGCCATCAGGGTCAAAGGGCTGACCGGCTCGCTTTACCAGTTCGGGCTTGTGGTCAAACGTATCGAGGTGACTCATCCCACCAGGGCAAAAGATCTGAATCACTCGCCGTGCCTTGGGGGCATGGTGAATTGCCGCCTGGGTTTCGCCCGCCAGCATCGCTGTCAGCGCGAGCCCACCAAGACCTCCGCCTGCATTTTGCAGAAACGTTCGCCGTGACGATTGCGGCATCGACGGAGTGATGGATGAGGATTGAGGCGAGCGAGAATTTTGATTCATGAGCAGGTTCGATGGAAGGCGTTTGCAGAGGCGATCACCCCTTTCGTGGAATTAGCCTCCTGGTTTCGACCGATCTCCTTAATCCAAGTAAACAAATTCATTGGCGTTTAACAACGATCGACATAGCGAGAAGAGTCCTTGGGCTTTGACAAACGGCTCCGCCAATTGCGATTCCTGTGCCGACGGTTTTCTTGCAAACGCCAATTCGAAAGCCCGCTCCACTTGGCGTTCTGGTGCGACACCGACCTCCTGCTCAATTCGCTCGGCAAAATAGCGAGCTTGCCTGAGCATGAAATCATTGTTCAGCATTGCGAGCGATTGCAGCGGGGTGGTTGTCGTATTCCGTTTGGGCGTCATATTCGCAGGATCGGGGCAATCCAACGTGGTCAAAAACCCGTCGGGTGTCGTACGAACGATATAGCGATAAATACTGCGCCGCCAAAGTTCGGGTTGATCGGCGGTCCGGTAGGTGTAGATCGGAGCGTACGCTTCTTGATACTCAAAATCTTCGAACCCTGGACCGCCACGCTCGAGATTTAACTTGCCACTGACGAATAACACCGCATCGCGAATCGCCTCCGCTTCGATGCGACGTGGATTCTGACGCCACAACAGTCGATTCCCAGCATCCAATTCCACACCCGCCAATTCCTTCGCATCACTTGATTGCTGCTTGTACGTCTGACTATTCAGAATCAAGCGATGCATTGCCTTGAGGGATCCACTCTTGCTGGACAATTCGGTCGCCAACCAATCAAGCAACTCGGGGTGAGAAGGACGTCCGCCGCCAAAGCCAAAGTCACTCGCCGTGTTGACAATGCCTTGACCAAAGTGCCATTGCCACAGGCGATTGACGATCACACGCGGCGTCAATGGATTGTCGGGGTGAGTGATCCAGTTCGCCAGCGCGACACGCCGTTGGGATGCATTCGAGTGGTGAACTGCGAGGGCGGGCCGCAGCATCGTTAGACAACCGAGTGCGGCGGGAGCAAGTGGCTCACCGCTTGGTGACTCGGGGTCGCCCCGTATCAAAACATGAACTTGGGGAACGTCCAGGGATGACGAAACGCCGTAGAACCTCGGCGGTGGACCGAGGTTTGCCAATCGATCAGATACCGAACCGCGTTCGCTGCGCAGTTTTTGGAGCCGTTCTTGCTCGCGGGTTGTCAGCGAAATGGATTCCGTGGCGATGAATTTCGCATCACCAAAACCGATTTGATCATGCCCGTAACCGTTACCGCCATCCGTGGAAACCAAGGTCAAGAATCGTGCCTCCCGAGTCACAGGAACGTCAACATGATGCAAGCCATCGTCGCGCCGAATCCCGCGATACTCGGCGGCTAGGCGTCCATCGATGAACACCCAAGCGTCAGCGTGAAAGCTGCCGACTGCGCCAAAATAGCCAAGTTTGGCTGTGAATCGAAACGCGCCGTCATCGTTGGCATTACGAACACCGTTAACACGACGAATCGCATCCAGATCAAACGTAATCCCTGCGTTGGCGTGCATTCCCAGGACGGAATGTCCCGGTTTTGTGAAATCGATGCCACCAAGTTCGGTCGAATGCTGACTGGTCACCGGACCATTGCGAATCAAGTCCCAAGCGGCACCTGATGTGCTAGGCAGTCCCGACACGGTGATCCCGGTCGAACTAACCACGATCCCGGCGTTGTCCTCGTGTCCATTGGGAATGAAGACACCATCGACATACGGCAACTCGGACGGCGTGAACTTGTTCGTCACAACCGTGCCGAGCGAACCGAGATCGCGACGATCGATCGCACCGGATCGGACGTCGATGCCGTCTCGATATTTTCCCGTGCCATGCCCGTTACCACCGCCCACCAAATCCGCCAAGTCGATTCCCGTGCCTTCCAGTTTCCCGATCTCAAAATCGATCTCGCCAAGTCGGCGGGTCAGCTGAGTCTTGTCGCTTTCGTACTTCTGTAATGTGAGTCCACCAACGAGGCGATCCTCGCGTTTGACACCGGCAAAGACGGCTTGCAGTTCGTAATACTCACGCTGTGAAATGGGATCGAGTTTATGATCATGACATCGAGCGCAGTTGATGGTCATCGCCATCGTCGTGGTCAGCACCTGGGTGGCCATATCGTCGAGGTCAAGTGAGCGTGCTGCGCGACGTAGTTCATCGCTTTTCGTTTCGACTTGCCCCACGAAATCCCACGGACCGGACGCCAGGAAACCAGTCGCGATTACCGCTTGCGGATCTTCGGGCCACAACACATCGCCGCAGATTTGTTCTTGCAAAAAACGATCGTACGGTTTGTCATCGTTCAGTGCCCCGATGACGTAATCACGATACCGCCACGCGTTGTCGCGTCGCATGTCGCGTTCGAATCCGTGGGTGTCTGCGTAATGAGCGATGTCGAGCCAATGACGTGCGTATCGCTCGCCATAGTGCGGTGAATCGAGCAAACGGTCAACGAGTTTCTCATACGCCTGAGGGTCGGGATCGCTGACATATGCTGCGACCGCTTCGGGTGACGGCGGCAATCCATGCAGATCAAAAGTGAGGCGACGAATCAAAGTACGACGATCCGCGATCGGACTCAGGCTAAGATCGTGCTCCGCAAGTTTTTCGCGAACGAAGTCGTCGATGCTCGTCTTTGTGGTGTCCGCTTTGCGGATCGGTTGCAGTGACCACCACGTTTCGTCCGCCTTGGATTTTTCATGGATCACAACGTCGTCGGGCCAACTCGCGCCTTGATCAATCCAATCTCGAATCGTTTGCACTTCTCGTTCGGAAAGCGGTTCGCTCTGCTGGGGCATTTCTGGCACGCCGCCATCGGCGGCTATGATCAAATCGACCAGCGGACTCGCGTCCGAATCGCCTGGAACGATGTAATCATCTTCTAACAAATCACTTGCCGTCGCCAGCGACACGTTTCCTTTGTCGATCCCGGGCGAATGACAACGAATACAATGCTGTTGAACGATCGGCAAAACCTGGGTCACGAAGTCAACCGGTTCACCCGCAGCAGCAATCGCTGGAACGAACCAAACAAAACCGGCGACGCCAAGACAACGGATTGCGAGTGCGAACCGTTTAGCAATCTCTCGAACGAACACGCTAGGACAATCGTTGATCGCGTCGCGTTTCTGCTGCATGCTCGCAGAGTGATCATCGACACTGAGAAATGAATCCATAGTGCAGCAGGGTGCTTGTGAGAGGGACGCAAAGCAGTGTAGCGAGGCGGAGGGGATAGACTCGGCAATGTTTGAGATCGTTTTGCCCATCGTTGCCGATTCACCCGTCATTAGTGTACACGGTTCGTTTCACGGATGATGGCTCACACCATCCGGTACGCTAACGGGAATCTAAGAAGCATTTGCGTGTGCCGAGTCGCATGCGGGGCAACGTGACGTCGCCCCGTCCAACTCGAACACGTTACCCGCGGGCGTCGGACAGATCGTCCCGCGTCGTTGATCAAGACGATGTCATGGGGGTTAGCACCACGAGCGTTTAAAAACCGCTATATTTTACGAAGGTTTCACCGCAACGGCTTGTCGCTTTTTCCAAGTTTCTTACCGATGAACGAGGCGGAAAAGTTTCACGATCGCATCGGCGATGCTTGTAACTTGATCGCCGACGAAGGGGAGCGTGTCGCCATTCAAACACTGAATTGCCCTGCTCATGTGAGGAAGCAGATCGCGATGTGGTACGATATTTTTGCAAGATCACCTGTGACCTTTACCTATCTAGAAGCCCATTATGCCTGTTCACCTTCCCGCCTTGAATCGTCGGCGACTCCTACAAGTTAGTGGCGCGAGCATGCTATTGTGTGGACGCAGTTCCACCGCAGCAGAAGCCGCGGAGGTGGAAACCGATCTGGTTTATCTGCTGAACGATACGCACATTGGCGAACAACAGCCGGAGGAATCCCCGGTTCCCAGCCGTCTGCGAAAGGTGGTCACGGAATTGGTCAACCGGCCGACGAAGCCGGTGTGTGTACTCATCAACGGTGATTTGGCGTTGAAGGACGGCCAACCCGGTGACTACCGGCTGTTCGCAAAGTTGATCCGTCCCCTTCAAGACGCTGGTATCGAGACGAATCTGACGTTGGGCAATCACGACAACCGCGAAGCATTTTTCGGAGTGATGAAGGAACAGCGAGCGGAATATAGCCCCGTCGAATCGCGACACGTTGCCATCGTCGAAACCGAGCACGCCAATTTCGTTCTGCTCGACTCATTGCAAAAGACCATGGTGACCCAAGGAACGGTTGGCACGCAGCAACTCCAGTGGCTTGCATCTGCCCTGGATCGTTTTCAGAGCAAGCCGGCAATCATTGTGACGCACCACAATCCGCGACTGGGCGGAGATCCCTTGCACTTCCCCGGCGGTCTGATTGACTCCGAGGCATTGTGGGACGTGATTGGACCGCGTCCGTGGGTTAAAGCCTACATTCACGGACACATCCACGATCGCGGCTACGCGAATCATCGAGGTATCCACATCCTGAACATGCCAGCGACGTCGTACGTTGCCGATCCCCAAAAATCGACAACGGGTTGGACCACTGCAAAACTTACCGCCACCGGCGTCACGCTCACCACGCATACGACCGATGAAGCGCATCGCTGGAACGGCGAAACGAAAACGCTGACATGGCGTTAAGCGTAGCCGGAGCTGCAAAGAACGAAAATCGCGGATGGGCAGAGTAGAAGGCATCGCGACAGAGCACTTTGCTGGATGATTAGAGTCCATCCCGGTAGCGTTGCTTTAACAAACCGGCGCAAGCTTGGGGGGGGGCGCGGGCTAGGGGGGAGGCGCACGCTTGGTCGTTGCCGACTCGAATTGGTCAAGGCTAGCGTGCCAAGCAGGCCGGATCACACCTTCCCCGAGTTGGCGTAACGGGGGGCAAAAAAAAACGAACCCCTCATCGAAATGAATGCTGCCCCTCGGCCAGCCTAAAGTCGCCCTCCACGGAATGTGCTGTTTCTGCCAGCGTTTCCGTAAACGCAGTGGCATTCGCCATCATTCGTCGGCGTGATGGGACGCTGGGGAGTCAGGTGATTCCCGCGACACGATTTAGTCGCTCGATTTCACCAGTCCCTTGAGCGTTAATTTTAAGTTGGCGTCGGACTTGATTTTAGTAGTGGCCTCGCTTCCTGCAACGGAGACCTTCGTCGGGAAGCATCGCGTCATGGTCAGGATCATCCCAGGTTGCAACTCCACTTCGTCTTGCCGATCGTTGGCGCGAAATTCAATCGTTTTCGTTTCCTCGGTCTCGTTGGTCAGTTTTAAGCGGAATGCTGCTGACTTCGGGCGCCCAAACATCTGCACTGCGTAGTACGTGACATCATCCGTTGTTGCGACCGCAACCCCAGTGTGAGTGACATAGTCGGCGAGCATGTTCTCGCGATGCGGCGGCGACTCGATCCAACCTTGGACAAACACTTCGATCAAACTATCAGCAGAGACGTCCCCCGAGTTGGTTCGATAGGCGATGTTCTCGCGAACGATACAATAGTCGTAGCCCGCCGCCTCCGCTCGCTCGGCAGGTGTCATGTCGTTGGCTCGGTGACCATACTTGCTCGTTCGGGCCATGAACTCGGCAAACTTCTTAGCGGCTTGCGTCAAGTGTTCATCACGCTGCACGGCGTCCAACTGATTCGATTTGCGGAACTCGTTGGTTTGATCGACGATTGCCTGCTCGACTTCAGCAATCATGTTCGATGATCCAGCGGTCGCTTTGCCCGTCGCCGGAATTGAAGAGGTCGATTGTCCCTCTTGCCCACTCACGACCGTCATGGTCGTGAAGACGAGGAATAGATTCAACGAGATAGAGCAAGCGGTGTGATACATGGCTAGGTTCACCCTTTAAAGGATCGGACGTTTGCGGGTTTATCAACGTTGACGCAACAATGATGCCATCGCGGGCTCGATGCGATTTGCCGTAGTCGCATTCGTAACCATCCCCTGCCGACGGCAAAGAGCGAACGCGAGTAGGGCTTCGTGCTCTTTACCGTGGGTGTTGTATCGGTCAGGCTGATTTGGCGACGTTATTGCACCTGAATGAGGATGCTCTTGAGCAATTCGTTGTCGGTGGCTTCGAGTGCGACGCTGACGTCCGCTCTGAGTTTTACCAGCGAGTCGCTGAGTCGACGATTTAGATTTTCTCGCGTCGTGAACTTGGTCCATACCGCTTGATTCGCATCCAAGTGGAACTGTACCCAATTCGCGTCTTGAATGTATTTGGAACGTTCGGCGGTGTAGCGATTCAGGTCAGTCCGCGTCGGTCGCCTTGGTGTTGCTGCGGCCGACGTTGTCGGTTCTCGTGTCGCTTGTTGTTCACGAGCCATCGCGGCCAGCAACTCGTCTTCGCCATCGATAACCTGGGCGGGGTCCCCACGATCAATGTCGTCGTCATTGTCGCCTCGATTAACGCTTGCAGGATTAATGGAGTTCGCGCCCAGGGGGTTATTGACATCGTAGTCCGCGTCTGGGTCGTAGTCATCGGAGTCATAGATCGAATCTTCAGCGTAGGGCAACGTGGCAGAACGTGTTTGCGTTTCGCGATAACTGATATGGTCCGTGCCTCGGGTTCCGATGCCGAGACGACCGGATGCTGCCGCGATCGCGCCTTCCACTCCGTCTTCGATTGCATCGGCTCGGTTACGAGCTTCAGCGGGCGTTTCGTCGATGTAGTCGTCGACACGATAATTGTCGACGTCGAGCGATAAGCCGCTACCACTGCGTTCATCGTCCATTCCCGGGTCATCCTGACCCGCAGGAGTTTCAGTGTCGAATCGCTCGATGCGAGAGTCGAGTGTGGGCGTTGGTGCTGTCTGTGATTTCGGTCGCTCGCGACGTTTGGACGAGTCAGCGTCGGCGGTTGAGAGATTCGTCGGCCTCGCCAATGCGGCTCCAACCGCTTCGTCACTTGACACGTCGTTGCGAGCTGGCGTGCTTTGAAGTTCTGGCAGCGAACTCTTGCTGCCAGTTGGCTCAAGCGAGCGATCGCCATTCACATTGCCGGTCTGTTTGACCTGTTTCCAACCAAACGTCTCCATCGCTTCCACAATCCGAGAAGATTGCTGGAACAGCTTCCTGAACTGCTCAGCTTGTTCCGGTGAATCTGCTTCCTCCGCAGCTTGTCTGGCGAGCTTCTTCGTCAAACTGGCGTCGCTCCAGATCACGCCTGCCAGCGCCCAGTCGCTGATTTGGGAAGCGGAACCGTCGGGAACGGCGGATTGATCTTGAGCATTCGCACTCCCGATCGCGGCGAACGCAATGGAGAGCAGGGCGAGCAGTCGTGTGGATTTCATTGGATTGACTTGATTAAGGGAATGTTGACGCTTAGCAACGGAAAATCGCGGCGACGACGGCGTCATCGCTGGGCATGCATTCGGGGCTGCATTGCAAGACATCGCCGCCATGACGCAGTGTTTCAAGGACAACTTGATTGGTTTGCTCACAATGAATTTCGTGATTGCACACCAGCAACGAATCGACGCGTCCGGCTTTCGCCGTTTTCAAGACTTCATCCATGTCTGCGGACGCTTTGGAATTCGCCATCGCCGTGCCGAAGCGTTCCACGAACTCGCTGTGGTCGGGCTTCAATTGAGGTGCGATCGCTTTGTGAACACGCTCGCGTAGCTCATCGTCGGTCCACCCGGACGGGCTGCCGTCGACTCTCGCGTCGACTTGGACTTTCGTCGTGGCCTCGAAATGTCCTGTCACTTCACTGGTAGCTACGACCAATAGCGGTAGCCCCGTGTTGTAGATCGCCCCCGCCACTTCATCGCCAATGAGCGATAAGTACTGGTCACGGTCGGCTTCGATTTTGTCTTCGCCCTCACCGTGGCCATGGAACATTGCGGTGGAGGTTCCGGCGGTGTTACC
The DNA here is from genome assembly GCF_007860095.1 of Novipirellula galeiformis. Lineage (NCBI taxonomy): Bacteria > Pseudomonadati > Planctomycetota > Planctomycetia > Pirellulales > Pirellulaceae > Novipirellula > Novipirellula galeiformis. Next base: position 29,013 of record NZ_SJPT01000002.1, on the reverse strand, counting down.
GACGCTGCGGTGACTCGTATATTGCAAACTTTCTTCGGGGTCACGCGGCAAAACGAGATCATCGAATTTCGCAGGCAGTGCGCGGGTTTCGACCATCGTGAAGGATTTCCCCGCGACACGAAATAAGCTCGCTTCGTCCCAGGAAAGCGAAAGCACAAAATATTCGCCACCGGAATTGGATTCACGAATCAGCGGTTGAATGAAGAACGAGTTGCCAACACAGACCTTTTCGTCGACGCTGCGATTGAGGCGAAACATGCGGCAATCGTTGGGTGTTAAGTAAATCGCCAGCCCTTCGCCTTGATGTTGCCAGAACTGGCTATCGCTGGATTGGGCTTTCAGGCGATCGAGAATGCCGTCGTCATGCCCCACAGCTTTCAGTTTCTGGCTCGCTTCTTTGAGCAGGTTTTTAAGGCGAATCGGTCCCTGCTGGACTTCGCGACCGCTGCGGTGGGTTCGCATCAAAAGAGATACGCAAGGATTTCCGGTCGATGATGCCAATTCCTTCAAATCGTCAGCATTGAGAGCCTGTGGAGTTGTTGCGTCAGTCGTGGTGGTCATGAGGATTTCCTTTGAAAGCGTAACTTGAGTTGTCTCAGCCGCGATTTTCTAACCGTGCGGTTGTGGCAATCGCGACTACATCGACAATGCAAAGTTGATGCCACAGGCATCTCAAAACTTCGTTCTCGAAACTGTTTGTAGTTGCCTGGGGACAGAGCATGTTGCTCGGGGATCGAGTTGCCTGGGGACGAGTTGCCTGGGGACAGAGCATGTTGCTCGGGGATCGACAGTTGCCTGGGGACAGAGCATGTTGCTAGGGGATCGACTTCGAAGTGGGACCCGGTCAGCGATTCATCCTGCGGAGTTGGATATTTTTTTAGCCTTGGGCTGCTGAGAAATGGCCTATCGCACGTTTGGACGTCGAGGGTCCACGTTGAGACGGGATCGTCCTCGTGGAAATTGAATCGAACCGCGTTTCCTTCAATTCGCGGCGCGCCTGCGAAGTCGATTTGCCTGGTTTTGCGAGCTAATTTTTTGCCTGCCATTTTCTGAATGCGTGGCAGCGGAAAGATTCGACGTCCCTCTGGTAGGTCCTTCCTTGGTCCCGGTATGATCTTGAGTACTCTATCTTGCGTCCATTGCTCGATTCGATTCTTGATGGCGAGACGTGTCAGTGAAAGCTAGCCGAACATGAAACGTCGGTTTCTTGCGGTGTTCGTTATCCAGCCTCTTTTTGAGGAGGGCATTTGTTTTGCCCCATACCGATCGCGGAAGGATCGCCTTCGATTCAGACGCGTTGCGTAGGTCGCCCCCAAGCCAACTGGAGTTACCCGATGACCAAACAGACGCCGCTTATTACTGTCACCCCTAGGGTTTTGGCCGGAGTTCTACTGCTGGCTCTAAGCCAGAGTGCTGTCGCGGCCAACGAGGAAGGGACGCTGCGGACCACCGAGATCAAGCCAGTCTTGTTCAGCGATGACCACACGTCCGAGGGGTTCCTCGCGCCGCTCGCCGATGGGCGCATCATGCTGATCTTTCGCCTCGATCCTGGCATCCAGGGAGACCATACGGGCACCAACGGACACATTGTTCGAATGACCTACGATCCGGAGGCGGACCGGTGGGGGCAGGTCGAAACGGTCTACAACAGCGACCAATATGATGACCGCAACGTCCATGGAGGCGTCACCAGGGATGGCAGGATCGTCGTGTTCTTCCGACACCTCGCCAAGGATGGGAAGACAGAAGGGCGATACTTTATCTACAGCGATGATAGCGGAAAGACGTGGACGGAGCCTCAAGTCTCTGAGGCCTGGACCGACCCACAGCAGAGCGGGATCCCCGGTGTCTGGAGCACGGGGCAGATGTTCTACAACCCCGATATCGAGCGATACATGATGTTGGGGTGTCGGCGGTACATCACGTCCAGTCCCGACGGTGTATCGTGGGACAACCGTCGGCTCGTGACGGACAATCGGAAGTATGCGTTGACCGAGATCGCCGGCGCTTGGTGCGGTAACGACCGCATGCTTGCGCTGATCCGGGACGACCGACGCGAGCAGGGGCACCCGCTGCTCCAGATCGAAAGCCACGATAACGGGAAAACATGGACCGAGCCCGAGCCGACCAACATCCCGCCGGACCAGCACTGGGGCGCTGCTCCGCAACTAATCTACGATCACGATCGTGATCTGCTGATCGCGCTCAACAGTACTCGCTACTCGCTGCCCAACGACCAACAAGGGCTGCAGATTTACACGGCCGATCCTGATGACGTGGTAGGAAAGTCGCAGAACTGGACTCAGCGATACGATCTGCGACGCCCTTGGGCAGTCGAGGAATTCGAGCCGAAGCGGCGGTTGAACATGAACTTCTACGGATATCCAACGATCGCGCAGATCGGCGATGGAGAATACCTTGTCGTCTTCACCGAGCGGGCCCGGATCGACGGCCACGAGCAGGCGGACCTCCTCTATTTTCGTTTCAACCTTCACTGACATCATGCTTGGGGACCGTGCTTGGGGACAGTGGTTGGTGAGAGCTGGGGGACGAGAGCTGGGGGACAGAGCATTTTGCTGCGGGCGCGGCACCGATGCGGGGCACCGGATGAGACGGTTAGAAAATGGGAGGTTAAAAAATATCAAAACCTGATGTCCGCCAGCCCATTTGATATCTCAAACGCTCAGCGGATTTCCGTGCAATCACTGTCCCCGATTTTCCTGTCCCACAAATCCTCGGTTACCTCAAAGCCGCCCGCTTCGCCCCCGGCCTGCGAATCAACTTTGGCGGACCAAGCTTCTACATATAGAAGTACGTCCGCTCACATCTCTTTCTTTTCTTCCTTTGTGTCCCTTGTGCCCTTTCGTGGCTAGCCCATCTCCATGGCCACAACCTTTCTATATCGTCGTCAAACTCTGGTCGCTCTGTCACATCCTTTGTGACGATGGAATCACGTCCCCCGAAGATGTGGCCGAACTGACCTATTTTTTCCGCAGACGATAGAGCTGGGGGACAGAGCATTTTGCTGCGGGCGCGGCACCGATGCGGAGCACCGGATGAGACGGTTAGAAAATGGGAGGTTAAAAAATATCAAAACTTGGTTTCGGCCAGCCCATTTGATATCTCAAACGCTCAGCGGATTTCCGTGCAATCACTGTCCCCGATTTTCCGTCCCCGATTTTCCTGTCCTTGATTTTCCTGTCCTTGATTTTCCTGTCCTTGATTTTCCTGTCCTTGATTTTCTGATGCGGACATCCCACAAATCCTCGGTTACCTCAAAGCCGCCCGCTTCGCCCCCGGCCTGCGAATCAACTTTGGCGGACCAAGCTTCTACATATAGAAGTACGTCCGCTCAAAGCTCTTTCTTTTCTTCGTTTGTGTCCCTTGTGCCCTTTCGTGACTAGCCCATCTCCCTGCCACAACCTTTCTATATCGTCGTCAAACTCTGGTCGATCTGTCACATCCTTTGTGACGATGGAATCACGTCCTCCGAAGATGTGGCCGAACTGACTTATTTTTTCCGCAGACGATAAAACGCTTGCGGTGCATTGGTGAGTGGCATCGTCGATTATTTTTCTAGCCAAAAAAAGACACAGAATTCACAAAGAAAATCAAACAACTCTGGAACCTCACTCCGGAAAGATGCTGTGTCCCTCTGGTACTGTGGCGCCGCTGCTCATGGCTACGCTACTGCTCGGATGCCTGGGGACAGGATTCTCGGCGAGACAGTGCGTACTGTTACTGGCGTAGCATCACGGCGGGGTACCGGACGAGAGGGTTAGAAAAGGAGAGGTTAGAAAATGACGAAGCTTGGTGCCGGCCAGCCGATTTGCCTTATGCGTTCTCAACGAATTTCTGTGAGCTCACTGTCCCAGGCTCAATGTCCCAGGCTCTCTTATTCGCTTGCTGTCATTCTCGATAAAGAACAGGCGAGACCAGGAGCTTTGACGAGAGGCTCGAGAAAGACGAATCGATCAAGGTAGCCGAGGTTCGATCGTAGACTAGCGGCACGGCATCTGCGGGTGGAGAGAGAGTCTGCAGCACGGGAGCGTTAGTCCCGCTCACTTCTTGGTTCGATTGTTTACTCGTCGCCGAACCGATCACTTCACTCCAATCGAAGGGACATATCATGAGTAAGAGAAGCACATGGCGGCTCGCATCAGTGACCGCCGCACTTGCCGCAGCGTCCTGCATCGCCATTACCGCGCAAGCCGAGGAAACCCTCTCCACAGGAGATGGTCTGTTGACACTAACCGCGAACATGCCCGAAGAAGTTCGCGTCGGTGAAGAGTTCACCTACACCGTCAAAATTACGAACGCTTCAGACAATGTGACGATTCACGATATCGAACTGAAGCAATTGAAGGCCAAAGGCTTTTCAGTCGAAACGACGTCGACAGGATCTAAGGATGCTGAGTCCAGGCAAAGCGTTGAGTCCAAGCAGGACAAAAAGGGCAAGCGTAATAGCGAGATGAAGATCGCGATGCTCAAACCGGGTGAAAGCAAAACGGTTAACGTGACAGCTTCGGCTGATGAAGTAGGCGAACTGCGAAGTTGCTTGGCCATCGTCAACTACATGCCTGCGATCTGTTTAACCAGCCAAGTCGTCAAGCCACAACTCGAGCTAACCAAGGTGGCGCCCAAACAAGCCGATCGCTGTGACGTGATCGAGCTTGAATACTCCGTCAAGAACGCAGGTAGCGGTGATGTCGGGCCGTTCATAGTGACCGACACTTTAGGGGATGGACTGGCGACCATCGATGGCGACGAAACACTGAAGTTTGAAGTTGACGGTCTCAAGGCTGGTGACACTCGCAACTTCCTCGCTCGCGTTTATGCTAGCAAGCCAGGTTCGTTCCGCAGTCGCGCGATTGCTAAAGCTGAAAACAGTGACCTAAAGTCACGTAGCAAAGAGACCACGACCGAGGTGATTGCTGCCGACTTGGCGGTTCAGGTCGATGGACCGAATCGTTTGTACGGTGAACAACTCGCTACTTTCACCGCGCACGTGACCAACACCGGCAATGCAGCGGCCGATGACGTTCGTGTCAATGTGTTCTGGCCCGAGGCCTGCAACCTAGTCGATTTCAGCGAACCAACAATGCAGTCTTCGAATCAATCGTCCGGTAAGTCAAGCGATCAATCGCAAGACGTGCCAACGATGGCGAAAAATGCAAAAAAAGCCAAGCAAGGTTCGGCTGACAAAAACGAGGGCAAAAACGGCGACGACGTCGAGCTTGCAATGAGCGACAAATCGTTCACGATCGAACGCTTGGAAGCTGGCCAAACCGCCGTTTTCGAGTATGCCGTGCGAACCGGCGACGTGGATACACTACCCACCAAGGTCGTAGCTCGCTACCTCTGTAGTGTCGACGCCGCTGACGACCAAGCCGATGCTAAGAGCGAAACGGAGTCAATGGCCATGGCACGCGCCGAGGTCGTGCGTCTGGCTGCCATGCAAATGGTCGTTCTTGACGACGAAGATCCTGTTGCCAAAAAGTCGAACGTTGTTTATTCGATCCGAGTTTGGAACGAAGGCGATGCCGACGACAGCAGCGTGACGCTAAAGGCTGAAGTACCCAAAGGCCTTGAGTTTGTGAGTGCCAAGGGACCAACCGAGCATAGTGTCGATGGATCGACGATCACCTTTAAGCCGATCAAGACTATGCGAGCAGGGGACCGTGCCGACTACAAGGTCACGGTCAAGTGCACCGGTAATGGCGACGTTCGCTTCGCCGCGATGCTCAATAGTCAGTCGCTCAATAAAGAAGTGACCGTCGAAGAATCGACTCGCCTGTTCGATCAAGCGGCCAAATAATGTGTAGCAACGGTTCACTGCAACCACTCTAAGTTAGCGAGCTTGAGTGAATCTTGGCCACGATTATGGAGGCTTGGTAGGCGAAAATCCTACCAAGCCTTTTTTCAATCGTTTCATTACGAATTTAATTGGTGTCACCCAGCAAAAGTCGATTCGCGCGGATTCGCGTGATTCGTGGGCAATCATTTCCGACGCATTCCCCGATGAATTGCTTGGGGACAGTGAATATAGTGCTTGGGGACAGAGCATTTTGCGGCGAGTGCTTGGGGACAGAGCATTTTGCTGCGGGCGTGCCACCGATGCGGGGCACCGGATGAGACGGTTAGAAAATGGGAGGTTAAAAAATATCAAAACCTGATGTCCGCCAGCCCAATTGAGATCTCAACGCTCAGCGGATTTCCGTGCGATCACTGTCCCCGGCACTCCCGCTGCTCTGTCCCCGGCTCTCTGTCCCTCCCGCTGCTCTGGTCTCCGGCTCTCTGGTCCCCGTGCGACCAACTTGGTGGATAAGCAACCGAGGTGCCTGCGTCAGCGAACGATCGTTGAGGCGATCTCCACGATGAGGGGCGACGCACAAGTGCGCGGACAAGAACGGCGCCTGCGTTCGCGTAACGCGAACCATCGACGCGGCTACGTCGGCTGAAACGCGATTGCTCGATGCTATGCACGCATCAGGCATCGGTTTGGATGAGCTCGCTAACGTGTTCACGAGGTCGACAAGCGAAACCGCTTGGCTGAATCGTTCGACGCCGAGCTTGTTCGACGCCGAGCTCTTAGATGTCCGAGCTTGGCAAAAGCTCGGCTCCCGATCGGCACATCAAGTGCATCTCCGATAAAGGGATTGCATTCCCCCTTCTCCTCCAACGCCGATACGACTCACCATGCAAGTCCTCACCCTTAAGTGTCCCAATTGTAAACACGAAGTCGATACCACGATCGAGCATCTTGACGGTCCGCTGGTTTGTCCGAGTTGCGAGAAGCCATTCGAGGTGGAAATGCCGACCGCCGTGGTGTCGTCGGTTCGCGAAGTCGAAAGTAAACCTCGCGAAACTCGCAGCACATCCGAACTTGGCGAACGAACCCTTGTCAAAGTCCACCCGGTTGTGTTTCGTGCCCGCCCCATAGCGACACTCGTTCTGTCCATTGTCGCTCTCGCCGCCGTCGTGCTCATGCTAATGTCGGTGACGGGGATGTCGTTGGCGGGTTACTCTTTGAACGAAACAATGGCCCTTGGGCCCGTGTCGCTGTTGACGTGGTTTTGTCTGATCACGCTGCTAACCGTGGCCGCCGTCATCGGTCGCTGGATGTTATTAAGCCAGTTCACGACGTTGACAGTAACGAATGATCGAACGATTTATTGCGAAGGCATCGTGTCTCGCCAGACATCGGAGGTTCAACACGACGACGTGCGAAACATTCAGCTCAACCAAACGTTCATTCAACGATTGCTAAATGTTGGCGACGTCGGCATTTCTAGCTCCGGCCAAGATGATTTGGAAGTGGTGGCTCGCCGCCTGCCGCAACCCGAACGAATCATCGAACACATTCGTGAAAACCAAGCATGAAAACTATTGTTGCAGTGCCACGCAGCACGCGATGCCCACCGCACCGCGTATCGCCGGCATGAGTTCGTGAATGAATTTTGAATCAGCAGTTCCAACGAACCGAATCGCGGTCAACATGAAACATTTGCACCTCGCATCACGCCGAATCATGTTATCGGTGGTCTTCGTGTTCGTCGGCAATGCACTTGGTATCGCGACTGCGAATCCGCAGGACGTGATTCCACGCGACGCAGATCCAAAAGCGGCTATCGAGCCACCGCAGGACGAGGAGAAGGTGATCGAAGCCCCCGATAAGATTGAGGTCCAACCGGTCACCGAAGACGTGGACATTTCGGGGCGTTTGGAGCGCATACTCAATGCGACGGGCTGGTTTGATTCGGTGGAAATTTCCACCGACGAAGGCGTCGTCTTTCTGAATGGAGTTGCCGATACTCAGCAACATCGCGATTGGGCGGAACGAGTCGCGCAGCGCACGACCGATGTGGTTGCCGTCGTGAATAATGTTTCGGTGGAAGCAAGACCGGTCTGGGATGTCTCACCGGCTGTCGTTCAATTAAAACAGCTTGCACGTGATTTAGTTCAATTGATCCCGCTGCTGGTGGTGGGAACGCTGGTCATGCTCTTGTCGTACGGGGTCGCTAAACTGTTAGCATCACTCGCGCGTCGCATGACGGCGCGGCGAATCGACAGCCAACTGTTGCAGCAAGTCATTGCCAGCGTTGTTGCCGTGTTGGTGATGCTGATCGGACTCTACATCGCATTGAAGGTGTCAGGTCTGAGCCGGTTGGCGGTCACGGTACTCGGTGGTACGGGATTGGTCGGCATCGCACTCGGTTTCGCGTTTCGTGATATTGCAGAGAACTACCTTTCCAGCGTGTTGATTAGTTTGAATCGCCCCTTCAACGTCGGCGATTTGATCGAATTGGACCGCTACAAAGGCTTCGTCCGTAAGGTGACGACTCGCGGAACTCTGTTGCTGACGCTTGACGGTAATCACATTCAAATTCCCAACAGCACGATCTACAAATCGGTCATCATCAACTACTCTTCTTCGCCACGCTTGCGACAGCGTTTCACCATCGGGATCGGCTACGACGACTCGGTAACCGAAGCGCAAGAGATCGTTCTTCAACAGTTGATAAAGCACGAATCCGTTTTAGACGATCCGGCACCGCTCGTGTTGGTTGAGTCGCTAGGTGCATCAACCGTAAATTTGCAAGTTTTGTTTTGGCTCGACGGCGAACGTTTCGACGCAGCCTCAGTAAGCAGCGCCTTGATGCGTCTTGCCAAAGCGGCATTGACTCAAGCCAATATCAGCATGCCCGATGAAGCACGTGAAGTCGTGTTCCCCAACGGAGTGCCCGTGGCAATGTTGTCAGGAGAACAACCGGACAGGGTGCAAACACAGCGCGGTGCCGTTGCCGACAACCGGAAGCCGAATTCACAAAAACGATTCGCCGACACAGTCCATGCGAGCAAGGGGGAAGGCAACCTGCGCAGCATGTCGGACGAAATCCAGCGGCACTCCGATGAAGCAGAGGATGACGGCGAAGAAAACCTGATCGATTGACGCCCCAATCGAAATACTTCGACAAGCTGGGATCGATAAAACAGGATTCGGCCCCCCAGCCCCCAATCCGATCAAGTCGTGGCACCGCTAGAGCCTATTCAAAAATGAGGTGAGATGTAGGACCGGCTCCTACCGGCCAATCACACGCCGGCCAGCGAAAGCTGGCCAATGGGCACGGGCCTTACAACTGGCGAACGCAGCGACGCCTGGAATCCCACGTCCATTTTTTTATTGTGCTAGCGTGGGATCCGATACCGCCATAAATGGATTCTACACTCGCTGATTGCATCACTGGTTCCGAGCTGGCGAATTGGACTCAGCGGGTCGTGCCGTCGCTGTAAACTGCGGGATAGGTCTCCGCTATGGCTCGTCGTCATGGATCGTCGTCGATCGAAATGTTCGTCAGGCCGCGAACCTGATGTTCACGCAGGTTGGCATCGCACTCGCAAATGACATTCGCCATCTCATTTCAATCACCTTCAACGGTGGTTGAAATGCGATTCATTGGAAACTCAATGCCACCCGCTTCAAGGACCATCCGCTTTATCGATGGTGCGGATCGTCGCCACCTCGTCGCTAAGATTCGGATCGTCTAACGTCCACATGCTGAATTGAACCAGTTTTACAGAACCACGATCAGTGCGTGGATCACTCCGACAATCCAGAAACCGACGATCGTCAGGACCAGATTCAACCAGAACTGAGTCCCTAGACCCGAGTTCATGAAGACGGCGAGTGGTGGTAGCAGGATGGCCAAGATGACTTTAACAAGGGTATTTTGGGTGGCGACTTGAGTGGACATTGGTCTTCCTTCGTACGTAGGTTGATTCGCACCCGATCGCTAAAGCAATCGGTATGTAACGAAAACAATCGGTAGCAATCGGCGTGCCATCATTGACTATTCGCTTGCCACATTGAATTGCCGAAACCAACCCAACATCATCATGTGGGCCGCGTAACACATCAGCCCACAGCCTGTGATTCCCAGCAGAACTTTCCCGAACGATTGGGCAGCGATTGCAGCAAGAGCATCACTCATCCCACTGATCTCTCCATCACCTGTACCGGAAACGGCGGAACTGAACAGAAAACCGCCAATGATAATGACGGCGATGCCTCTGGTGATCAGTCCCAATCGACCTGCGTGCAAAGCCGCTTCACGTAACGTCTCACTCATGCTTGCCAGGTCGTACTTCTCCATGAATTTTGCTTGGTATCCCTTGTAGATGAAGTAGAACCCAACGGCGACTACGATCGTTCCGGCGATTCCAAGCAGCACTTGTCCCCATGTCGTCGCGAGCAGCGGGCTTACGCTTTGCGAGTCGCTCGATTCGCCTGATCCGGATGAAGTTCCCAACGCTAACGTGCCGGCGAAGATTCCCAGCATCAGATAACTAAGTCCGCTCAGAGCATAACCGATGCGTTTGACGATGCCCTTGGAATCCGATCCCGCACCGTCGGTGTCGTATCCCGATTGGACCCATCGCCACGCGGTGTAACTTAGCAAACCGATGGCAACCACCCCGAGCAAAACTTTCCCGTAGGGTTGTTGCCCGATCTCACGAATCACGCCACGTGACCCTTCGATGTCGCTTCCAGAGCCGATCGCGACCTTGAAAGCGAGAAAGCCCATGATCGCATACACGACCCCCTTAGCGATATGCCCAAATCGCCCCATGACAACAACCCATTTGGGAACATCAGGAAGTGTCGCGGATTTAAAACCGTGCCAGGAGTTGGAGCTGGTGGTAGTTGAAGACATTGGATCTCTCCGGTTGGATTGTCGCCGAATCGCTCCGCCGATTCGTTGTAAACAGGCCGACCGGCGGAGCGGTCATGCGACAGTGATCCAGCGATCTATCTTCATTCTGAAACCGTGTTCGATTTATCGTACGACTAGCCTTTGCTTCGCTCGCCGGGTTCATCGTCACCGGGGTCGATGAGGAGATCCGTACGAGCTAGAACGCCGTTTACCATCCGGGATTTTGTTGCGTTTGTGTTTCGCATGGAGATAAGGAAGTCAGGCCAACTCGCTGGCTGGAAGAGCGTCAGGAGGGACCGTCACGCAGCACTGCACTTTTGGGCGAGCCCCACGTGATTTATGAAACAACTCATTTATGCAAACAACGTGCCGCTTCCCACAAACCGTTGGTTGTCGCGACACCATTCGCGTTTGTGACTTGGTGTAGAAAAACTCATTCGCAGGTAATTGGCTAATTGGCCGATAGAAACGCAAGGGGACACCGCACTTTACTGGAGTATGGAAGTCCACCTCGGCAAGGTTGTTTTTGACGAACCGGCGCAAGCTCGGTGCGCACTAGCTCGGTGCGTACCGCTGGTGCCGCAGAGATCCGATTGGTTCATGCGGTAGAGTGCGAATCCAGCGCTACGCAGCTGGCCCCTCCCCCCTCCCCCAGCCACTCAGCCACTCAGCCACTCAGCACCATCATCCCACGTTTGGCTTAGGTAATGCACCGCATCGGGTTGGACGGGGCGGCTTTGACATCTTCATCGTCGTGAAGGTTGACGTTCATGATCACCGGGACTTTGCCGGATATCTCGGTCGGCTCGTATAACAGTGCGGGAATCCATAGGCCCGGCAAGATTTGGTAGCGTAGTTTCCGGATGCGACAGCCCAGACCGCCCTGGATTTCATCCTGTCAGACGATGTCGGTCGGTTGGTCCCGCACCTGTCGCGTTTGGCCGCGAAAGATCACATGCTCGAACATGGTTTCTTGCCACTATCCAACGGCCGACTCCTACTGTTCAACCAACACGTCTCAAGGATACGAGCGACCTTCGGTTCGCAAAATCGTTCGACCTCTTCTTGCGGTACAGCCGCATCGGTCAGCGGGAACGTCAATAGAGCATCGATGGCAGCTTTTTCATCCGCCTGAAGCGAATGGCAAGCTAGGCAGAGCAGCAGAGTCGTCAGAGCAACACAAAACCGCATAGTGAGAATCCTCAAGATGAACAACGACCGTAGCCGACTTGCTACGGTCGGTAATTTTCCGGCTTCGGATGCTCCTGGCTAAATCTGCTGTTGAATTGCTCAGGCTTGCGAGCTACCAACTGACGTGTCGCTTGGTATTCCAGTGATGGGCGTAGAGGCCTACAGCTAGGTAGATTACTTGCGCGAATCCGACCAGCATTATCAGTGAGTGAAAACTTTTCCTGAAGTAGGGATAGGGACCATAGATCGGGTCCAGAAGCCCTATAGCGCCGACAACCACCAGCCCTGGCACAATCACGCTGCCAACGAGCAACCAAGCCAACGCAACTTTCATTGCCCAAAGACGTTGGCCGAGACCTAAATACGCGAATATCACGATAGGAACGTTGATAATGCCGACGATCGCCATCGCTTGGACGGTCGGGCCCCAGGCGTCTTGCCCTGGAAATGTCGGCCCCCATACCAACGTGAGCGAATACAAAACCCATGTGGTCATGCAAGCGATTGCGGCGAGCGTAAACAGGCATGCTTCTCGCGTCCGTTTAGCGTCGCGGCACCATGTGATGGTTCGGTTCAGCCACGTCGCATTGCGAGCCGATACGGGGCGGCCGCCCACGAAAGCGTCCAGATCCTGCGCCAACGCGTCGGCGGAGACAAACCGGTTCTCCGGCGTTCTCGACAGGCACTTGATGATGATCGTCCGCAGGTCCGACGGAATATGAATCGGCACCAGTTGCTTGTAGGCAGGCGATTCGTTTTGGAAAATGGAAAGAATTTCGATGTAGGTTTTGCCGCTCAACATCGGTTGGCCGATCAGTAATTCGACCAGTAATACACCCAGCGAATAGATGTCGGTCTGTGCGGTGACAGGCCCCAGGTCGGGCAACAATTGTTCGGGCGCCATGTACAGGGGCGTGCCAACAATCAAGCTGCTGCGAGTATCGGTGATCGGCTCATCGGACCGTTGGGCCAGTCCGAAATCGGTCAATCGCGGTTGATACCTCGACAACGGCAACGATGAATTTGACGCCTTGGGGTCATGGACTTCGTTGGAGTCCGTCAGGCTCGGTTCACGTGCAAGTAATACATTGCTCGGCTTGATATCGCGGTGTACGACTCCTTGCGCATGGGCGTAGGCTACGGCGTTGGCCAGCTTGCTGACAAACACAGCCGCTTCGATCGACGTTGATTGTTGGCGTTGCAAGGATTGCCAGCTGGCTAAGTCGGGACCATCGCAGTACGCCGAAACGATGTAGACCATTTCGCCGTCGGTTCCGCTTTCATAGACGGGGATAATATTCGGGTGTTCCAATGCCCCCGCCGTGCGAGCTTCGTGAACCAACTGTTGCCGTCGCAGCGTATCCCGTATTAGATCGCGTCGCGGAAGTTTAACCGCCACCTCGCGCCCGATCGTTTCGTCACGAGCAAGATAGACGACACCGAAACCACCGCTGCCGATTTCGCGAAGGATGGTAAAGCGGCCCACACGATCGGGAATGGCATGTCCATCCGCGGCAACCGCGGGATCAGCAGGGGATTTGGAGAAGTGTTTGGCGAGCCGTTTTAGTAACGCCGCCTGGTCACCGCCGAGTTGCTCGGCGACCATTTCCAGTTCTTCGGCAGTCGCCGCGGCGGCGAGTAGCTGAAAGGATTCGTCTAACTCCGGAAGGTCCACGCCATCGTGTGGCCTTCCCGGATCAGGATCGCGAAATTTATTCATGGGCTTCCTGCCGCAGGCAGATCATGGATGTCTTGAGAAAGCTCGCGAATCGAAGCTTTGCAGGCGTCGATGCAGCGCGCTTAAAATTCGACCCCACCGTTTTCGTACCGTGTCTTCTTTCATCTTCAATTGATCTCCAATTTTCGCGAACGTCCGTTTTTGCTGGCAGCGTAACGCTAAAATCTGGCGGTCCGTGGGAGCCAGTCCTTGGATGGCACAGTGCAATTCGCGATCGAACTCATTCGACTCGGCAACTCGACTGGGAGACGGATCAGTGGCGGAAAGCGTTGGTGCAGAAAGTCGATTCAGTGGTTGCTCACGGTCGATCGATCGTTTCTGAGTATCGACATACTTGCGACGCGCATCTCGCAGGTTGTTGGTCAGAATCGCCCGCAGCCATTCATTAAATTCACCGATGGTGGACCCTGAAAAGTCGGGCAGGGTTTGTGTCGCTTCCATGAACGTGTCCTGGACAATGTCGGACACAGCGACTTTCGCCTGCCACTGGCGAGCAATGGAGCGCTTAGCGATCCGGGACAATTGCGGCAGCAATCGCTCAATTAATTCCACGTCAAAACACTCGCCACCGCCGTCGGTGGGAATGCTCCTATGGGGATCGCGAATCGTAGAGGGCATCGGATGGGGCTCCCGCAGGTCTGTGTCTGTCAACTTTCAAGCGTTGGGTAACGCGGCAACGGCTCGGCCGCGAGATCCTAGCCGCCTAGCCGGGTGTCCACCGCACCCCCATCGCATCTCGGCGAGATGCAGACATCCTAGTGGTGAGACAGTCAGCTTTCAAGTTTACGGATTTAATTTTCCGGTTTCCGCTGATCTCTACGCCCAATGTAGTAGCGGGATGTGTCGTCGTGCTGTGGCCTGACGCAGGCCCCGAAGCAACCCACCGAACAAAACGCCTCACCCTATATACGACGATGGCCCGCATGTTTTCGAAGCGATCTACCCAACGCGTCTCCATCTCGCGTCGCCGTACCCAGCACCGCAAAACGTCTCGCCGTCAGCTATCCGCAGCGTTGCGATCGACGCACCGCCGCGTCGGCATTGAACGTCTGGAGGACCGTCACCTGTTGGCCATGGATTTCGGTGATGCGCCGGATTTCGGCGTCGGCACGGGCCCTGGGGATTACCAGACGTCGCTGGTGGATAACGGACCTCGGCACACGATCGATGCGAGAATCTTCATGGGGCGTCCGAGCGAGGGCACACCGGATCGGCTGAAAGACGATGGTTTGCGCAACCCCCACTTCGATCTGAACGTGACTCATGGCAGTCAGCCGGAGGTGAGCGTCGTTGTAACGAATCGGACAGACGCCCCGGCCACACTGCACGGATGGATCGATTTCAATGGCGACGGCGTGTTTGATAACCAAACCGAACGCGCTCTGGCGACCCCCGAGACAATCGTCGGCTTTGCCGAATCCAAAACCGTCCAGTTGGTTTTCCCTGAGATTGGTTCGAGTTTCCACGGCCAGACGCAAGCCCGGTTCCGTTTCAGCACCGATGGTGCAGCAGCCAGCCCGACCGGCCTGGCGAGCGACGGAGAGGTCGAAGACTACGTGGCCAACATCTTCTTACCGCACACCGACGAAGCGGAAATGCTGCAGTATTATCGTGTGGCGGCAGATGACCATACCAACTATCCCAACGCTCCCTTTGTGGGCTACAACTTCAAATTCGGTGATTCGATCGCGAAAGTGGGCGACTTGGATAGAAACGGCGTCACCGATCTCGCGGTCGCCGTTCCAGGGGACAATTCCGAAGGGGAAGGCACAGGAGCTGTCCACATCTTCTTTCTCGAATCGGATGGTTCTTATTCAAAACGAACCATCATCCCGCTCGGAGCAGCAGGCATTGGGGAGTCTGCGCCGTACAGTGGCAACCTCCTAAAAATTGCACCGATCGGGGATCTCAACGGGGATGGGTTCGTCGATCTCGCTGTTTCATCCGGCGAAGCCTTGTCGGACGCTACGTCGTTGCATGTCATTTACTTAAACAGTGTGGGAACCGCCAAAAGCGTACAGTCGATTGCTACAGGAGTTGGCGAGCCGATCGCGCACCTCGGCGATCTCGGAAACAATGGGACGCAGGAGCTGGTCGTCAGGAATCCCAAAGTAGGACACACCGACTATTTCCAGATTCTCTCCGTCGATTCAAGTGGTGCCGTTCAGAAAACTGCCACGATTTCACACATCGCGTCCGCGCCTTTGGCTCCTGATTCGAACGATATATTTGGTAAAGCCATCACGCTGCTGGGAGACCTGGACGACGACGGCAATATCGAAATCGCTGTGGGAATTCAGCGTGGTGGGAACGATGACGAGGGAATCGTTCAAATCCTGTCACTCAATGCGGACTTTGAGGTACTGCATCGTACACACTTGACCAGCAACTTCATTGACTACAGTGCTCGGCATGACTATGGCTTCGGAAATTCACTGGTCGCAGGAGATCTCGATGGCGACGGTAGGTTCGAACTGATCGTCGGAGATCCGACGCTCCGCGGACGCTCGCTTGCGGATAGTGAACCAACCAATGATGTCCAGGGAGCAGCCTACGTGCTGTTCCTGAATGCCAACGGCACTCTGGAGGCGGCACAGCGGTATGCACTGAAATCGAATTCGCAGCATGCGGACGCCAAGTATGCTAGTGCGATGGCGTTTCTCGGTGACCTGTCGGTTGATCCTTCGGGTGACGGATCGATTGAGATTGCGATTAGTGCATCCAACGATGCGTGGAGCGGTTCGGTCGAAATCGTTTCGTTGAATGCGGATGGATCGCCGGTCGCTCGTAGTGAGATCGGTCCGTTTGGCGTCCACGGACAAAACACTCGCCATGTCACTTCCCTCGGCGATGTTGATGGCAATGGTTATCGCGATATGGCCGTCGCGGCTGGTAACGCGGTCCAGGTACTGTTTGTCGGTCCAGAAGGGCGAATCATCACAACCACGGAGATTCGTGGAGACCGGGTGGGCGGAAACGGTTTTGGAACGATCGGGTCGCTCGCGTCTGCCGGTGACCTGGACGGTGACGGAATCGACGAACTAGCGGTGGGGAGTACATTCCCTGATGTGTCACGTTTTTCACCAGACGCAAATGGCAAAGTTCAGATACTGTATTTAAAAACGGATGGCTCGCTGCGCGATTTCGCGGAGATTGGCCCCACCCCCAACCTCGGCCCTGACGACGCCAACTTTGATCCCGCTAATCTGAACTTTGGTCGAGCGATTACTACTGTCGGTGATTTGGACGGCAATGGGGTGCCCGACCTCGCGGTATCTCAACAGGAATACGAGCGAAAACGGTACACCGGACCCGGTGCCCTGGTGACCGATACCTACGATGCGGCAATCGATATCCTTTTCATGTCGAGCGAGGGTAGCGTGATTGACCGCACAAGCCTCTCGGGGATTGACGCTCAAGACCTCGCCGCGATTGGCGACCTCGACGGCGACGGATTGCTGGAGATCGCCGTTGGCAGAAATGGATTCTTGGATGTGGTGTTCTTATCGTCAGAAGGAGAACTTCGTGATCGTAAAACATTCGATTACGACTTATCAAAGCTTGGCACAGATACCTCAGCAGAACTCTTCGGATTAGCCGTTGCCGCACCAGGAGACTTGGATGGTGATGGGGTCGCGGACGTACTGGTCGGAGCGCCCGGTAGGACTTCGACCGATACAACGCAAGGGTTTTGCGACGTACGATTTGGAAGCATTCATCGGCTCTTGCTGAATGCCGATGGAACGGTCAAAGAACAACTTGAATTAAAAACCCCCGAGGGCTGGAGTTACTCGGACGTAGGTGTCGACTTGGCTGTACTAGGAGACGTCGATGGCGAAGGTGGAGTTGACTTTGTGACAGCCGCTCCGCCGCGATGTGACAGCCAGGGCGGACTAATTGAAATGAGTATCGGCGTACTTCGTCGCGGTGATTTCGGTGATGCTCCGGATAGCGGCGATGGCACGGGACCATGGAACTACAACACCCACGCCCATGATGATGGTCCAGTACACATCGTCAATGATGCGATCTATCTTGGCACTTCCATTACTGCGGATGTCTTTGCCAATCCATCGAATTTGGCAGACGGTGATGACGATGATGGTCTGATTCTTCCCGGCGGTGTCTTGACACTGACGGCGGGACAAACGTCGCAGGTAGACGTCATTGTGACCAATGACACCGGCAGCGATGGCATGCTCTACGGCTGGATCGATCTCAACTTCGACGGCGTTTTCGATCTCAGTGAGCGGAGCGAGTTTCCCGTACCGGACAAAACAACCGAGCCGACTGTCCCATTATCATTCCCATTCATTCCAGCCGGGGTGGCGGGTATGACATACGCGCGGTTCCGATTGAGTACCGATGGTGCAGCCGCAGCACCGACCGGGGCCGCCTTCGATGGCGAAGTCGAAGACTATCTCGTCACGATCATACCCCCAATAGGCTCGGGGCAAACGTACTTCGACCATGGCGATGCAGCGATCGGAAACTCCGGAAGCATTGTTTCCACAGCGACCACGCCGCAGTCTCAACTTGTCGACGGGGCGTTTCACAACATCGGTGACGTTGACGGCAATGGGACGAATGACCTGGCCGCATCGGTGTTGATCGGCGGAAACTCTCCCGGCGTAGAGATCCATTTGCTGAACCCGGATGGCACCGTGAAACGAGTGGAGTCAACCGCGATTCCCGTCGATCTTCAGACGCACCGTTTGGGCGAATCGTTCACGGGATTGGGTGACCTGAACGGCGACGGCATTCCCGACGTCGTCATCGGCTCACCTGGGATCGGTAGCGAAGCCGCGGGCCGACTGGATGTCGTCTTTCTGGACCGCGATGGGAAGTCGATCGGTTCCACAATCATCGGCGGCGACAGCGGCAATGGACCATCGCTGTCTGAACCAGCGGGTTTTGGCATCTCGATCGCTTCGATTGGAGACATTGATGCGGACGGATACGATGATCTGGCCGTGGGGGCTGCAGGATTTGAAGGCGATGGAAGGGTCTTCATCCTCCTGATGGGGGCGAATGGAGTCGTTGACGACTACCAAGTGATCAGCGGACCGGGAGACTTCGGCAGCTCGGTCGTCAATCTTGGGTACCTCAATGACGATCATGTGACCGACTTGCTGATCGGTGCCCCTACTTATTCCGACACGCTTGCCAATCGCCGCAGCGGTGCAGCTTTCGTCGTATACTTGAACAACAATGGCACGGAGCAAGGCCGAAATATCATCTCACAAAGCACTGGGATGCCGATTTCTGCAGACGACCGGTTCGGAACATCCGTGGCATCGATTAGCGATGCCAACGGGGATGGGATCCTTGACATCGCTGTCGGCGCTCCGTACGACAACACCGGCGGTATGAATCGAGGTGCCGTCTACGTCTTGCAGTTGGCAAGGGATGGCTCCGTAACCGACGTCTCAAAAATTGCCACCGGGATGGGAGGCGGTCCAGAAGACTCTGCGGACAACCACGGATCCTTCGGACGGTCCATCGCTGTGATGGACGACAGCAACAGCAATGACCTGCCGGAATTGATGGTTCGAGCAGGATCCAGTGACTATCTAGTGCAGCTAGCGGATGCTTCCACCGCAATGCGGTCGCCATCGCACGAACTTGATTCGAACATCTTTCTGGGTTCGTTCGTCGATGTCGAAAAGGCACCGAATCCGAACGATGCGGCGACAGGCGATGACGTCACCGGTTTTGGTAACGACGAAGATGGCTTGGTTGATCCATCACAACTACGAAATCTGGCCGTCGGTCAAAATCCGTCCGTCGATCTGTACGTCACGAACCTGACTGGTAGTGATGCAGCGCTCTACGGCTGGATCGACTACGACATGAATGGCGAATTTGATGGGGGCGAACAAGTATCCCTCTCTGTACCTTCTGCAGCCGTCGGTAAAGGCAGCCTTGGTGAGATAGTCACGCTGACGTTCCCCAAGGTTCCAGAAGGATTTTCGGGAACGACCTACGCGCGGTTCCGCTTCAGTACCGACGCAAGTGCGGCGGTTCCCACCGGTCGTGCACTCGATGGCGAAGTCGAAGATTACGTCGTAACGGGGATCGGCAACGGCTACCAGAACCTGATCCCCTCCGGTTCGCTTGATCCCGGTTTTGGTAATAACGGAGTTGTCCGTACGGACTCTCGAAAGCCAAATACCGATAGCGTCGTGGACGTCGTTGCGTATCCATCCAACGGACAATCATTGATTCTGGGGAGTAATGGATCTGACGTCACCGTCCTCCGATTGAACATGGATGGTGTAGCCGACGGGACGTTTGGCAACCTGGGAGTCGCTCAGCACCGGATGTGGTTCGATGGCGCCCGCATGTCGGCGAGCAGTATGGTCCTGGATGACCAGAATCGAATCATCATTGCGGGGGCATTGTCGTACACCGATGGATCAGGAAGATCAGACTTCGCGATCACTCGTTTGATGCCCAACGGGGATATCGACACCAGCTTCGGAAGCGATGGCTTTCAGTTCATCGACTTCGATGGACGCAAAACAGGAACCCCAGATGTCGCCATCGACAGTACGGGAAGAATTGTTGTTGGTGGAAGTGCTCAGCACATCGTCGACCGTGATTACGACTTCGCCGTTGCGCGACTAACCGCAGATGGAGTGCTTGATTCGACGTTTTCGGAAGATGGAAAGAATCACTTCGATCTTGGCGGAACGACGGATATCTCGACATCCCTTACCATCGATGTTCTGGATCGAATCGTGATGGGCGGCTATACGAACCTCCGATCGAGTAGCCAACGTGATCTGGCGGTGATTCGTCTGACAAAGGACGGAGTACTCGACGATACTTTCGACAGCGACGGTATCCAGACAATCGACTTCGATAACAAGGGCGATTATCCAGGCTCTGTCGCCATCGACAGTTTGGGGCGAATTGTCGTCACTGGACGATCCTTTCAAGGTGGCGAATCCGGGACAGACATTGCCGTCGCCCGATTGACGAATGGCGGAGTACTCGACACGAATTTCTCAGACGATGGAAAACATATCGTCGACATCTTTTCACAGCAGGAATTTACCTATGGCCTGGCGATCGATGGCAGCGACCGCATCCTGATTGCAGCCCAAACTCAAGAGTCCGGACAGCGCGAGGACATTGCGGTGATCCGACTTGCCGTTTCGGGAGAACTTGACGATACCTTTGACGACGACGGGGTCCAGATTGTTGACTTTGGTAACGAACGCGACTTTGGAGGCTTTTTGGCGATCGATCCGGTCGGCAATATCCTGGTTGCAGGAACGGGGACTTCTGACTTTGCCGTTGCGCGGCTGACCAACAATGGAGACTTTGACAGCACTTTCAGTCGTGATGGCAAGCTCACCACCGACATTGGAAGTCCGTATTCGAACGGATTCGCTTCAGAAATTGTCTCGCATCAGCCCGACGGAAAAATCGTTGCCATCGGGCACTCTTCAGGATCGAGTGACGTCCTGGTCATTCGATATCTCGATGACGGGCAGCTTGATCTTGGATTTGGTGATCGAGGTCTTGTGCGACTGGATACGAATCCTTTCAACAATTCAGACCGCGCCATCGGGGTCCATATTGATGACCAAGGGCGAATCATCCTATTAACGAATGGTCGACAGAGCAACTTAAACTCGGGCACGAAAGAGAACCTCAACATCTATCGCCTGACGGCTGATGGTGAACTCGATGCAAGCTTTGGCACCAACGGCCTGTCCATCCACGACTTCAACAGCCAAAGTGACAGACCGACCGCGATGGCGGTCGATAGTCAGGGGCGTATCCTGATTTCCGGCACTTCCGGAAATGCTAAAATCCTGACACGGTTGACAGCCTCAGGAACTCTTGATTCGACATTCGGTTCCGGTCAATACGTCGAGCTTGCGTTCCACCCCACGGATTTAGCGGTCGATCAGAACGATAACATTGTGATCGTGGGCACAGTTAACAGCGATTTTGCGGCAGCTCGATATCTCAACACCGGCCAACTCGACACTGGATTTGGCGGCGATGGGATTCAAACCATCAATATCGTGGACGCCAATCGAAACAGCTCGGATGTGCCATCGGCAGTCACGATCGATCGATTTGGACGAATCGTCATCAGTGGCTATTACTACGACTATTCGGCTGCTCAAACCGACGTTGCTATCGCGTGGCTTAACCCCGACGGCTCGCTTGATGTCAGCTTTGACGACGACGGCAAGCTATCCATTGACTTCGGTGGCGATGCTGATAGCGCACAGAGTATCGCGGTCGACAGTTCCAATCGCGTGATCGTCGGCGGCTACACCTTTTCACCGTCGGATGGTGTTTCGGACTTCGCGGTTGCCCGCATCAACTCTGACGGCACCCTCGACGAAGCGTTCGGCGACGGCGGCAAAAAAATCATCGACCTCGGCAGCACTTCGGAATCGATCGGTGGTGTGTTCGTGGATGAATTCGATCGCATTCTATTGGCGGGCAGTTCGGACTCGACGATGACCATCCTCCGATTGCTGTCCAATGACGGTGCGGGCGGAGAATACCTCGCGAGTTTGCTCAGCAGGGACTACGGTGATGCCCCAGATACCGGCCCCGGCACGGGACCTGGCAACTACAACACGTCCATAAGTGACAGCGGGCCATCACACCAAATCGACCAAGATATCTTCATCGGTAAATTCGTTGACGGCGAGTTCACCGCGAATCCCGGCAGCCAAGCCAACTCAGATGATGTTACTGGTGACCTCTTTCACGGAGAATTGGCGGATGACGAGGATGCGTTTGGCTCGTTGACGTTTATTGGAGGTACGAGCCCCACCGTAACGGTGGTGGTAACCAATCGAACCGCGAAACCGGCAATGCTGTACGGCTGGATCGACTCCAACGGCGACGGGACGTTCGATCTTTCCGCCCAGCATTCGGTTAACCCGGATCCCGAATCGACGACGGTCGAATTGGACTTCCCGATGGTACCCGTCGGTTTCAATGGCACGACGTACGCCCGATTCCGTCTGAGCACTGACATACAAGCCGCCTCCGTACCGACCGGGTTTGCCAGTGATGGCGAAGTCGAAGACCATATCGTCTCGATTCGTTCCAGTCTTTTGACGATTGGCAACGTTAGCAAAGTCGAAGGTGCGGTGGGACCAACTCCATTTGTATTCACCGTGACACGTAGTGGCTCGCTGGTGGGAGAGGTCAGTGTTGACTATCAGACGGTAGACGGAACGGCCACTGTGGATAACTCCGACTATCTGCCAGTCGCGGACACACTCACATTTTTGGACGGTGAATCCACCAAGACAATTACTGTAATCGCTCAAGGAGACACCTATGCTGAAACGAACGAGACGTTTGTGGTGAGACTGAGTGGAGTCACTGGAAATGCCGCGATCACCCGCAGTGAGGGAATCGGGACGATTCTCGACACCGGTGGCTTTGTGATCCACGGTGTTGATTCAGTTGACAGTTCAGGTTATTCCGTCAGCAGCGCTGGCGACGTGAACAGCGACGGAATTGATGACTTGGTCATCGGAGCCCCCTACGCCGATGGGATTGATAATAGCCGATCCAATGTTGGTGAAAGCTATGTGGTTTTTGGCAGGCACGCGGAGGATCCGTTTACCACCAGCGTCGACCTGAGTTCCCTTGACGGCAGTAATGGTTTCGTGATTCACGGCATTGATTCGAGCGGCTCTTCTGGTTTTTCCGTCAGCGGTGCTGGTGACGTTAACAACGACGGAATTGTTGACCTAGTCATCGGAGCCCCCAACGCCAATGGCCAGGTAGGTGAAAGTTATGTGATTTTTGGCCGAAAGGCGGTGGCTCCGTTTACTGCCAGCGTTGACCTGAGTTCTCTGGACGGCAGCAATGGCTTCGTGATCCACGGCATTGATTCAAACGACCGTTCAGGCATCTCCGTTAGCGGTGCGGGTGACATCAACAACGACGGAACTGACGACTTGATCATCGGAGCATATATTGCCGGCAGCGCTGGCAATGGCCAGTCTGGTGCTGGTGAAAGTTACGTTATTTTTGGCCGGAACGCGGAGGATCCGTTTGGTGCCAGCGTTGACCTGAGTTCTCTGGACGGCAGCAATGGCTTCGTGATCCACGGTGTTGATTCAGGCGACAGTTCAGGCATCTCCGTTAGCGGTGCGGGTGATGTTAACGGCGACGGAATCAGCGACCTCGTCATCGGAGCATTCCTTGCCAATGGGTCAGGTAATGGCCAGTCTAATGCTGGTGAAAGTTACGTAATTTTTGGCCGGGACGCGGAGGATCCGTTTGCCGCCAGCATCGACCTGAGTTTACTGGACGGCAGCAATGGTTTCGTAATCCACGGCATTGATTCAGACGACTCTTCAGGCATTTCTGTCAGCGGCGCTGGTGACATTAACAACGACGGAATCGACGACCTGATCATCGGAGCATACTACGCCGATGGGGCAGGGAATGGCCAGTCTGCTGCTGGTGAAAGTTACGTGATTTTTGGCCGGAACGCGGAGGTCCCGTTTGCCGCCAGCGTCAGCCTGAGCTCCCTGAACGGTAGCAGTGGTTTCGCAATTCACGGCATTGATTCAAGCGACCATTCAGGCATTTCCGTCAGCAGGGCTGGTGACATTAACAACGACGGAATCGACGACCTAATCATCGGAGCATATTCCGCCAATGGGTCTGGCAATGGTCAATCTGATGCTGGTGAAAGTTATGTGATTTTTGGTCGAGATGAGGAACATCCGTTTGCTGCCAGCGTCGAACTGAATTCTCTGGACGGCAGCAATGGGTTCGTGATCTACGGCTTTGATTCAGGTGACTTCTCAGGATATTCCGTCAGCGGTGCTGGTGATGTCAACAACGACGGAATTGACGATCTGATCATCGGAGCATACTACGCCGATGGTCAGGCTGGTCAAAGTTATGTGGTTTTTGGCCGGGATGGGGTGAATCCGTTTGGTGCCAGTCTTGACCTGTCTAGCCTTTCCGCTGGCTTGAAGGACTGGGTCAAGGAAGCAACAGATGAAAAGGAGCCGATCCTCACCATCGCGTCTGATCCGGAAAAACTGACCTCCACGCTTCAGGCTATTACCCAACTCGAAAACCTGAATGTCGGAGAGACGCTAGAAATATCCATCAACCTGACGGCAGGCGTGTACAGCGGCGAAACCATCAAACTGCCAGCCGGTATCACCGTTCGCATCAACGGTTCTAACGGGCCAACCTGGGTGGGTGCTTCGCCCGCACTGACGCTGGAATCCGGAAATCTGATCGTCGAGGGTTTCACCTTCACCAATGCCACCGACGCTCCCACCATCCTCGTCCAGGGCGGAAGCTTGACGCTACGCAACAGCAGGATCGAAGAAACGACGACGGCTGATCGGCCAGCCATTCAGGTCACCGGCGGAAAGGTTGATCTGGGGACTGCCGATGATCCCGGTGGAAACACGATCATCATTCATGGCGATGGCGATCTGATTGACAACGCTGGTCCCCATTCGTTGTCGGCGATCGGTAACACGTTCCAGATCGATGAAGTCCCGATCGTTTCGGAATTTGAAATCGAAGCGGAGATCACTGACCATTTGGAGCGGCAAGATGCGGGATTGGTCAGCTACCTCGCCGACAATGTTTTCGATAGCCTCGTTGCTGGCGAGCGGGACCTCGACTTGCTGTCGCTGGTTGCTGATCTAGAACTGACCGATCCGACGTTCGTTATCACGGAAGCGGTCAACGGCGAAGCCGAAATCCTAAGTGACGACCATACCGTCCGTTTCGTTGCCGCTGAACTCGGTTCCGCCAGCTTCCGTTATTCGGTTCGAGTCGATGACGTCGAAGTCGCCACGCGAATCGCCCACTTTGATGTCACGAACTTACCGCCTGTGGTTGCCGTCGAACTCTCGGAGCTGACGGTCGACCAAGGCGACGTCGCCAGCAATACCATCACCTTCTCGGATTCCGTTGGCGATGTCGTGAGCCTGTCGGCTTCGATCGGGACCGTCACACAAGCTGACGATGGCAGTGGAACCTGGTCTTGGTCCTTCAATACCAACGACACGACCGATGAGAGTCAAACGGTCACGATCACGGCCACCGATAGCTTCGGAATCACTTCGCGCACCACATTCAGCCTAAACGTCAACCTCGCAGCGGACCCGCTGTCGGTGTCCGGTGTGACGGTTAATGACGGAGCCCTGCAGCGCAGCAACACGACTCAGTTAGCCATTCAGTTCGATCGCGACTTCGACGCGCAAAGCATGATCGACAGCGGTCAGATCCTGAGTGCGATCTCACTCCATACCGGAGCTGGATTTAGCACCAACGTCGCGTTGACCGCTGACCAGTTCCGCTGGGATATGGCGACGAGCCGATTGCTGATCGATTTGACTGCGGGAGGCACCCAATCGATCCTGGCCGATGGTCGGTACGAACTGCGTATCCACGACACGATCGATGCAAGTTTTGTGGACTCCGATGGAACCGATGACGGAGTCTACCGCTACCATTTCCATCAACTGAGCGGCGACTTTGATGGCGACGCGATTGTCGGCATCTCCGACCGAGCCACCTGGTTCGATCGCACCAAAGTCCAATTTGGAGCCCGTGCCGGAATGGCCGGCTATGACTCCGCCTTCGACTTCGACGGCGATGGCATTATCTCCACCCGCGACTACTACGTCTGGCTTCGCAGCTGTGTGGGCAAGCAGCTGGATTGATTCCTCAAGAAACGACACCTTCCGATTGAACCTCAAGAGAAACCTCATGCTATTTACTAAAACAAGTTGTCGATTGTCACTTGCTGCCACGCTGTGGGTGACGATCGCCTGTTGCACTGCCCAGGTTCAAGCTGGTTTGATTACGGCCACAACGACAACGCTTGATCCCATCGCACCGGGAGATGTCGTCGATTTTGATATCGAACTTAGGAACGTGGCGTTGCCGAGCCCTACGGACAGCATCATTTCCATCACTTTGGATTTCACTGCTAGCGACGCAGCGTTAACCGTTGGCGGTACAGACTTTTCTGGGTTTTCATTTGTTCCCGATGCCGGCTTGATCGGTTCGCTGAGTTTCTCGTTTGATCCCGATGTATCCGACGACGGAATCGTCACTCTGGACGCCGATACGCCACCATTTGGTTCTGACACAGGAATCCCGGAGGCTACCGCCTACATTCGATTGGGGACTTTGTCAGCCGTCGCTCCGCCCACTCCAGGTGACTACACCATTGGCTTTTTGATCGACAACACCCCCTTTGCAAATAGTACCACCCTACTCCTGGACGACTTCGATTTCACGACGCTTGTACCCGACGTGCAGGGTGCATCGTTTACGGTCACGTCCGCTGCCACGGTTCCCGAACCTGCCAGTTTGCTGGTGTTCGGATGTGCTGGCGGTTGCCTTGTGTTTTGCCGCCGCCGTAAAGATCGTGGCAATGCTACGACGCTTTGCCGTTTGTCTTAGTCATGCGTGATGCTGCGCAATAGAAACGCACCGTCGAGGGGGCCGGTCGCCGCGGTGCGAGCGGAGTTTTAACGAGCGATCGAAGGCACCTCCGACTTCCAGCACGATGTCCGCACTATCGCGAAACGCACCGACGCCCAGTTTGATATCCAGCAGCCTGTGTGAAGAAAACGCTTTGAGGGCATGGTAGGCGACTGGAAATCGAACAGCCGCGGCGGTAGTCGGGGATGGCTTTGCCTTCTCCATTGTCGTGACCGCTATCGAATTGCGATCTATCCAGCTTCTTTACGGACGGATCGATCGCAATTCGTTGTGTTCGCGGAGCGAACAACGACTAACGCTTTGCGGAACGAAGCGATAACATATCGCGTTGCGCAATCGATGGCGGAATGGGCTGATGGCCCGCTGCCCGCAACCGGTCGTAGCGACGCTCACCCGAACGTGGACGGGGCAATTCTCCCATCCACTGGACTGGCGACCGAACGCTACGGGGACGCGGTCGTTAAGGCGACGCAGACGTTATTTAGCCTGCGCGTTCCAGGGTTCGATCTGACGCAACTGCTTGGCTTGCAATGCTTCGTAGCAATCGGGAAGATCGAATTGGGCTAACACGTTGGGAAGCAGCGTCGAAAGCGGCCATTCGTAGTGCTTGCTTTCGGCGATCTCGCTGTACGAGGTCAACGCGTTTTTCAGCGTCACCTGCTTCACTTGATCCGACATCACGGCGGCGAACGTAGCGGGCAACGCGCCCCAGCCTCGACCCACGATGTGAATCTCGGTATGCCCCACCGACGCTAACCAATCGAGCACTCGCAGCACATCGAGTGTCTTTTGACCGACGTAGGGACGATCGAGCATCAGGCTGTGGATCGCATACATATAATCGCTGCCGTAGGAACTGTGAAACGATCCCGGTGTGCAGGTATCGGGACGTGATTCGCCGATGCCGCGGACGTCACAGGCGAATAGGGGCGAATCGGGTTCGGCCTGCATCTGTTCGCGGATCAAAGGCTCGTTGCGTAGCTCGTCGTCGCTCGACAGATGCGCAACATACAATAACGCCCGTTTGCCGGTGCGCTCGGGACGCGAATACCAGCGTCCCTTGGTCAAGCGATACACGCTGGCCTGAATCCCAGGCTCCGTGTCGACCGAATAAACGACCGCGTGCTTGGTCGGATAATCACGTGCCCGCAGATCGGCCCAGATACGATAATCCGGTACTTCGCCGCGTTCGGCGGGCAATTTCAATACATCGGTCACGGCCTTTTGCAGGCCTTCGCCGCTGAGGGGTTTGCGCGCCGCAGCGAACTGTTGTGACTTTTCGCGGGTGAAATCGTATATCGTTCGCGTGTTTTCCATTGCATCGACTTGCCCCTTGGGGGTGCACTGCAACGTTTCGTCCTTTTCGATTCGGATCTCGGGCTCCGCCGTGAAGGGAACCTCACCGGTCGAACTCAACACTCCACCGAACGTGCGATCGGTATCGCCGGCCGCCATCCCGCTGGCGTGGTTGAACCACGAGTACATGGCTTCGCGGTTCTCGGTTGAGTAACCGTGTCCGGTGGGACCAACAAACAGGGCAACGTTGTCTTCGGCGCCCAGCAAGCGGTACAGACGCCGCAACCGAGCGTAGGTTTCTTCCGCTCCACGCACATCGAAAAAGTCACGTTCCTTGGCCAAAATGATAACTGGCTTGGGAGCCATCGCGGCCAGGAAGTCAGCATGATCCAGATCGAGCGCCAATGCCTGAGGCGGACATTGTTCGGTGTCCTGAGGTTCTTCGTTTTCCAAGTTGCGACGTATCGTGCTGACGAAACAACTCGGTGCCGCCATCGACCAACGCGGATCCAAACCGCACAGCCAAGTCGTCATGGTGCCGCCGCCCGAATTGCCGGTAACGCCAACACGATT